>JAAYTF010000094.1 GCA_012518125.1 Bacilli bacterium | reverse complement strand
TTGCAGATGGCTTCCATATGTTCGAGGAAGATGTCGTGTTTTTTCTGTTCGAAATCCGCGACGCGGGAGCGTTTGACGGTTACCGGGTAGCCTCGGAATGTTGCTGCTTGAACGGTCAAATTGACGAAGATCGATGTGCAAACTCCTGCGACTTCCACTTCACAAATTTTATCCTCTTCCAACAATTGTTTGAATGGCGTATGGAAAAACGCATCATATTCGTTTTATTCACGATATGAATGCGTCCGGTGTCTTTGTACTGTTCATACGTCTGTTGAGTTGGCGCTACCCATTCTGCACCTTTCGTCCCTTTCACGGCATGGACTGGCCACACTTGAAATTCCGGATCGTCCGGTTCATGCGTATCTCCGCACAAGTACACGTATCCTCCATTTTGAATCGTTTCGTGAATGCCTTGAACGATGTCGTCGACGATTGCCTGACCGGGCTCTCCACACGTTAACGCCCCATCATCCGCCACAAAATCATAAATCATGTCGACAACGATGAACGCTCTCCTCATCTCATCCACTCCCAAAAATTTACTTCATTTTTTAAAACTGTAACATAGCTTATAATAAAATTAAATCTTTTTTGAGGAGGATTTTCATGCATACAGTGGAATTGACGAAAGCCCTAAACATTACATACCCGATCATTCAGGCGCCGATGGCTGGCGGAATTGCGACCCCTGAACTTGTCTCTGCCGTTTCAAATGCAGGAGGGCTCGGATCGATCGCGGCAGGTTATTTATCGCCGGATGCCCTTCGCACAACGATTCAGGAAACAAAGAAACTGACCAATCGACCTTTTGCCGTTAATCTGTTTGTGCCTTCAAATGATGAAATCAAAATTTCTGAAGAAGAGCTGAAACGCGCTCAAAAATTGCTTGTTCCGTTTTACGAAGAATTAAAAATCGACGTTCCCCCGCTCCCAACCAATTTTCACGAACCTTTTAACGAATTGATCGAAGTCGTTATCGACGAACAGATTCCGATTGTCAGTTTCACTTTTGGCATCCCCCAAAAAGAAGTGATTACCAAATTCAAACAAAACCACGTTTTTCTCATCGGAACCGCGACTACGGTGAATGAAGCGATCGAAATCGAAAAAGCCGGAATGGATGCGGTAGTAGCACAAGGAAGCGAAGCAGGCGGTCATCGCGGAACGTTTTCGAAATCGTTTGAACAGGCGCTCGTCGGTTCTATCGCACTGATTCCTCAAGTGGTCGACAACGTATCGATTCCCGTCATTGCCGCAGGCGGAATCATGGACGGACGCGGAATGCTGGCAGCTGAAGTGTTAGGCGCATCTGCCGTGCAGCTTGGCACCGCATTTCTCACCTGTGAAGAAGCAGGAACGAATCCTGCCCACAAGGAAGCCATATTGGAAAGTTTTGAGGACAGCACCGTAATTACCAACGTTTTTTCCGGCAAACCGGCTCGCGGCATTCACAATTATTTCATCGAAACCATGAACGATTATGAAAATGAAATTCCGCCATTTCCCTATCAAAATACATTAACGAATCCGCTTCGCAAACAAGCAAGCAAACAGCAAAATATCCGCTTTATGTCGCTATGGTGCGGACAAGGCGCTAGACTAAGCAAAAAAACA
>JAAYTF010000093.1 GCA_012518125.1 Bacilli bacterium | reverse complement strand
TCAAAGCGAAGAAAGAAGAAGTAGAAAACAAAAAAGCCCAATTGGAATCTGAAAAAGCATCCCTTGACCAACTTAGAGCACAACTTGATGAGCAAAAAGCCGAGAAGGACCGTTTATTGAAAGAATTGGAAAAAGAATACGTCGTTTTGGAAGAACATGAATTGTCATTGGAAGAACAACAAAAGTTAATTGCAGCCCAGGAAGCTGTAATTGAAAAAGCGAAGCAATTGGCCGAACAAGAAAAACAGAGATTAGAACGTGAAGCGGCTGAAAGAGCTAGAGTTGAATCGGGCACCGGAAGTTCAAATCATACAATTGTGAACGTAGGGAATGGAAAATTCATCAGACCTACTACTGCAGGTTATGTATCATCGCCATTCAGACCGCCGCATCGCCCAAACCATAAAGGAATCGATATTGCTGCACCGAAAGGCACACCTGTAGTCGCGGTAGCTTCCGGAGTGGTCGGTACCGTTGTGACCGGCTGTGGTGAGGGTCAGAAATATCATTCTTGTGGCGGCGGATTTGGCAACTACGTCATGATCATCCATAACATTGGCGGCCAGACGTATGCTACGATTTATGCCCATTTGTCCAGCGTAAATGTTTCCCCTGGACAAGTCGTCCGACAAGGTCAACAAATCGGCGGGGTTGGAAATACAGGCCACTCTTTTGGCAACCATTTACACTTTGAGATTCATCCAGGAGGATTCAAAGGACAAAGTAGTGCAGCCAACCCGGCTAATTATATACGATTTTAGCAAAAGTGAAAAAAGAACATCTATCACCTTTCCGCTAGATAGATGTTCTTTTTCTTATTGACTTTTTTTGTCAATAGCTATGGATTATAATGATTAATATAGGAACGTCGAAAAGTTTATGATACACTAAAATAAGAATTCTTTTCAATATACGAGGTGGCGTAATGAAACTGAAAAAACATGAATTGATTTTGATGCTCATCATGACGTTTGCGGTCGGATTTTTCGGCGCGATCTTGTTAGTGAGCGCTGTAAAACCGAATGCTGCCGGAAACGATGGAACGAGCATCATTCTTTCTGACAGACCCCCGAAAGAATTTGATGAAGGGTTTTATAAAGTTAAAAGAGCTTACGACTTGATCACCGAGCATTATTATACAGATGTCGATCCTAAAGAACTGCTTGAAGGCGCCATCCAAGGAATGCTCGATACGTTGGATGATCCTTACAGCGCATATATGAATGAAGAACAAGTGGAACGTTTCAACGAACAAATTCAATCTTCATTCGAGGGCATCGGTGCGGAAGTGAGCATGATAAACGATAAAGTGACGATCGTCGCTCCGATCAAAGGCTCGCCTGCCGAAAAAGCCGGTTTGCGCCCGAACGATCAAATTTTGAAAGTCGACAACGAGTCGCTCGAAGGCTACGATTTGAACGAAGCGGTGGAAAAAATCCGCGGCGAAAAAGGGACGAAAGTGGTTTTGACGATTTTACGCGAAGGTGCAAGCGAACCGTTTGAAGTGGAAATTATCCGCGACGAAATTCCGTTGATCACCGTCGATGCGGAAATGAAGGAAGTCGGTGGAAAAAATACGGGGATTATCGCGATTCGCAACTTCTCAGAAACGACACCGGAAGAGTTTGAAGAAGCGTTAAGTGAATTCGAAACAAAAGGCATGGACGGTTTGGTGATTGACGTCCGCGGCAACCCTGGCGGACTGCTCCATTCCATCGAAGATATATTGCAACATTTCATCCCGAAAGATGTTCCTTATTTGCAAACGGAAGATCGCAACGGAAAACGGGAAAAGTATTATACCAATTTGGAGGAGAAAAAGCCGTATCCGATCGTCGTGTTAATCGATGAAGGCAGTGCATCAGCTTCGGAAATTTTGGCGGTTGCGATGAAAGAAATCGGTTATGACGTCATCGGAAAAACGAGTTTCGGAAAAGGCACGGTGCAACAGGCGATTCCATTGACCGATGACCGGAACGGCAGCACGATCAAACTCACCTTTTACAAATGGTTGTCTCCAAAAGGAAATTGGATTCACGAAAAAGGGGTGGAGCCGACGGTCGAAGTGGATCAGCCGGAGTTTTATTACGGAAACCCGATTGTTGTGGAAGATGAACCTTTCCGTGTCGATGACAGCAGTGAACAAATCAAAAATGCACAAGTTTTGCTGGAAGGCATCGGATATGATCCTGGAAGAAAAGATGGCTACTTTGACGAACAGATGAAAAAGGCTGTCGCACAATTCCAAAGCGATTTCAACCTTGAACCGACTGGTGAAATCGATGAAGAGACGGCCCGGGCAATCGAAATGGAAGTCATGGAACAGATCCGCAGTGGCAAACATGACTTGCAGCTGCAAAAAGCATTAGAGGTGCTGTATCAATAAGGTAGGGGATTTTCATGTGGGAACAATGGGGAATTGAATCGTTATATGCATTAGGGCGGATGTTTTTAAACCCATTGACGTATTGGGCATTCCTCTTGGTGATCATCGCAGGGGCAAGAAGGGTCAAACGGGAACGGAAGCATTTCGGTGTGAAAATCCACGATCTTTTTTCCGAAGTGAAGGGGACTTTCTTCTTATCGCTCTCGTTTGCCATCATCATCTCGATCGTCTCCATAACTGCAGGCTTTGTTTTATCGATTGAAATTTTGATCGTCTTGGCGGCGGTAGCCATTTTATTCAGTTTGAACGGTTCGTTCCAATCGTTGTCGGCGGCGTATACGATCGGGACCACGTTTGTTCTTTTTATGTTGTTGCCTATCTTGCCTGACGCGATGTTTGTACCGTATTTTTCCAACGAACGTTTAATGGATGCACAATTTTTGACGTTGGCGATCTTGCTCTCCATTTTACTTTTTGCGGAAGGGTTGCTTACGCTATCTGCCAATAAAGCGCCGACTTTCCCGAAACTCGCTTTGAGTGAACGCGGAGTTTGGATCGGGGAGCAGGAGTTGAAACGGTTGTCTTTCATTCCGTTTCTCGCTTTTATCCCGGCGGGAGATGATACGGGATTGGCCCCATTTTTCCCGGTTTTTCAATTTGCCGATGAATCGTTTTATTTAACTTTCGTTCCGATGATCATCGGTGTGCAATATACCGCGCGCACCCAATTGATGCCGGAATTAAGACGGGACATTGCGAAGCAAAAGTTCATATTGGCCTTTATCGTTCTAGCACTGACGATTGCGAGTTATTATTACTTCATTTTCGCATTGCTTTCGATTATCATCGCCATCATCGGCAACGAATGGATTACGTATCGCAATCGGATCAAGCATTTGCACGGAAAAGCGGTGCTTGCACCTTGCGATGAAGGTGTGAAAGTGATCGGCACCATTCCGGGCACTAAAGCGGAAGAATTGGAAATATTTCCGGGTGAAATCATTGCGAAAGTAAACGACATGAAAGTGACAAATTCGAATGAATTTTACGAAGCATTGCAGCAAAGCGGCGCCTTTTTCAAACTTGACGTCATCGACTTGAATCAAGAAGTCCGCTTTTTAAAAAGCGCCTTTTATGATGAAGACCATCACGGTTTAGGTCTGTTGTTTCCCGAAGCGCCTTTCCAAGAAAAGCAAAAAGCACGTGTCGAAAAATTGAAAGCATTATAATTCCCCGTAAAAACAGGTTCGTTTTTGAAACCTGTTTTTCTTTTGCTTTGGATGGTTCATAAACGGAAAGATATTGTTTACAATAACGTAATAAAATGTTACATTTTTTCTAAAACGTAATGATTTCGATTTACAAATAATGTTTCGCTCGATATAATGTGAATATTGATAGAAAGAGATGTCAGACAAAGGAAGGTTTCTGAGATGAATATGAAACGGATTATTTTCATGTTTACAGCAATCATGATTTTGGCGCTTCCACTTTCAGCCTGCAAAAGGGAAGAATTGATTTCTGGTTTGCGTGAAGCGGATGTCAAAGTTTACACGACAATTTATCCGATTCAATTTGTGGTTGAACAAGTCGGTGGCAAGACGGTCAGCGTCGAATCGGTCTATCCTCCAGGCGTCGATGCCCATACGTTTGAACCGACGACGAAAGATATGACGAAAATTGCGACTAGCGACCTCTTTATTTATATTGGCCCATCGATGGAAGGATTCGTTGAATCGGCGGCGAAAACACTCGAAAACGAAGCGGTGAAATTGGTTGCGCTTGAAGATTATCCTGAATTGTTCGCAAAAGATGAATCGCACGGCGCAAATGAAGAGGAACATCATGAAGAGGAACATCATGAAGATGTACACGGCCATAAACATCACGGCGGCATTGATCCGCACATTTGGATCGATCCATCACGGATGGTTACCGTGACACAAATCATAACCGATTTACTTATCGAATTGAACCCAAAAGACGAAGAACTATATAAGAAAAATAGAAATGAACTCGTCGCCCGTTTCGTCAAACTCGATCATCTATATAAAAACACGTTAGAAAAGAAAGAGCACAAGTATTTGATCGTGCCACACGCAGCATATGGATATTGGGAAGAACGGTACGGCATCAAACAAATAGCCGTCAGCGGCATGTCGCCATCCGAGGAACCGTCGCAGAAATATTTGTCCGAACTCATTGAAGCAGCGAAAGAGCATAACATCGACTCCGTATTTTACGAACAAAACACGCCGGACAAATTGATCGATATCGTTCGCGAAGAAATCAATGCCGAAGTGTACACGATCCACAATTTGGCCGTATTGACGGAAGCGGATATGAAGAACGAAGAGGATTATTTCACCTTGATGGAATACAATTTGAACGTGATGAATGAAGCATTTTATTGATTTATGGTAAAATGAATGTAACAACAAAATAGCGGATGCGAAGCTTTTCTATAGAACATTCAATGTCCTATGGAAAAGCTTTTCTTATCCCTCACGTGCAAAAAAATCGAAAAATGGAATATTCGTTCGCCTCTATGTTAAAATGAATTTGTGAAAATTGTACAGAATGGAGAATCCATATATGGAGGAAGCCCGTTTTCAACTCGTTTCTTCATTTGAACCGCAAGGCGATCAGCCGAAAGCGATCAAAGAGCTCGTCAAACAAGTGAATGAAGGACGCAGACATATCACCCTTTTGGGAGCGACGGGTACGGGAAAAACGTTCACCGTATCCAACGTCATTGCTCAAGTGAACCGACCGACGTTGGTCATCGCCCACAATAAAACGTTGGCTGGACAATTATACAGTGAATTCAAAGAATTTTTCCCGCACAATGCGGTTGAATATTTTGTCAGTTACTACGATTATTATCAACCGGAAGCGTACATTCCGGCGACGGATACGTACATTGAAAAAGATGCAAGCATCAACGATGAAATCGACAAGTTGCGCCACTCGGCAACGTCGGCGTTGTTCGAACGCCGCGACGTCATCATCGTGGCGAGCGTTTCCTGCATTTACGGCTTAGGTTCCCCGGAAGATTACCGTGAACAGGTCATTTCCTTGCGTGTCGGCATGCAAATCGAACGCGACCAATTGCTCCGTAATTTAGTCGATGTTCAATATGAACGAAATGACATCGATTTTAAACGCGGGACGTTCCGGGTCCGCGGCGACATCGTCGAAATCATCCCGGCTTCGAGGGAAGCGGATGTGATCCGCATTGAATTTTTCGGTGATGAAATCGACCGGATCCGTGAAGTGGACGCTTTGACAGGGGAAATTAAAGGCAACCGTGAACATGTCGCGATATTCCCGGCATCCCACTTCGTCACCGGGGAAGAAAAGATGAAAATCGCAATCCAAAATATCGAAAAAGAATTGGAAGAACGGTTAAAAGAATTGCGGGCAGAAAATAAATTGCTCGAAGCGCAGCGTTTGGAACAGCGAACGAATTATGATTTGGAAATGATGCGCGAAATGGGCTTTTGCTCCGGAATCGAGAACTATTCGCGCCATTTGACGTTGCGTGAGCCAGGTTCGACCCCGTATACGCTGCTCGATTTCTTCCCGGACGATTTCCTCGTCATCATCGATGAGTCGCACGCAACGATCCCGCAAATTCGCGGCATGTATAACGGCGACCGGGCGCGGAAAGAAATGTTGGTTGAACACGGATTCCGCCTTCCTTCCGCTTTGGACAACCGACCGTTAAGGTTTGAAGAGTTCGAACAGAAAGTGAAGCAATGCATTTATATTTCGGCGACGCCTGGACCTTATGAACTGGAACATACGGAAGAAATAGTCGAACAAATCATCCGGCCGACAGGATTGTTGGACCCTGAAGTCGAAGTCCGCCCGGTCGAAGGCCAGATCGACGATTTGATCAAAGAAATCAATTTGCGAATCGAACGCGATGAAAGAGTGTTGATTACGACGCTCACGAAACGGATGGCGGAAGATTTGACCGATTATTTGAAAGAACTCGATTACAAGGTCGCTTATTTGCATTCTGAAGTGAAAACGTTGGAACGAATCGAAATCATTCGCGACTTGCGTCTGAAAAAATATGACGTGTTGGTCGGCATCAACTTATTGCGTGAAGGGCTCGATATTCCGGAAGTGTCACTCGTAGCCATTTTGGATGCGGATAAAGAAGGGTTCTTGCGTTCAGAGCGGTCGCTCATTCAGACGATGGGTCGTGCGGCGCGCAACGAAAATGGAAAAGTCATCATGTATGCTGATACGATCACTCCAGCGATGCAAAAAGCGATTGATGAGACGAATCGCCGTCGTAAAATTCAACAAGCATTCAACGAAAAACACGGCATCGTACCAAAAACGATCAAAAAAGACATTCGCGAATTGATTCGCGCAACGTATGTCGCTGAAGATGAGGAACCATACGAAGACACGCGTTTGACGGAAATATTGAAGCTGCCTAAGAAGGAACAGCTGAAAATGATCGAGCAGATGGAAAAAGAAATGAAAGAGGCGGCGAAACAATTGAACTTTGAACGCGCGATGGAATTAAGGGACTTGATTTTTGAACTCCGTGTCGAGATCGAGTCATAATTGGAGGGAATTGATTTACATGTCCAACAAAGTGATAAAAATCCGTGGTGCCCGCACCCATAATTTGAAAAATATCAATTTAGACATTCCGAAAAACAAGCTCGTCGTCGTCACGGGCCTTTCCGGTTCGGGGAAATCTTCATTGGCGTTCGACACGATTTACGCGGAGGGGCAACGCCGTTACGTCGAATCGTTGTCGGCGTATGCTCGACAATTTTTGGGCCAGATGGACAAACCGGATGTCGATTTGATGGAAGGGTTGTCCCCAGCGATATCGATCGACCAAAAAACGACGAGCAACAACCCGCGTTCTACGGTTGCGACGATCACGGAAATTTACGATTATTTGCGTTTGTTGTATGCGAGGATCGGCCGGCCGGTTTGCCCGGTGCACGACGTGGAAATTTCTTCACAGACGGTGCAGCAGATGGTCGATCGCATCATGGCTTTGCCGGAGCGTTCACGAATTCAAATTTTGGCCCCTGTCGTCTCTGGCAGAAAAGGTGAACATGTACAAGTTCTGAAAGATTTGCAAAAAGAAGGCTTCGTCCGCGTCCGTGTCGATGGCGAGATGTACGAGATAACCGATGATATCCAACTTGATAAAAACAAAAAGCATGACATCGAAGTCGTCGTCGACCGGATCATTGTGCGCGAAGGCATCGAAAGCCGCCTGACCGACTCGATTGAGACGGCATTGCCGCTCGGAAACGGACGCATCATCGTCGACGTCATCGGTGAAGAAGAAATCGTCATGAGCGAAAACCACGCATGTCCGGAATGCGGCTTTTCGATTGCGGAGTTGGAGCCGCGCCTCTTTTCTTTCAACTCTCCATATGGGGCGTGTCCAAGTTGCGACGGCTTAGGTTCAAAGCTGGAAGTCGACATCGATTTAATCATACCGGATTGGGACAAAACGTTGAATGAAGATGCGATTGAAGTTTGGAAACCGGTCAAATCGAATTATTACCGTCAATTGTTAAAGAGCGTCTGCGATTACTACGGCATCGATATGGACGTGCCGGTGAAAGATTTGCCGAAAGAACAGTTGGATATTCTTTTGTATGGCACGAACGACATCATCCCGTTCAACTACGTCACGGATTTTGGCGAAGCGAAACATAAAGACATTCAATTCGAAGGCGTCGTCAACAACGTTTCCCGACGATACCACAACGCGTCTTCCGACAACATGCGCGAGTTTTTCGAAGAATATATGGCGGAAAGCCCTTGTCCGACTTGCAATGGCCAACGGCTGAACGAGCAGGCGTTGGCGGTGAAAGTCGGCGATAAAAATATAAGCGAGTTGACGGACTTTTCCGTCAATGAAGCGCTCGACTTTTTCAAACATTTGGAGCTAACCGATAAAGAAAAATCGATTGCAAGATTGATACTAAAAGAGATTGAAGACCGTTTGACGTTTTTGAAAAATGTCGGCCTCGATTATTTGACGTTGTCGCGATCGTCCGGCACGTTGTCGGGAGGTGAAGCGCAGCGCATCCGCCTGGCAACACAGATCGGCTCGGCCCTGACCGGCGT
>JAAYTF010000092.1 GCA_012518125.1 Bacilli bacterium | reverse complement strand
CAAAGCAAAGATGATGATGAGAACGATCAAATAGTGAAAAATAAAGAAGAAAATCGTGAAGATGAAAATCGACACGTCATCCGCTTCAAGCAATTGTTTGACGTACGAAGGGATTGATGAAACGGCGATCAAGATGAACAAATAAAAGACGACGACATCCATACGGATGCGGTTCAACGCAAATGCGGCTTCTTTTTTCGGGAGCTGTAAACTTTTAAGAAACATCGTCCATAATGCTTTCATCGAGAATCGTCCTTTTTAGTTGTTTGAGGTGCTACCATCAACACTATAACATGTATTCAGGCCGCAATAAAACGAAAAAGATTTAAGCAGATTGAACTTCCCGGTTGATAGGTTAAAAATATATTTAATGATGTTTATTTGCTATCATAGATATACATAGGATTATGCTGAATTAGACTTCTTCTTGTCGGGGTGTCGAGATGAAAGAAGCGAACAAGATCACTGAAGGTGCACTTTTGACGACGATTTACATTGTGCTTTTGATGTTGATCGTCTTCGTTCCGATTTTAAGCACGATCGGTTTGTTCATCTTGCCGATTCCGTTCATCATTTATGCGATGAAACATGGGTATCAGCCCGCCATCGTCATGTTTTTCGTCGCGCTCGGACTTTCGATGTTGTTTGCCACGATCGTATCGTTGCCGGTTACGTTGTTGTCCGGTCTCGGGGGCATCGTCATCGGAACGTCCCTTCATGCCAAGAAAAAACCGTACGAAGTTTGGGCGAACGGTTCGATCGGCTTTATCGTGGCGATGATCGTCGTCGTCCTCATCTTGCAATTTGCATTCAACATCAATATTTACCGCGAAACGCAAACGTACATAGAAGAAGTGCTTTCGGTCACGAAAAAAGTGTTTGAACAGTTTAACTTGAGCGAACAGCAGCTGGAACAATTTGCGCTCATCGAAGAACAGATGTTGAGCTTTCCGGATTTGATACCGGCCAGCATCGTCATCACGAGCATTTTGATCGCGCTCGGCAGCATGTGGCTGACGTTTAAAATCGTGAACCGGATTGAAAAGAAAAAGCTTGCTTTCCCGCCGTTTGGCGAATTTTCCTTGCCGAAATTCATCATTTGGATTTATTTGGCATTTTTAATCGCCGTTTTATTCGTCGAGCCGAACACGATCTATAGTATGATGGTGTTAAATGCCATTTCGATTTTGATGATGTTGGTCGTCATTCAAGGTTTGTCGCTCGCTTACTTTTTTGCCAGACATAAAAATTTGCAAAATTCGGTGTTTGTCGTAACAGTTATCATTGCGGCCATACTTCTTCCTTCCATCTTTATGATTGTGATGCAGTTTCTTGGTATAATCGATTTAGCGCTCGATATGAAAGAAAAAATCGAAAATGCGGGCGGAAAATAATTTTTTGCGTTTTTAGGGGTTGAATAGGATGGGACAGTTGAATAAAACGATACGCAGCAAATATGTCTATTACATTTATGCGCTTTTCGCCGTGGCAATCATTGTCTTAATAGTTGAACGTTGGTACATCGGTTCCATCTTCCTGATCGCGTTTCTCATTTTGTACGTATACGATGTGAACGAGGAGAAAAAAATCCGCAAACGACGGGTCCAAGATATATTGCAATTGTCGTTGAAGGTGGAAAAAGCGGGAAAAGACGTGTTCCTCCATATGCCCGTCGGCGTCATTTTATATAACGATGCGTACGAAATCGAATGGGTGAACCCTTATGTGCGTCGCTTTTTTTCCGAAGAAGAAGCATGGCGTAATCGTTCGCTTGCCATCATCGCTGACGATTTGATCGATGTAATCGAAAGTAATAAGACGGAAACGTTCGTTTCGCTCGAACACGTGCAATTTAAAGTGCTGATCAACCGGGACATTCAAGCCCTCTTTTTGTTCGATCATACCGAAACGGCCCAGTTGGAACAAAAATATAATGAAGAAAAACTCGTCCTTGCAACGGTCTATTTGGACAACTACGAGGAAATTTCCCGCAACATGGACGACCATTTGAAAAGCAGCTACAACTCCCTGATTACGTCTACGCTTAACAAATGGGCCGACGATTACCAGTTTTATATAAAACGGACGTCGCAAGACCGCTTTTTTGCGGTCCTCACGGAAAAATCGCTGGCGGCGTTGGAAAATTCGAAATTCGAAATTTTGGATGAAATCCGCAAATTGCGGATCGATAAAACACAGCGCAACCCGATTACGTTGAGCATCGGAGTCGGAACGGGCAACTTGCCGCCGACGGAACTCGCCCGTCTTGCGGAATCAGCGCTCGATTTGGCGCTCGGCCGCGGAGGGGACCAGGTCGCCATCCGCTCGGAAACAGGCAAAGTCCGTTTTTATGGCGGGGAGACGAACCCGATGGAAAAACGGACGCGGGTGAGGGCGCGCGTCATTTCCCACGCCCTTGCCGATCTGGTTCGCGAAAGCGACAACGTCATCATCATGGGGCATAAACGTCCGGATATGGACTCGTTGGGCGCTGCGCTCGGGGTCTTCAACATTGCCCGTTCCAATGAAGTGGAGGGCTACATCGTCTTTGATGATGACGATGTGACGACGGGTGTCGCGAAAGTGATCGAAAAAATCAAAGAGGAAGAAGAATTGTGGAAGTATTTCATCCGCCCTGAAGAGGCGGACGCAATCTATTCGAGCCGCAGTTTGATCGTCGTCGTCGATACGAACAGGCCCTCGCTCGTCGTACATGAACCGTTGTTGTATCGCGCCCAGCAAATCGTCGTCATCGACCACCACCGCCGCGCGGAGGAGTTCATCGATAATCCGACGCTCGTATATATCGAACCGTACGCTTCGTCGACGTCTGAACTCGTCACTGAACTGATCGAATATCAGCCGAAGAAGAAAAAGTTGTCCACGATCGAAGCGACCGCTTTATTGGCGGGAATCATCGTCGATACGAAAAGTTTCAATTTGCGGACAGGATCGCGTACATTCGATGCCGCGAGCTATTTGCGGATGAAAGGCGCCGATTCGGTATTGATCCAACATTTTTTGAAAGAAGATTTCGAAACGGTAATACGGAGGAACCGGCTGCTTGAACGTGCGGAAATGTTTACCGACGACATAGCGATCGTCAAAGCGGACGAAGATTTTTACGATCAAGTCATCATCGCGCAAACCGCCGACAAGTTGTTGATGATCGACCGTGTGAAAGCGTCGTTTGTCGTCGCGCGTTTAAATGAAAACACGATAGCCATCAGCGCCAGGTCGTTGGGGGACATTAACGTGCAGCTCATCATGGAACAGCTGGAAGGCGGCGGCCATTTGACGAATGCCGCGACACAGCTTTATGATGTGACGCTCGATGAAGCGATGGAAATGTTGAAAGAGAAAATCACTTTGTATTTGGAGGAGAGGAAATAAGATGAGAGTCATTTTTTTGCAAGATGTAAAGGGCAAAGGGAAAAAAGGCGAAGTGAAAGAAGTTCCTGACGGCTATGCGATGAACTATTTGTTTAAAAATAATTTGGCGGAAGAGGCGACGCCGGCGAATTTGCGCAAACTGGAAGCGCGCAAGAAAAAAGAGAAAGAACGCGAACAAGCTGAAAAAGAGGCTGCGGAAAAGTTGAAAGAAAAGTTGGCGAGCATCACGGTTGAAATCGCCGCAAAAGCCGGTGAAGGCGGACGTTTATTCGGGTCGATTACGAGCAAACAAATCGCGGAAGAATTGAAGAAAAAACATAACATGAACATCGACCGCCGCAAAATCGATTTGAAAGAGCCGCTTCGCTCGCTTGGCCACCACCAAGTTGAAGTGAAATTGCATCCTGAAGTGAGTGGAACGATTCGCGTACATGTCGTCGAACAATAGACGCATCATAACCGAAGTCATCTTTCGAATAACGAGTTGTAAAGAACCTTCGCAGACGAGATGGAGGTATTGTTGAATGGACCATAGCAGAGTTCCACCGCACAATTTGGAAGCGGAACAGGCCGTCATCGGCGCGATCCTTTTGGAGGCCGACGCTTTTTCAACGGCGGCGGAACGGTTGACTCCCGCCGATTTTTACCGTACGAACCACCAAGTCATTTTCGAAGCGATGTTAAAGTTGTTCGAAAAAGGTGAACCGATCGACTTGGTCTCCGTAACGACTCATTTGATGAACGAAAAGAAATTGGATGTCGCAGGCGGCGTGCCGTATTTGACGGAGCTCACCGAAAGTGTGCCGACAGCGGCAAACATCGATTATTACAGTAAAATCGTCGAGGAAAAAGCGATTTTGCGCCGTTTGATACAAACGTCCACCGATATCATCACGCAAGCTTACACACGCGAAGATGAAGTCGAAGCGGTGCTGGATGAAGCGGAACGGAAAATTTTATCCGTATCGAGCCGGAAAAACACGCAGTCGTTCAAATCGATCAAAGACATCCTCATCGAAGTATATGATAACATCGAGATGCTGCATCATGCGAAAAATGATGTGACGGGAATCCCATCCGGTTTCCGCGATTTGGACCGCATGACATCCGGTTTTCAGAAGAACGACTTTATCATCATCGCGGCGCGGCCATCGATGGGTAAAACCGCGTTTGCGTTAAATATTGCGCAAAATGTGGCGACGAGCACGGATGAAAATGTCGCCATCTTCAGTTTGGAGATGGGCGCCGAACAACTCGTCATGCGGATGTTGGCGGCGGAAGGAAACATCGATTCGCAACGTTTGCGTACAGGCAAACTCACCGATGAAGACTGGACGAAACTGACGGCGGCCATGGGAAGCTTATCCAACGCCGGCATATACATCGACGATTCGCCGGGGCTCCGCGTCGCCGATATTCGCTCCAAATGTCGCCGTTTAAAGCAAGAGCACGGTTTGGGCATGGTCATCATTGACTATTTGCAATTGATTCAAGGTAGCGAGCGATCCCGCGAAAACAGGCAACAGGAAGTTTCCGAAATTTCCCGCTCGCTGAAAAGTTTGGCACGTGAGTTGGAAGTTCCGCTCATTGCGTTGTCGCAGCTTTCCCGCAGTGTCGAGCAGCGTCAAGACAAACGCCCGATGATGTCCGACTTGCGCGAGTCCGGAAGCATCGAGCAGGATGCGGATATCGTCGGCTTTTTATACCGGGAAGATTATTACAACCAGGATGCGGAAAATTCAAACATCGAAATCATCATCTCCAAGCAGCGCAACGGTCCGACGGGGACGGTCGAGCTGGCGTTTATCCGTGAATACAACAAATTCCTCGATTTGGATTTCCGATATTCTGAACAAGAAATTCCGCAAGCGTGACGTTGAAGGACATGAACATGTCCTTTTTTGTTTTGGATAAAATAAGTCCATCCGGCATGGCTGTATGAAGATGCATAAAGATGCATTCTGTCCAGCTCTTAATTGACTACCCATCTCATTATTGATACACTTACTCATGTAAATAAAGTAAATTTTTGAGAATCTGTGGAGGTGCACGATGTCCTCAGTAGTTGTAGTCGGATCGCAGTGGGGGGACGAAGGGAAAGGTAAAATCACCGATTTCTTATCCCAAAACGCCGAAGTGGTTGCACGTTACCAAGGTGGAAATAACGCAGGTCATACGATTGTGTTTGGTGGAAAAAAATATAAATTGCATTTGATACCTTCGGGCATTTTTTTTCCTGAGAAAATTTGCGTGTTGGGAAACGGCATGGTCATCGACCCGAAAGCGTTCGTGGATGAAATCAAATATTTGCATGAAAACGGTGTGTCCACCGATAACTTGAAAGTGAGCAATCGGGCGCATGTCATTTTGCCTTACCATATAAAATTGGACATTTTGCAAGAAGAAGAAAAAGGCGCCAACAAAATAGGCACGACGAGAAAAGGGATTGGTCCGGCCTATATGGATAAAGCGGCGCGTTGCGGCATCCGCATCGCCGACCTTTTGGACAAAGACGTGTTCAGGGAGAAGTTGGAACAAAATTTGGCGGAGAAGAACCGCCTGTTCGAAAAAGTTTACGGCGTTGAACCGCTCGATGTCGACGCCATTTTTGACGAATATTACGAATACGGCCAACAGATGGCCAAATATGTGACGGACACTTCGGTCGTCTTGAACGATGCGCTAGACCAGGGACGTCGTGTACTGTTTGAAGGTGCTCAAGGCGTTATGCTCGATATCGACCAAGGAACATATCCTTTCGTCACGTCATCCAACCCGGTTGCTGGCGGCGTCACCATCGGTGCAGGTGTCGGCCCGACGAAAATTTCCACGGTTGTTGGCGTGGCCAAGGCGTATACGACACGTGTCGGCGACGGTCCGTTTGTGACGGAAATCAAAGACGAAATCGGCGACCGCATCCGCGAAGTTGGCCGCGAGTATGGAACGACGACAGGACGGCCGCGCCGCGTCGGCTGGTTTGACAGCGTCGTTGTCCGCCATGCGCGGCGTGTAAGCGGCATTACCGATTTATCATTGAATTCGCTCGACGTGTTGACAGGAATCGAAACGTTGAAAATTTGCGTCGCCTATCGTTATAACGGCAAAGAAATCAAGGAATTCCCGGCCAATTTGAATGTCTTGGCAAAATGTGAACCGGTTTATGAAGAATTGCCTGGATGGACGGAAGATATCACGCAAGCAAAAAGTTTGGATGATTTGCCGGATAATGCCCGCCATTATTTGGAACGCGTATCACAATTGACGGGAATACCGCTTTCGATTTTCTCCGTCGGGCCAGACCGCGATCAAACGAACGTCGTAAGAAGCGTTTACCGTTAGCAACATCAGCCCTTTCACTTCATCAGTGAAGGGGCTTTTCCCGTCTTTAAGAGCGACAATGGATGCATATGCCAAAAATGATGAAGCGGAAACATTTTTCTACATGGAAGAACGGTTGCATGGAAAGCTAATTTTTGGCTTTTCACTGCGTAAAGGTGCAATACAGACAATTTCCCGAAAATGCGGTAAAATGAAATGATAAGAATAATGCGATGCGAATGTCAATCCAATTAAGAAAGGATAGTTGATTTCGTTATGAATTCCAAAATCCTCGTCGTTGAAGATGAAAAACCGATTGCCGACATTCTGAAGTTCAACTTGGAAAATGAAGGTTACGACGTTTTCGTCGTTCATGATGGGAATGAGGCGATCGAAGTCGCGTTGAAAGAAAAACCGGATTTGATTTTGCTCGATTTGATGCTTCCAGGAAAAGACGGTTATGAAGTCTGCCGAGAAATCCGCAAGACGGAAACGATGCCGATCATCATGCTTACGGCGAAAGACGACGAAATTGACAAAGTGCTTGGTTTGGAACTCGGTGCGGACGATTACGTGACGAAACCGTTCAGCAACCGGGAACTTTTGGCGCGCGTCAAAGCGAATTTGCGAAGACAGCAACAAGTGCTCGACGATTCGGTCCAGCCGAAAAAAGATATCCATATCGGAAAATTCACGATTCATCCGGATCAATACAGCGTCACAAAAGATGGCGAGCACATCGATTTGACGCATCGTGAATTTGAATTGTTCTATTATTTGGCACGTCACATCGGCCAAGTGATGACGCGCGAACATTTATTGGAGACGGTTTGGGGCTACGATTATTACGGCGACGTCCGTACGGTGGACGTGACGGTGAGAAGACTCCGTGAAAAAATTGAAGACAATCCATCCGAACCGGAGTGGATCGTCACAAGAAGAGGGGTAGGCTATTATTTGCGCAACCCGGATGAGGAGTAGTTTTGCATGAAGAAAGTCAGCTTTTGGCGTTCGATCCAAGTGAAATTTATCATCATCTACGTTTTGCTTATCATTCTTGCTGTACAAGTGATCGGCTCGTATGTCGCAAGGGAACTTGAGATCGAATTGTTGAACAACTACAAAGAATCGATTTATGACCGAATCGGTTTATTGAAATATAACGTCGAACAAGCATTCAACCAAAAACGAACGGAAAACAGCGATGAACCTACGTTGCAACAAGACATCCAAAACAGTTTGACGGATGTCGATGCGGGCACGCTGACGATCCAAGTCATCAATGATCAAGGCAGGGTGCTTGCCACGAACGATTACGCCAACCAGGAAATCATCGGCAAAAAAATCACCGATGGACTTGTCCAGCGGGTCATGAAAATCGGCAGTCCGCTCGACCATACGGTATTGAACCATCAAACGGGGGAACGTATGTTCGTTAGGGTGGAGCCGATTTTGTCCAGTCAAGGGGAAAACAATGTCATCGGAGTCATTTATTTGGAATCGTCGTTGGAAAATGTGTACAGTCAACTCAGCAAAATCAACGAAATCTTTTATAAAGGCTCCATCATCGCGATGCTCATTTCGATTTTGGTAGGGGTGCTTGTCGCACGGGCGATCACAAAACCGATCGTCGAAATGCAAAAACAAGCATTGACGATGGCGCGCGGCGACTTCTCACAAAAAGTAAAAGTGTACGGCCAAGATGAAATCAGCCAGTTGGCCAATACGTTCAATCACTTGAACGATCGGTTGAAACATTCGTTGGCGACAACGGAAAAAGAACAGCGGAAACTTCGTTCTGTCGTTGAAAACATGTCCGAAGGCGTCATTGCCACCGATAGCAAAGGGGAAATCACCCTCGTGAACGAAGCGGCAGGAAAGCTGTTTAACCGCAACCCGAATGGAATGATCAGCAAAAACATTCTGCAATTGCTGAACTTGGAAGATAAAATTGAAAATATCGAAGAATTGCAGGAAGTCGGTTCACTCGTGCTCGATTTCAGCGATGAAGATGAAATCTTTTTCGTCCGTGCGAACTTTTCCGCCATATACGATGAGAATCAAGAAGATATCAGCGGTTACATCACGGTTTTGAGCGACGTGACGGAAGAGGAGAAAATCGAGCAGGAACGAAAAGAGTTCGTATCGAACGTATCCCACGAATTGCGTACACCGCTTACGACATTGAGCAGTTATATCGAAGCGTTGAACGACGGCGCTTGGCGCGAACCTGAACTGGCGCCGAAATTTTTGAAAGTGCTGCAAAATGAGACGGATCGTATGATTCGCATGGTCAACAGTTTATTGCAGCTTTCCCGCATTGACAGCAAAGAATTGGCGTTGAATCGGGAACAAGTGGAATTCACCCGCTTTATGAACGACATCATCGATCGTTTTGAAATGAATTTGAAACCGGAGCAAAATATAACGTTTGTCCGTGAAATACCGGAAGATACATTTTACGTATGGATCGACCGCGATCGGATGACGCAAGTGCTGGACAACATCATTTCCAATGCGATCAAATATTCGCCGAATGGCGGGAAAATTACGTTCAAAATTGAAAAAAGGATCCGGCAAATTCTCGTCAGTGTTACAGACGAAGGGATCGGCATCGAGTACGATCAATTGGATAAAATATTTAACCGCTTTTATCGCGTCGACAAAGCGCGTACGAGGGAGTTGGGCGGAACCGGCCTCGGCTTGGCGATCACAAGAGAGTTGGTCGAAGCGCATTACGGAAGAATTTGGGCGAACAGTAAAGTCGGCGAAGGGACGACGATATATTTCACTTTACCGCTCATGAACCAGATGCGGAGGCGTACCGTATGAACCGGGAGACGATCAAGTCATTCATATTATTTGTTTTAGTTGGTTTAAGCTTTTTGCTCTCGTATATATTGTGGAGCTACCAACCG
This sequence comes from Bacilli bacterium, assembly GCA_012518125.1. Lineage (GTDB taxonomy): Bacteria > Bacillota > Bacilli > Bacillales > Amphibacillaceae > Pseudogracilibacillus. Next base: position 6,167 of record JAAYTF010000092.1, on the reverse strand, counting down.
AAATACGAAATGTTCTACGATGCGAGCTACGTAAATGAAGTGGATGTCGGCGGAAAGGAAAACTCCAAACAGGAATTGATCCAACCGTCATACATCATCTTCCATCGCGAAGATGAAATTCTCGGTTTTGCCAGTCCGGTCGACCAACAAGAGCTGTTCAAAGAAATCACGAGCTGGAGTTTGTCCAATTTGTCGGTCGCCAGCGCATCGGGAGAGCCGATTCGACAATGGGAGCATTACGTGGAAGTCATTTTCCCGACGCCGTTGCCGGTGAATTTATTGGCGAACTTGTTTACGATCGAAGATGAGGAAGAATTGCCGCTGTGGCATTTTGACCGCATTTTCATTTTCGCGGAGGAAAATACGGAACTGTTGAACGTCAAAATCGTTTCACAAGATGAGAGCGAACAGCTCGTCGCGACGATCGAAAAAGCGCGGGCCTACCAAATCATCAACCGTTATGATGAAAATCATGCACAACTGCAAACGTATTTGGAAGTGCCGTTCGGGACAAGGCAGATTTACATCCCGGATGATGTGGACAAAATGACGAAAAAGACGCTGGTCGCCAATTTGATCGAACCGGAACTGTTTACTAACGTCCTTTTCAGCAACCCGTCTTTGGTGAAACCGAACCAGCGCGAAGTGTTTTACACGGACGGCCAGCGCGGTATGCGCGTACAACAAGAAGGCCGTTATTTGGAATTCATCAATCCGATTGAAACGAGCGTAAAAACGTTGTCGGCCGACGATTTGCTTGAAAGAAGCGTCAACCATATCAACGAACACAAAGGCTGGTTCAACGAATATCATCTCGAGTCGTTGTATGTTACACGGGGGGAAGTCAATTACCGTCTTCATTACGAAGGACGGCCGGTGTTCAATTTCAGCAATTTGACACTCATTACGCAAGTGTGGCGCGATCAGGAATTGTACCAATACCACCGTTCGTTGTTATACATCGGCCATTTGTTGAATGTGACCGACACGGAATTGCCGAGCGGCGTGGAGATCATTCAAACGATCCAACAAGCGGAAGATTTTGCGCCGGATCAAATTACGGACATTCAAATCGGCTATCTGTTCAATTATATCGATGAAGCGCACAGCATAACGCTCGAACCGGCCTGGTTCATGCGTTATGAAAACAGTTGGCTGAAAGTTCCTCTGATGAACAATGGCGCGAATTCGGAAGGAATAAGAGGCGATTAAAGATGCAATGGGGCCAAATTAAAACGTTGTTGATCATCAGTTTCCTCGTTCTTGATATTTACTTGTTCATTCAATTTTTGGAGAAAAAGGAAGAATCGGACATCGGCATACTTGAACACCAAACTTCGACGATTGAAGAACAGTTGGCCGATGACAACATCACGTATGAACAACTGCCGGAAGAAGAGCATGAGGAAACGTTCATATCCGTTAAACAGAAACAGTTTTCCGAAGAAGAACTGATTGGGCAAAACAAACAGATTGAACAAGATACGACAATCATCCAAAAGAATTTTATCGTCTCCAAACTGGATGAGCCGATCCCGGTCAGTGCGACGATATCGGTGGAACAATTGACCAACCTTTTCAACAATCTCGTCTATTTTTCCGAAGAATACACGTTTTGGAATTGGAACAAAGAAGAAAACATCATCGTATTTTTTCAGAATAAACTCGATCGCCCTGTCTATTACAATCAGAAAGGGCTTGTGCTATTATTTTTGAATGAAGAAAACGAGATCGTTTTTTACACACAGACGATGTTGGGAGATACGGAGTCGCTCGCGGAAAAGCGGAAGCTCATGCGGCCGATGGAAGCGATCGAGACGCTGTACATCGCCAATGAACTGCCGCAGGACAGCCATATAGATAACGTCAACATCGGCTTTTATACACGCGTTCCATTTGAAACGGAAGTTCAAGTGTTTGCCCCGATTTGGCGGATCAATGTGAACGGGGAACGCGACTATTTCGTCAATGCGATTGAAGGGTTCATCTTTTCAACAGACGAGGAAGAATTTTTAGAGCAAGCGATCATCGATGCGCATGAAAAAGTGCGCATGCAACACAGCAACAACGACGTGTTGGAAGACGTTTATCTGGAATTGGAAAAACGGGTAGAAGACATTGGACCAATTGAAGACTGAGGTGAACGAAAAGATGTCGTTGCGCTTTAGCGTATTAGCTTCGGGGAGCACCGGCAATGCGTTTTACATCGAACATCAAGACACGAAGCTGCTCGTCGATGCCGGGCTGAGCGGCAAAAAAATGGAGGAGTTGTTCAAGCAAATCGACGTCGATTTGAACGAATTGACCGGCATTTTGGTGACACACGAACATAGCGACCATATAAAAGGTTTAGGTGTTCTGGCTCGGAAGTACGATTTGCCGATTTACGCGAATGATAAAACGTGGCGTGCGATGGAAAGCGCAATCGGGGAGCTGAAGATGGAGCAAAAGTTTCATTTCGAGGCAAACAGTGTAAAATCGCTCGGTTCCATCGAAATCGAATCGTTTTCTGTATCGCATGATGCGGCCGATCCGATGTTTTTCAATTTTCGGGCCGATGGCAAGAAAGTGACGCTGATCACCGATTTAGGTTACGTTTCGGAAAAGATAAAGGCGATCATCCACGGTGCGGATGCCTACATTTTCGAAGCGAACCACGATGTCGGCATGTTACAGATGAGTTCGTATCCGTGGAATGTAAAACGCCGCATTCTGAGTGATTACGGCCATGTGTCCAATGAAGATTGCGGCTTGGCGTTGAGCGATGTCGTCACCGAACGGACCAAACGGGTCTATTTGGCCCATTTGAGCAGGGAGAATAACTTGAAAGAATTGGCAAGGATGTCCGTCGACCAAGTATTGCGCGAACGCGGCATCGAGATGGATTTGCACGATACCGATCCGGAAAAACCAACACCACTTTATGAAGTAATTTAACGTTTCGTAAAATGTTGTTTAATTTATCCAAGAATAGTTAATGGTATAATTAATATGAAACGTCATCAATCCTTCCAATAAAGAATGGAGTTGATCTGATGGGATATTATACGAATCAACAACCACCATCACAACCGCCGAACAAAAAAAGCGGTTGGACGATGCCGATTGTCATTGCGCTGATTGTGGCAGTATTGTTGATTTTAGTCATATATCCAAATTTGGCGGGCAAAAATGTGGCAATCGAAGACCCGGTTGATAAAAGCAAAGATGCAAATGATGCATCGGACAAGACGGAAGAAATCATTCAAAAAGAAACGGTCCAACTTGACGTTTCAACGCAAATTACGGACATAGTCGAAAAAGTGTCCCCGTCGGTCGTCGGTGTGACGAATATCCAAATGCGTTCGAATTTCTGGCAGCAAGGCGAAGGCAACGAAGCCGGCACCGGCTCGGGTGTCATTTACAAAAAAGACGGCGATTATGCGTACATCGTCACGAACCATCACGTTGTCGCCCAAGCGGATGCGGTGGAAATCGTATTGAATGATGATACGCATTTGGAAGCGGAACTGATCGGCTCCGATCTGTTCACCGATTTGGCCGTGCTAAGGGTGGACGCGGATAAGGTCGGCGAACCGATCGAGTTAGGTTCGTCCGAAACGTTGAAAGTCGGCGAGCCGGTCATCGCCATCGGCAACCCGCTCGGCCATATGTTTGCAGGTTCCGTGACACAAGGGATCATCAGCGGCAAACAACGGACGATCCCGATGGATTTCAACAACGACGGACGGCCTGATTGGCAAGCGGAAGTCTTGCAAACCGATGCGGCGATCAACCCGGGCAACAGTGGCGGGGCGTTGATCAACATCAAAGGCCAGTTGATCGGGATCAACTCGATGAAAATCAACCAGACGATCGCCCAAGGAATCGGCTTTGCCATTCCGATCGACATCGCCAAACCGATCATTGCGGAACTGGAAGCGACGGGAAAAGTGACACGGCCATATATGGGAGTGGAAATTTACTCGTTGGATGAAGTGCCAAAAATCGAATGGCAAAATACGCTGAAACTGCCTGAATCGGTTGAAGGCGGCGTGTACATTTGGAGCGTTGAGCCGTTTTCACCTGCGGACCGCGCCGGATTGAAGCGGCTTGATGTCATCGTTGAATTTGACGGCGAACCGATTTTAAACATTTTGGACTTGCGGAAGATATTGTATCAAGAAAAGAAAGTCGGCGAAGAAGTGACGATCGTCTACTATCGCGACGGTGAGCGGAGAGAAGCGACGCTGACGTTGGAAGAACAAAAATAACATTGATGTGAATGCTGGAACATCTTCACATCTTAACCGACATATATGTGCTAAAATGGTCATAAGGTTAAGATGGGGATGTTCCATTTTTTTATATTCCAAATTAAGGGGTGAATACGATGAATGAACAATGTCCCATTTGCAATGCGAGTCATCCATGCGGCATCGACGATCCAACCAAACCTTGCTGGTGCACGTACTATACGTTCACCGAAAAAATGAACGAATATTTGAAGACGCTTCCACCAAAATGTATTTGCCCATCATGTGCGGAGAAGTTAGGGGCGGTCAAAAAGAAAGAACAAGCATGAAAGTTGTCCACATTTTCGCAAAATTGTACACAATCTGTGGAATACTTGTGGAAACTCGTGTTCGAACATCATGATATAGTGAATTTTTGTTAGGAAATTCTACATATAGGTAGGTAAAAATACACATGTGGATAAATTCGTGGATAATGGTTGTGAACAACTTGTGAAAAACGATTTGGCCGATGAAGTGAAACTACCGGGGAAAACAAATTTCCCTGGCGTTTTTTATACAAGTGTGATTCGCACAAAATTTAGGATTGCCGTATATATTTATCGTACATCTATTGACATGGAGCGCATCTTTATTGTATAGTTAATTCAACAAGGTTGAATGGAAGGAAACTTTTTTTATTTTCGTTATAAGTAAGCGCTTTAATTTGGTGAAAGGGGGGCAACAAATGCGTTGGCCTGAATATGTCCAAATCAAAGAAGTCGGCCCGAGGGACGGTTTGCAAAATGAAAGCCAATGGGTTGAAACGGAAGATAAAGTGAAATGGATCGATATGTTGTCGGAAACGGGGCTTAAAGAAATCGAATATTCGTCGTTTGTCCATCCGAAATGGGTTCCGGCTTTAAAGGACGCCAAAGAAGTCGGTAAACGGATCAAACGAAACCCGAACGTCATATATTCTGCGCTTGTGCCGAATGAAAAAGGATTGGAAAATGCGCTTGAAGCGGGAATTGACAAAGCTGCAGTTTTCATGTCGGCTAGCGAAACGCACAATAAGAAAAACATCAATAAAACGATTGAGGAAACATATCCTGTCTTAAAACCGGTGATCGAAGGGGCGAAAAAAGAAGGGAAACAAGTGACCGGCTACGTATCAACCGTGTTCGATTGCCCGTATGAAGGAAGAATAAAAGTCGACCAAGTGTTGCGTGTCGTCGATAAACTGTTTGAAATGGGCGTCGATGATATTTCGCTCGGAGATACGATTGGCACGGCCGTGCCTTCACAGGTGGAAGAGCTGCTTGAAGCGGTGTTGTACCGTTATCCAAGAAAAAATGTCATCATGCATTTCCATAACACGAAAGGCATGGCGATTGCAAACATCTTAACGTCGTTGCAATACGGGATTACAAGATTTGATGCATCGCTCGGCGGTTTGGGCGGCTGCCCGTATGCGCCGGGTGCGGCGGGCAACGTCTCGACAAATGATCTTTTATATTTATTGCACGGTTTGGGCATCAAAACGGGAATAGACGAGACGAAAATCGAAGCAGCGACCCGGTTCATTCAAAGCAAATTGAATCGCACGGAGCCGACTCGCTCCATATGTTATTTGACGCAAGAGTCGGCGGAAAAAATTTAACGGATCATTAGAGGCTGGGACAAAACTAATCTTTTAAATGATAATAAAAATGGAGTCCAATTTTTACAACTGGACTCCATTTTTATTCATTAGCTGAGTTTTCTCCCAGCCTCATTTTTTGCCTCTTAAATTACCACGGTATAAATGATAGTCTAAGAATGTACAAAAACGAAGAGAAGAAAAACTACTTGAAAGAAGATTAAAATGGGCTGCTTTTCCAAGTCACAAAACACTAGATGAATTCAATTTGGATGAACAGCGGTCATTAAGTAGAAAACAGCTTAATCAAT
>JAAYTF010000006.1 GCA_012518125.1 Bacilli bacterium | reverse complement strand
TAAATATTCCCTTCCGCACTCACATTTAACCCATTAAGCGGGATGGAGAAAAGTGTAATGACAACGGCTAAAAAGACATTGATAACCTTTTTCATTTGAAATTTCTCTCCTCTGCAAAATAATGTTCCCTATTAATTGCCAGCCGGACGCAATTTTCTTACCAACACTAATGCACCAGCTGCGCCAGCTAATAAAATCGCATATAACACAATCGGAGAATCATCGCTCGTTTTCGGGTTGTCCACAACTTTGTCCCCGCTGCCGCTTCCGCTGTCACTGCCACTAGCGCTTCCGCTTCCGCTGCCGCCAGCACTAGCAATACTGTCTACTTTAAGTACCAAATCGGCACCATGCGTCGTATCGTAACCTTCAAATGTATCCGATTTTGGCACGACGATGTGCATGCTCATCGGGATGCGTTGTGATAAATCACCGCTCACATTAAACTTGACAACTCGCGTGCTGCCGCTGTCGCTCACCACTGTCACTGGAGTGCCTTGAACGCTCAATGATTTGATCATTTCGGCCCCAGTCAATGTGATTTGAATCGTCTTTTTGCCGCCGCTGACTGTCAACGTAGCCGGCTTTGAAAAATATCCATCGGCGATTGACGTGTTGTTTGAGCCTGACTGTTTCACCTCGTACTGAATCTTATAAGTCCCGTCTGCAATTTCAGCAGATGCAGAATCGACCGGCACAAACGCCAATGCCAATACAAGCGCTGAAATGACAGCCAACAGTGAAAACTTGCTTTTCATCATCCCTCAATCTCCTTCTTTATGATTTTAAAATATGTAAAAAAAATGATGCTCAAATAAATTAAGAAACTACGAAAATATTAAAAACATGTTGTGCCAAAAAAGTTGACTCGTTTTCAATTTAATACTTATTTTAAATAAGAAATATTTTAGATTGACATATTCACTACATAAGGATACCAATAAACGTTGTAAAATTCATGTAAAAACGCTTAAACAAAAATGACAATATTGTGAATAAACATGGCAATCAGCGAAATCTTTCATCATAAGTTGTAATAATCCAACTTTAAACATTTTTCAGGGACATTTCTGATTATGCGAAAAAAATCGTTCTCAACTACTTCAAATTCATTTTCATTTAAATAAAATGAGGCCCCAAGTTTCGGGACCTCCACGGATATTCATTTCATTTTTTCCGGGAGAGACCGGATCGTTTCATTCAACATATCAAGTTTTCCTTCAATGCGATGTAGCAGATAAAATGTGATCGCGATCGGAAAACTTAAATCGGTGATGAACGTGATCCATTCCTCCACGAAAAACGCCTCCTTGCGCTAATTCCGTATAAAAAAGCGAGCCAGCTAAAGTCACCGGCCCGCTCTTGTCATTCGATCATGCTTCAATTTCGATTTCCGTCACATTTCGCTCGACGATGCGTGCACCGTGTTTCATGACCAGATCGCCGCCTGATGAGGTGAACACATTTTGCGCGATGATTTCGTCCATTGCTTGGCTTACCGCAGCTGGATTCACCGGTTCGATCGGGTCATCGAGCGAAATGGTCACCGTATTTCCTTCCGCGTTTTTAAAAAGCAGCTCGATGCGCTTCACTTAAAATCCCCCCTTATTTCATTGTCGTTTTAATCGCCGACAATTTCGCTATGGTCGGAACGTTCAACTTCGTGAAGCGGCAATTTCTGCAAGCTTGCCAAGGCTTGCGCGACCGCGTAAAGTTGATCCGCTGTCGCTTCCGTCTTGATGTTGTTGAACGTTTTTCTTTTGACGATGACTTCGTTGGTATCCGGGTTTACACCATTTTCGAAGCCGATTTTCAATTGTGTGCGGTACACATGACTCATCGCCATCGTTTTTCACCTCGCTTTCACTTATATAATCGAGGTGGACGGAAGATAAGTGGGGAACGTTGAAAAAAGTTTTCTACCGTAAGCGAAAGTCATTAAGTGAAAATTCATTCAACAAAATATTACGATTCGAAAAACTCTGTAACCAAAAAATAATTGTGAAGTTATGTACTAATTCAGC
>JAAYTF010000091.1 GCA_012518125.1 Bacilli bacterium | reverse complement strand
CCAACCGACATTCATCTCCCACCTACTCATTGGGCTATCGCCCTTCACATTCCTTGAGGATGGGAGACTTCTGTCGGAAAAAGTTAAAAGGGCATAATAATTAGACCAAGCGACGACATTATTGTTACAATATAGTTACTTACACGAAAGGATTGAAACCATTGGACAAGCGTAAGCGAGCGGTCGTTATTGCCACGTGGGTCGGAATCATCGTTAATATCCTTCTTACCGCCATCAAAGCGATCGGCGGGGCGATATCCGGAAGCCGCGCGCTTCTTGCCGATGCGGCTCACTCCGCATCCGATGTCGCAAGCTCCGTCGTCATATTGTTCGCTATAAAAATCGCCAATAAACCTCCCGATGAAGAACATCCTTACGGACACGGGAAAGCCGAAAACATCGCTTCGATGATCGTGGCAATCCTGCTTATCGTCATCGGCGTCGAAATCAGCATCTCCTCGGTTAAAATCTTTTTTGGCGAAACCCCGTTCGCTCCGACTGCGTTGGCTCTATATATTTTGATCGCCTCGATTTTATTAAAGGAGATATTGTTTTATTACAAGTATTACATCGGAAAAAAACATAACAGTCCCGCTTTAATCGCCGATGCTTGGCATCACCGTTCCGATTCGCTCTCCTCCATCACCGCGCTCGCCGGCGTCGGGCTTGCCATCCTCGGTGAGAAATTCAACATTGACTTTCTCATTTATGGCGACGCAATCGGCGGCATTTTCGTTTCGATCATCGTCATCAAAGTTGGGTATGATTTGATCAAATCTTCGGCCAACGTCGTTTTGGAACAAGTCCTGCCGGAACAAGAAGCGGAAAAATATGTCCAAACCGTCGAAGCGATTGCTGGCGTCAAACGCGTCGATGAACTTCTCGCCCGGACGCATGGCAGCTACGTCGTCATCGACTTGAAAATCAGCGTCGATCCGGATATCACGGTAAAAGAAGGCCACGATATCGCCCGCATGACAAAAAAAACTTTGGTCGACAAATATGAAGAAGTGGAACATGTCCTCGTCCATGTCAATCCTTATGAATGAATTCCCGCTTTTAACCGGACGCAAAAAGCGGGAATGTTCCCTCGTTCATTTGTTGAACAAGTTCAATTTGGCGATGCGATGAACCGCTTCCACCAACCGCTCTTCAGGGGCGAGCAAACCGACGCGGATGTACCCTTCCCCATGTTCGCCGAACCAGTCGCCACTTGCAACCGCGACATGCGCTTTCTCAAGCAACATATTCGTGAACTGTTCCGAAGAGTATCCGTCGGGCACTTTCAACCAGGCGAAAAAGGTGCCTTGCGGCGGATCGACGTTCCAACCGATTTTCTGGAGATGATTGATGAACGTATTTCTCCTCTGTTCATACGTTTTAACGAGCCTGTCGACAAACGGTTGGCTGCCTAACAACGCCTCCGTTGCCGCATATTGGATACCGCCGAACAAACTGATAAACAAATGATCTTGCAGCTTATTGATCATTTCGATGACGGCTTCGTTGCCGACCGCAAACCCGACGCGCCATCCGGCCATATTGAACGTCTTGGACATCGAATACAATTCAATCCCGATTTCTTTAGCGCCTTCTGCTTCAAGGAAACTCGGATGTTTTTTCCCATCATAACAGATTGCCTCATAAGCAAAATCATGGACGACGAAAATGTCATTCCGTTTCGCAAAGTCGACCGTCTTTTCAAAAAACGGCAGTGAAGCGACCGCCCCAGTCGGATTGTTCGGGTAATTGATAAACATCAATTTCGCCCTTTTTGCTTGTTCTATCGGGATGTTGTCGTAATCGGGGAGGAACCTATTTTCTTGAGCGAGCGGCATGACATCGAAACGAGCATCGGCCAAGCGGATGCTCGACAAATAGTCGGGATAGCCCGGATCTGGCAGCAAAGCGTAATCCCCCGGATTCAGCAGCGCTTTTACGACGTGAAAAATGCCGATTCTCGATCCGAACAATATCGCAACCTCTGTTTCATCGTTTAATTCGATGTTGAATTTCCGGCGGTAAAAATGGACGATGCCTTTTTTGAAGTACGCAAATCCACGATATGGAGGATATTGGTGGTTTACAGGATCAAGCGCAGCATGACGCAATGCGTCGGTGATCCGTTCATCCGTCGGCAAATCAGGGCTACCCTGCCCGAGGTTGATGACATCGTATCCTGAAGCTTCCAATTGTTTGATGCGGCCATTCCATTTCGAAAAAAATTGTTCCGGCAACCGCTTTAAAGCATCGGATTGTTTAATTTCCATCAAAGATCCCCTCAATTATTTTTTTCATCCGGAAGCAAAATGTAAGCGCTCTATTTTATTTAGTTTATCATATTTTCCACCTTATTGTATATCCTTCCAAAGTCTTCTTCATCTCCTTTTCGCTTTTCTTAAACGTTCGGTTTGTTAATTTTCGTAAAACATGCGAGATTCCAGTACAACATATACCTATAACGATACTTTTACGTTATAATAGACTATAGAATTGTTTTATATTGAAGGGGATAGAAAAATGCAGGAACAAGATATTCGAATCGAATTGACAAACCAGCCGAAAGAAAAACCGAACGATGATGAACTAGTTTTCGGCACCATTTTTACGGATCATATGTTCGTGATGGATTATGATCGAGATAAAGGATGGTATGATCCGCGAATTGTACCTTATCAACCAATTCAACTCGACCCGGCTGCAATGATTTTCCATTATGGACAAACCGTCTTTGAAGGCTTGAAAGCTTACCGCACGCCAAATGGGGACATTCAACTATTTCGGCCTCAGAAAAACTTTGAACGGTTGAACAAGTCGAATGAACGGATGGTCATTCCGCCGATTGATGAAACATTTGCCTTGACGGCGTTGAAAAAACTGTTGCAAATCGAAAAAGATTGGGTGCCAAAAGCGGAAGGAACTTCTTTGTACATACGTCCTTTCATCATCTCGACCGACCCTTATCTAGGGGTGAGACCTTCCTACACGTACAAGTTCATGATCATCATGTCGCCTGTCGGAGCTTACTATAAAGAAGGGATCAATCCGGTCAAAATCGCCGTTGAAAATGAATATGTCCGTGCAGTGGTCGGTGGCACAGGCGAAGCAAAAACGGCTGGAAACTACGCGGCTAGTTTAAAAGCGCAAGAAATTTGCGAATCTTTAGGCTACACGCAAGTGCTTTGGCTCGACGGGGTTGAAAAGAAATATATCGAAGAAGTCGGCAGCATGAACGTCTTTTTCAAAATCGACGGCGAAGTCGTCACCCCTGCGTTGACGGGAAGCATCCTCCATGGCATTACGCGCGACTCCGTCATTCATCTGTTAAAACATTGGGGCGTTCCAGTCGTTGAAAGACGGATTTCGATGGAGGAATTGGCACAAGCACATGAAGAAGACCGTTTGGAAGAGGCTTTCGGCACGGGTACCGCCGCCGTCATTTCGCCGATTGGCGTGCTTAATTGGAAAGACAAAGACTATGTCATCAACGACGGAAAAACCGGCGAGATTTCAAAACGGCTCTATGATACGTTGACCGGCATCCAATACGGCAAAATTGAAGATCCATTCAACTGGATCGTAAAAATTGATGAATAAAAAACGAAGTTCTAGTTGAGCTTCGTTTTTTCATGTCATCTAAAAATCTATTAGCATGTTTCGATATAATCCTTGATATGAAGCCGTTTCCATTTTTTTATTTCTAACGCGCGATTTTTTTAAAGCTCGTAGGCTTTCCCCGTCATTTTGATCTGTTTTTTGCCGAAATTTTGTCTGTCTAAATCCTCCAAGTTGTATCAAGATGTTCCTATTTAACCTTTACACGATTCGCTTTTTCTCGCATGGATTTGTTGCACATAAAAATACCTCCATTTAGCATCGTACGGAAGCTAAATGGAGGCCAAAAAACAAGTTTATTCAACAATTGAAACCAACACCGCTTTTTGAGCATGGAGGCGGTTTTCCGCCTGGTCAAAAACAACGGAATTTTCGCTGTCGATCACGCCGTCCGTCACTTCCTCGTTGCGTCGCGCCGGCAAACAATGCATGAACACGTAATCCGGCTTGGCGACTTTCACGAGTTCCTCATTCACTTGGTAATTTTGAAACGCTTTTTGGCGCACTTCCATCTCGTCTTCAAAGCCCATGCTCGCCCAAACGTCAGTATATATGATATCGGCATCCTTTGCCGCTTCAAACGGATCGTTCAATTGTTTTACAATGGAACCGGACGCTTTCGCCCGCTCCATCGCCTCGCTTATCACCCGTTCATTCACTTCGTAACCTTTTGGGCTGGCAACGTAGCAATCGATCCCCATGATGGCGCAACCCATGAGCAGCGAATTGGACATGTTGTTGCCATCGCCGATGTAAGCGAATTTCAAATTGTCGAACGACCCTTTTTTCTCGTAAATCGTCATCAAATCCGTCAACACTTGGCAAGGATGCGCCGAATCCGTCAAGCCGTTGATGACGGGGACGGAGGCGTATTCGGCCATTTCTTCAACGATTTCATGGCCGAATGTGCGAATCATGATCGCATCGACGTAACGCGATAAAACACGCGCGGTATCGGCAATCGTTTCGCCGTTTCCGAGCTGCAAATCGTTGCTGTTCAAAAACTGAGCCATTCCACCTAATTGATACATGCCCGTCTCGAACGATACCCGCGTCCGCGTCGATGATTTTTCGAAAATCATCGCAAGCGTTTTGCCTTCCAAGTAACGATGCGGGATCCCTTCTTTTTGCATTTTTTTCAGTTCGATGGCGAAATAAATCAAGTCCATCAATTCTTCTTCCGTAAAGTCGCTGATCGCCAAAAAATCCCGGCCTAACAATTTATCTCGCAATTTATTTTTCAATTCATCAACCGCCGTGGGATGACTCATTGTAAAACCACTTCCTTTTCATAAGCTAGTTGAAATTCATTGATTGCTTTAATACGTTGTTCGCCTTTTTCCATTTGCAAAAATGCGTTGAACGTTTCTTCCCTCGTAAAGACGAACAAATCAAAATCAAGCGCCCGTTCGCGGATACGTTTATCGCCGTCGGCATTTGGCTGAAAGATGGCAAATGCAGCTTCCGATTTCATCCACGCTTCAATTTCATTGAAACCGACAGACGGAGCAAACGTCTTCACCGTCATGCCGAGCATCTCAAGTTCCTCTTCGCTTATTTTCAAATGGTTACTGTCGCTCAGCACCAATAATTCTTTTCCGTTCTTTTGGAACGATCTGGCCAGCGATTCATTCCAAATGAATGCTTTTTGCAAACTTGCAGCTAAATCATCATGGAGGGCGATCACTTCACCTGTCGATTTCATTTCCGGTACTAAATGCGGATCGACGCCAGGCAGTTTGTTCGTCGAAAACACCGGCGCCTTCACCGTGTAAAAATCATTGTCCCGAAGCAGCTTCCGATTGCCACAAATAGCCGCAAGCGGTTCGCCTAAAAGCGTACGCGTCGCAATTTCGATCATATTGACTCCAGTCACTTTGCTTACGATCGGCACCGTCCGCGATGCACGAGGATTGACTTCCAAAACGTACAACGTATCATCGTACAAAACGTATTGGATATTGAAAATGCCTTTGAAATTCAATCCTTTTGCAATCCGTTCGGCGTATGACACGACTTTTTCCTTTTGCTCTTTTGTCAGCGAAATCGGCGGCGTCACCGCCATGCTGTCGCCGGAATGGACGCCAGCTTTTTCGATATGTTCAAAGATGGCAGGTATAAAGATGTGTTCGCCGTCCGTCACGACATCGACTTCGACTTCTTTTCCCGGGAAATATGCGTCGACAAGTAATGGATATGATCTTTCGTCCGTTTTTTCGTCGATGAACGTCTTCAAGCTCGCTTCGTCATAAAAAATTTCCATCCCTTTTCCGCCGATGACGTAAGACGGACGGAGCAAAATCGGAAAACCGAGCGAACGGACATGCTGCATCACTTCTTCTTTCGTTTCGGCTATCAAGCCGGGGATGTGCGGTACATCGATGCTTTGTAAATATTGATAAAATCGGTCGCGGTCTTCCAAGCGATCGATCGTATCCATCGTCGTGCCGAAAAACTTCACACCCGCTTCTTCCAAATCTTTCACCAAATTGAGCGACGTCTGGCCGCCGAATTGCACGATCACTTGCTCGACGCCTTCGAGTTCCATGACGAGCAAAACGTCTTCTGACGTGATCGGCTCGACGACCAAACGGTCGGCCAATTCATAATCCGTGCTTACGGTTGCCGGGTTGTTGTTGATGAGCACCGTTTCATACTGTTGTTTTTGCAGCGCCAAGACGCCGTGGACGGAACAATAATCGAATTCGATCCCTTGGCCGATTTGGATCGGGCCGGAGCCGACCATCAACACTTTCCTTTTCACTTTCGGCACCGGAGTGTACTTCCCTTTTTGCCAAACCGTAAAATAATAATAAGCTTCTTTGTTCGGATCGCTCGAATAGGCCGTCACTTTGCCGTATGCCGGTTTGATTGCAAACTCGTTCAGTTTTTCTCGCAATGCTTCTTTCGTGCAACCCCATTGCTGTGCTAACCAACCATTGGTGAAACCGGCTTGTTTCAACGTCAAAAGCTGCTCTGAAGTGATGCTTTCAAATGTCCAAGTCGTTTTCACCTTTTGCTCCAACTCGGTCAATTCTTTCATTTCCGTTAAAAAATAAAGGTCGATTTTCGTTTTTTCATATATGGAAGCGACCGAAACGCCGCGGCGGAGCAATTCCAAAATGGCAAAAAAACGTCGGTCGTCAGGGTAAAGCAACAAGTCTTCCAACTGTTCGTTCGTCCAAGAGGCAAGTTCGGTCAACACCAAGCCGTCAAGATTCAATTCCAATGAACGGACCGCTTTTTGCAACGCGGCTTTTAACGTTTTGGCAATTGCCATCGCTTCGCCGGTCGCCTTCATTTGCGTGCCAAGTTTGCGGTCGGCTTCTTTCAATTTGTTGAACGGCCAGCTAGGAAACTTCACGACGATATAATCCAACTTCGGTTCATACGTCGCAAGCGTCTCGTTCATCTTTGGAAACTCAAGTTCATCCAGCGTCATGCCCAAACTCAACTTCGTGGCGATTTTGGCGATCGGATAGCCGGTCGCTTTGGATGCAAGCGCACTGGAGCGGCTGACGCGCGGATTCACTTCGATCACGATGTATTCTTCGGTCGCTTCGTTGTATGCCAATTGTACGTTGCAAGCGCCGACGATCCCGAGCGCTTCGACGATGTTGAGCGAAGCGGTTTTCAATTTCGCGATTTCATCATCCGTCAACGTTTGGATCGGTGCGACGACAATTGAGTCGCCCGTATGAATGCCGACCGGATCAATATTTTCCATATGACATACGACGACTTTGTTGCCTTTTTTGTCGCGGATGACTTCAAATTCAATTTCTTTCCATCCCGCGATGCTTCTTTCGATCAGACATTGTTCGATTGGACTGGTTCGCAACCCCCGTTGGACGAACTTGACGAGTTCCTCTTCGTTTTCGGCTATGCCGCCGCCGGAACCGCCCAACGTATAAGCGGGGCGGACGATGATCGGATAGCCGACTTCGTTCGCAAACGTAACCGCATCTTCCACTTTGCTGACGATCGTGTTTTCCGCGATCGGTTCCGCCAACGATTGCATCGTGTCGCGGAACAGTTCGCGGTCTTCTCCTTTCTTAATCGATTCAATCGGCGTGCCGAGCACTTCGACATTGTACTTTTCCAAAATGCCCGCTTCATCAAGCCTGAAAATCAAGTTCAAGCCGGTTTGACCGCTCACCGTCGCCAAAATTCCGTCCGGTTTTTCTTTTTGGATGATCTGTTCGATGTTGTGAACGGTCAAAGGTTCAAAATAAACTTTATCGGCGACGTGCCCATCGGTCATGATCGTGGCAGGGTTGTTGTTGATCAGAACGACTTGGCAACCGGCTTCTTTCAACGTCAAACATGCTTGTGTGCCTGAATAATCAAATTCGGCCGCCTGCCCAATGACGATCGGACCCGAGCCGATGACGAGCACTTTCTTTATTTGTTCCAATTTGGGCATCTTGTTGCCTCCTTCTTTCATCCCAAAAACGCTGATACACTACTTTTCAAGGACGTGCTTGATTTTTTGCAATGCGTGTTCAATTTCCGCTTCTGTCACCGTAAGCGGCGGCAACAACCGCAACACATTGTCACCCGCCACCAACGTCAACAAACCTAATTCGATGAGTTCCTTCACGATTTCAATCGCCGGCCGGCTGCATTCGATGCCGATCATCATCCCTTTTTGGCGGATGTCTTTCACTGACGATAACGGTTTGATCGTCGCTTCTAAACGGTCGCTCATATACTGGATTTTCAGTTCCAGTTTATTGAAAAACTCATCGTTGAACATCGTCTCCAACACGGCTTTGGCAGCAGCCATCGCTAGCGGGTTGCCGCCGAAAGTCGAACCGTGCGCCCCCGGCCCGAAGGCGTCTTTCAATGCTTCTTTTGCGACCATCGCCCCGATTGGCAAGCCGTTGCCCAACCCTTTGGCCAGTGTGAAAATGTCCGGTTCGACGCCATAATGTTCATAGCCGAACCGTTTTCCGGTCCTGCCGATTCCCGTTTGAATTTCATCGATGATGAGCAGCACGCCGCTTTCTTGGCAAAGTTGGGCCAAATCCGTCATGAATGAAGGTTCCGCAGGATAAACGCCGCCTTCGCCTTGCACGACTTCCAACATGACAGCTGCCGTCTCCTCATCCATGAGGTTTTTTACGGAGTCGATGTCGTTGAACGTCGCATACTCGAATTTTTCAAGCATTTTGCCGAAACCTTTTTGGATTTTTTCTTGGCCTGTCGCGGACATCGTCGCAAATGTCCGGCCGTGGAACGATTGTTTGAACGTGATGATTTTATTTTTGCCTGTATATTTTCGCGCCAATTTGATCGCCGCTTCGTTCGCTTCCGCTCCGCTGTTGGCAAAAAACACATAATCTCCAACGCTGTTATTAACGATGAGCGAAGCGACCTCTTGTTGGATCGGTTGTTCGTACAGGTTGGAGACGTGCCAATAAGCGTTCAATTGTTTTTCCACCGCTTCTTGCACAGCGGGATGACGGTGGCCTAAATTGCACACGCCGATTCCCGAACCGAAATCCAAATATGTCTTCCCATCCACATCGACGACTTTTGTCCCTTGAGCCGTCTTCACTTTAACGTCAAAACGATTGTATGTCGGAAATAAAGACATTGCTTCACAGCTCCCATAACTTTTTTATACGTGAACCGTCGAATCGACTTTGATCGTTGTGCCTTTCAACGTCGTTTGGTCTTTCAACTCGGAATCTTTCCCGTTTACGATCATCACTTGTTTCACGTTTCCGTAAATGCCATGCAACGCGGCTTTCACTTTCGGAATCATGCCGCCGTAAATCGTCCCGTCTTCGATCAATTTCTCCACTTCCGACGTCGTCACAACTTCAAGTAGCTTGCCGTCTTTTAAAATTCCCGGCACATCGGTGACGAAGACGAGCTGTTCCGCACCGAGTGCGGATGCAATCGCCCCTGCGGCAGTGTCCGCGTTGATGTTGTAAATTTGATTGTCTTTTCCGATGCCGATCGGTGAAATGACCGGGACGACGCCCGACTGGAACAATTGTTTCAGCCACTTTGTATTGACGTTCACGATTTCACCGACCAAACCGTATTTGTCCAAATCGATCGGTTTTGCCTCAAGCAAATGCAAATCCGTGCCGGAAACGCCTAACGCATTCAATCCGAGCTGGTTCATTTTGCGCGTCAACGCCGGATTCACGTGGCCGACCAAAACCATCTCGACGATTTCCATCATTTCCGGGGTCGTCTTGCGCAACCCATCGACGAACTCCGATGCAATGTCCAAACGGTCCAACATATGTTGTATCGCCGGTCCGCCACCGTGCACAATCACCGGTTGAAGGCCGGCAGCTTGCAAGAATTGTATATTTTCAAAAAAACTCGTCGATAAATCATCCAAGGCGCTGCCGCCGCATTTAAACACAATCACCTTATCCAAAACGATTCTCCCCTCACGTCCGATAGCTCGCATTGATTTTCACGTAATCGTACGTCAAATCGCAGCCCCATGCTTTTGCTTTTCCATCGCCCAAATGCAAATGGACATATATATGAACGGTGTCGTTTTTCAAATATTCCGTCGCTTCTTCTTCCGAAAATTTGAGCGGTTTACTTTCTTTCAACAACTGAATCGGTCCAAGCGCCAAATCGATCGTATCCGGATTCACATCCGCACCGCTGTAACCGACCGCGGCAATGATTCTTCCCCAGTTCGCATCAGCGCCGTAGACGGCCGTTTTGACCAAAGATGAACCGACGATCGCTTTGGCGATTTTACGCGCTTCTTCATCCGTTTTCGCGCCCGCAACTTCGACTTCAATCAGTTTCGTCGCACCTTCGCCGTCACGCGCGATCTGTTTAGCCAACACTTCGCATGTCTGTTGGAAAGCATCGGCGAACTTGTGCCATTCCGGATGTTCATCCGTCAACGTTTCGTTTCCCGCAAATCCGCTCGCCATCACCAAAACCATGTCGTTCGTCGACGTATCGCCATCGACCGTGATGTTGTTGAACGTGCGGTCGACGACACTGCGCAAGAGCGCATCGAGCGCCGCTTGATCAATGACGGCATCGGTCGTAATAAAGGCGAGCATCGTCCCCATGTTCGGTTCAATCATCCCCGAACCTTTCGCCGCACCTGCGACCGTGACCGTCTTTCCATCGATCGTCGTTTGGAAACTTGCCGATTTGGCGAATGTATCGGTCGTCAAAATCGCTTCGCCAAACGCTTTTGCATGTGCTTCCGTTTCACCGACATCAATTTGCGGGATATGTGCCGCGATTTTATCCATCGGCATCAATTCGCCGATCACCCCTGTCGATGCGACAGCGACATGCTCCTCTTGTATGCGGAACGTTTCCGCCGTCAATTTTTGCATCGCTTTGGCGTCCAGTATGCCTTGTTCCCCCGTGCAAGCATTTGCGTTTCCGCTGTTGACGACGACCGCCTGAACTTTTTTCGCTTCTTTCAAGGTCGCTTTCGTCACCGTAATCGGTGCAGCGACCACTTTGTTCAACGTATAAACAGCCGCCGCGATTGCCGGTTTTTCACAATAAATGATGCCCAAATCGTTTCGTTTCCTTTTTACTCCCGAATGGATGCCGCCGGCTTTGAAGCCTTTTGGCGTCAAAATGTTGCCGTTTTTTAACTCGGTCGAAAATTCCTCTGCCATCATGAATCTCCTTTGTCCGTAGATTAATTATGGATAAACTGGCATAAAATCAATGCCCGCTTTTTCGTCAAAGCCTAGCCATTTATTCATGTTTTGCACCGCTTGACCTGAGGCGCCTTTCACTAAATTGTCGATAACGGTGACGACGGTGATCCGTCCGGTCCTGTCATCGTATGCCACGCCGATGTCGCAAAAGTTCGAACCGTACACTTCTTTCGTCGCCGGAAAATCCCCTTCATCGCGGACTCTGACGAAGAAGTCGCCTTCGTAAGCTTCCTTGAACAACGCAATCAATTGTTTTTGATTCACCGCCACTTTTGCGTTGGCGTAAATCGTCGCCATGATGCCCCGAGTCATCGGAGCGAGATGCGTTGAAAACGTGATTGCTTCAACATGTTCATTGAACATGCGCAAACCTTGTTCAATTTCCGGCGTATGCTGGTGCCGATTCACTTTGTAAATTTTAAAGTTTTCATTCGTCTCGGAAAAATGGACAGCAGGTGAAAGACCTTTCCCTGCACCACTGACACCGGTTTTCGCATCGACGATGATCGATTGTTCATCGACGATGTTCTCTTTCACCAATGGGATCAACCCGAGCAAAACGCCGGTCGGAAAACATCCTGGATTGGCGATCAATTTTTTGTCGTTAAGATGTTCAACGTCGAGCCATTCCGAAAGTCCGTACACAGCTTCTTCAAGCAAGCGTTTGTCCGATGGCTCCAAACCGTACCACTGACGGTAAGCTTCTTGGTCTTTTATACGAAAATCTCCGGAGAGGTCGATCACTTTCACACCTTTTTCAATAAATTGTGGTGCAAGCTCGCGCGCCACTCCAGAAGGTGTCGCCGTAAACACCAAATCTACTTCCTCAGCCAATTTTTCGACATTCACAGGTTCCAATTGCATATTCATAAACTTTTCCATATGCGGATACGTATTTGTCAATGGTTCGCCAAACTGACTGGATGCATGTATAGAGTGAATGGAAACGTGCGGATGGTTTTTTAACATACGTACTAGTTCCAAACCTCCGTACCCCGTTGCCCCCACGATTGCGACTTTCATTCATCATCCACTCCCGAACGATAATACATTACATTATAAATATGAATAAAAATAAAATCAAGGGTATAATTATAATTTGTTCACATTTACACCACTCGAATTTATACTTCATAATTATACATATAATATGCATAAATATAAAGTGTTTTGCACAAGAAATTTGAAAAATGGAAAAAACGTCCCGCCGCGCCACCTGTTTCGGCGCAAAGATGCGGGTCATACGTTTTTCTTCCGGGCAAATCCATGCATAAATCGGTATGTTTTGCATATTCGTATATGTTAAAATGAATGTACAAACGGATGCATGCCGTGAACGATTCAACGGTTTAGTTGGGAGTGTATTGCCGATGAAAAGGACGGATTTCACCTTCCGCGCAACGGACGGAAAGGAAATTCAAGCGTACAAATGGGAAAAAGAGGCCGATGACATAAAAGGGGTCGTGCAAATCGCGCACGGCATGGCTGAACATGCGCTCCGCTACGAACCTTTCGCCGCTTTTTTGACAGCGCATGGTTACATCGTTTACGCCAACGATCACCGGGGCCACGGAAGGACGTACAAAAATGAAAGTGAAAAAGGCTATTTGGCGGATGAAGATGGTTTTGAACTGGCGACAGATGACTTGCGGAAACTTTCCGAACATATCCGGAACGAACATCCGAATCTTCCCATATTTCTGCTCGGCCATAGTTTCGGCTCCTTTTTGACGAGGCGGTACATACAAAAATTTGACCCCGACCTTAAAGGGGTGCTCATTTCCGGTACAGGAGGAGACCCGAAGCTTTTGGGGAAAATCGGGCTTGCGGTTGCCAAAATGCAAAAAAAGCTGAAAGGGCCGAAAAAAGAAAGTCCGCTCATGGACAAGTTGATTTTCGGCAGCTACAACAAACGCATTTCTCCGGTCCGAACGAAATTCGACTTTTTGACAAGAGATGAAAATGCGGTGGATGCTTACATCGCGGATGAAAATTGCGGATTTGTTTGCAAAACGAGTTTTTACGTCGATTTGTTGGAAGGTTTGCTTAACATTCATGAGCAAAATGAGGCGGAAAAAACGCCGAAAGATCTGCCCATCTTCATTTTCAGCGGCAACGAAGATCCGGTCGGCGATTACGGTAAAGGCGTCCAATCCGTTTATGAACAACTGCTCGAACTCGGATGTACGAAAGTTTCCATCAAACTGTACGAAGGCGGCAGACATGAAATGTTGAACGAAATCAACAAAGAGGAAGTGTATGAAGACATTTTAAATTGGCTTGATACGATCGTGAAAGGAGAGTCGGTATGAAACAGCGGGCGATTTACAAATTGATCAATGAAAAACGTAGCGAAATGAGCAAATCACAACATAAAATCGCCGATTTCATTCTGGAAAACCCTCATTCGATCCCCTTTTTGACAGGTGCGAAACTGGCCGAACTGACCGGCGTCAGCGAAGCGACGGTCGTCCGGTTCGCGACATTCCTCGGTTTTTCCGGATACAATGACATGCAAAAAGAGTTGGCGCGGACGATTGAAAAACGGCTCAACACCGTCGAGCGGCTCGCCATGAGCCCGTCCGAATTCACCGAAACGGAAAAAGTGATTTATGACCACTTCAATGGGGACATCAATAACATCAAAAAAACGATGGAACAATTGAACATCGAAGATTTCGAGCAGGCGGCTGAATATA
This sequence comes from Bacilli bacterium, assembly GCA_012518125.1. Classification (GTDB taxonomy): domain Bacteria; phylum Bacillota; class Bacilli; order Bacillales; family Amphibacillaceae; genus Pseudogracilibacillus. The sequence goes on along the minus strand of JAAYTF010000091.1, from coordinate 857 downwards.
TATTGAAGGCGAAACGCATCTACATCATCGCCAATCGAAGCGCCTTTTCTCTCGGTACATTTTTGCAGTACTATTTCAACATCATCCTCGGCAAAAGCCAACACATTTATTCGACCGAATCCGCGTTTGACAACATACACGACGTAAACAAAGACGATGTCGTCATCGGCATCAGTTATGCACGTTACACAAAAAGTACGCTCGATGTCGTTTCCTATGCCCAAGAAAGGGGCGCCAAAATCATCGCCTTGACGGACAACCTTTCCTCGCCGATCACTGCGTATGCCAACATCGCCCTGTTTGCATCGAGCGATATGAACTCATTCATCGATTCATTCGTCGCCCCTCTCAGCGTGATCAACGCCCTCATCGCATTTGTCGGCAACAAACAGCGGAAGGTGACGGAAAAGCGCCTGCAAAGCTACGAGCAACTTTGGGATCGCTACGATGTGTTTTATTAAGACGAAAGATTAATAGAGGAGCTATATAATTATAAATACTAGTTATGCAAATTATCAAAATAAGGAGTGATAAAAATAGGTAGTAATGATAAAAATCGTCCCGAATATCAAAGAGAGAAAATGAGACAGGAAGAGTTAAAAAGACCATTTAGTAGTATTCACGGAAGTAATCTTGCTGATTTAGTAGGTTCTTTTACATGGAAAGGTACTCTCATTTTAATTTTTTTGATCATAGTTATTTTAATAATTGTTAAATTTCTCTAAATATATTTATAGATTTTGATAAAGTCCATATAATTGTGCAAAAAGAATAGGCCATCTGATCGCCTTTAAGGTACCATGTTTTTAACCACAAAAACAAATACCTGGAGGCAGATCAAGATGACCTACCTACAT
>JAAYTF010000090.1 GCA_012518125.1 Bacilli bacterium | reverse complement strand
CAGTCGGTAGAGCAAAGGACTGAAAATCCTTGTGTCGGCGGTTCGATTCCGTCCCGAGCCATACTAAGGAAAAACCAAGTATTATAACTTGGTTTTTCTTGTTTTTCAATACGTTTTGAGATGTAATTGTGTCAAAAATGCGAAACATTTGCACGAAGTGGAAAGCTTTGTTAATCTTTAGGTATATAAATATTTAAATTAAGGAGAGGATCAGTATGGCAAAATTTGAATTACCTGATTTACCATACGCTTATGACGCTTTGGAGCCGTCCATCGACAAAGAAACGATGAATATTCACCACACGAAGCACCACAATACTTACGTGACGAATTTAAATGCTGCATTGGAAGGACATGCAGATTTGCAAAATAAATCATTAGAAGAATTGTTAAGCGATTTGGATGCGGTGCCTGAGGACATCCGCACAGCAGTCCGCAACAACGGTGGCGGTCACTACAACCATAGCCTCTTCTGGGAAATGCTTTCACCAAATGGCGGCGGCGAACCGAAAGGGGAGCTTGCGGACGAGATCAACAAAGCATTTGGCAGCTTTGATGCTTTTAAAGAAAAATTCGAACAAGCGGCGATCACTCGCTTTGGATCTGGATGGGCATGGCTCGTCGTTAACAAAAACGGCGAACTTGAAGTGTACAGCACACCAAACCAAGACAACCCGATCATGAACGGCGATAAACCGATTTTAGGCATCGACGTATGGGAGCACGCTTATTACTTAAAATATCAAAACAGACGTCCAGAATACGTGTCAAACTTCTGGAATGTCGTCAACTGGGATCAAGTGGAGAAAAATTACCAAGCAGCGAAAAAATAAACACGAGAATTCATTCTCGTGTTTTTCTTTTGATGGATACATATCTCAATTGTTCTCGTTCAAACTAGTCACAAGGAGCAATTGAGATATGGTCAATCTTATGCTGAAATATTTAAACATCGAAGAACACGGAAAAGATTTATATTTACTGCTACTCATCGGTTGGTTATATTCAATCGGCTTATTTTTGTCGAATACATTCGTCAATATATATTTATGGCGCCAGACAGAAGATTATTTCGTCATCGCGGTTTACCAACTTGCCATATACATCGCAAAAACGATCACTTTCATCGTCGCTGGCAAAATTGTCAAAAAAATCGACCGCATCATCGTTTTGCGGTTGGGTGTTACATTTTTGTCCTTATTCTTTTTGACCGTGCTTATTTTACAAGAAAAAGCTTCCGTCTTTAACGTTTTGCTTGGGATCTTAATCGGGATCGGCTACGGTTTTTATTGGTTGGCGTTCAACGTGTTGACGTTTGAAATTACCGAACCGTTCAACCGGGTCTTTTTCAATGGCCTTTTCGGAAGCCTTCAATCGACAAGCGGCATGATTGGTCCGCTTCTTGCCGGGACGATCATCTCGCGTATGGAAACGCATGCCGGTTATATGACGATTTTTTCGATTTCCTTCAGTCTTTTTTTGTTGGCTGTCGTAATCAGCTTTTTTTTGCAAAAAAGAGAAACAGATGGAATCTACAATTTGCCGGCTGTCGCACTCGAAATTTTCCGCAACCGTGATTGGCGGCAAATTTTAATCGCCAATTTTTTCCGCGGCGTCCGTGACGGTGTCTTTCTATTTGTCATTTCGATTTGGATTTTCCTTGCAACGCGCGATGAATTTTCATTGGGCATGTTCAATTTGTTACTGAACGGCAGTTCCTTGGTTGTCTTCATCTTGTTGTTGAAATGGTTGAAAGACAAGGACAGAAAAACGTTCATTTTTATCGGCGCCAGCATCATTTCATTTGCGATTTGGATCCTCCTGACCGATATATCTTTTTCACGCCTGCTCTTGTATGCGCTCATTGTCGGAATCGGTTTTCCAATTATTATTGTTCCGTTTCAATCGTTGACTTATGATATAATTGGTAAAGGTTATGATGCGAAAAACTTGCGCATCGAATATATCGTCATGTTGGAATTGTTTTCGAATATGGGAAGCATCCTTTCCATTACGATTTTTATCATGGTGATCCATTTCATCAACATCATCGATCCGATACCGATCGTGTTGGCGATCCTCAGTTTGGCGTATTTGATGATATACGTTTTTGTAGCGCCGATTCAATCGGTAAGGGGAGCGAATCGTTAATCGTAAATCGTCATATTGGAGGGGACATCTGTGGCGAAGAAAAAAGAAGAAGAAATTAAAATTCCGCTGCGGCTGAACATTTTATTTTTCATCGTGTTCATCATGTTTGCCGTTTTGATCATCCAACTCGGTATCGTGCAAATTTTGCATGGCCAAAGCTTCCAGGAAGAAATCGACCGCACGATTCAAGACATATCCAAAAAACCGGTGCCACGCGGGAAAATTTACGACCGCAACGGAAAAATTTTAGTGGACAACAAGCCGTTGTATGCCATCAGCTACACTCCTCCAAAACGAGTCCAACACGACGACAAATTGGAATTGGCCGAGCAGCTGCTCCCGTTTTTGTCCGTTGATGAATCGATGATCAAACGTCTGACAAAACGGAACAAACAAGAGTACATTTATTTGAAAAACAAAGAGGAAATTCACGGACGGCTCACAGATGCGGAAAAAGAAGCGTTAAATGACGTCGAACAATACAAATTGGCGTTGGAAAAAATCACGGATGAAGAGATCGAAGCGTTGACGGAAGAGGAACTGAAAGTCATCGCCATCAAACGCGAACTCGACAAAGCGTACGCGTTGACTCCGGAAATCATCAAAAATGACAATATTTCCATCGAAGAATATGCGCGCATCGCCGAACATTTGTCCGAACTCCCCGGAATCAACGCGACGACCGATTGGGAACGCGAATATATACACGGCGATACGTTGAAATCCATTTTAGGTTCGATTACGACGCAAGAACAAGGGATTCCGGCGGAAGAGGAAGATTATTATTTGACGCGCGGCTACAACCGCAATGACCGTGTCGGCAAAAGCGGATTGGAACAAGCATACGAAGATGTCCTCCGCGGCAGAAAGGAACAAATTTTGTACACGACGACGAAAGAAGGCAAAGTGATCGATTCGGAAGTCATCGTCGAAGGGGAGCGGGGGAAAGATTTAGTACTTACGATTGACATCGATTATCAGAAAAAAGTTGATGAAATCGTCATGAATGAGTTGAAAAAAGCGCGTTCGCAATTGCCGGGTCCAAACCGTTATTTGGAAGACGCGTTGGCGGTCGTGATGAACCCGAAAACGGGCGAAATTTTGGCGCTTAGCGCCGTGCATTACAATAGAGAAAAAAATGAATACGAACTTGCGCCGCACAAAGTGTTTTACGATGCGCACCGGCCGGGGTCCACTGTAAAAGGTGCGACGGTGCTCGCTGGACTCCAATCCGGACTCATTCAACCGGGGCAAGTTTTCATCGACCGGCCGATTAAAATCGCCCAAACGCCGACAAAAGCATCGTATGCAAGGCTAGGCCCGGTTAACGATATCGAGGCGTTGAAACGTTCTTCAAACGTTTACATGTTCTACATCGGATTGCGTTTCGGCGGAGAATTCCGCCATCCGTTCCCGGACAACTCCGGCGCGAAATACAATCCGGAAGGCGCGCAAAAAATGCGCAACTATTTCCACCAATTCGGTTTAGGGGTAAAAACGGGCGTCGATTTCACGTATGAATCGACCGGTTTCGTCGGCGATGCAAAATATCCTGGTAATTTGATGGACCTTGGCATCGGACAATATGACACGTACACGACGATTCAACTTGCGCAATACGTATCGACCATCGCCAACGGCGGCTATCGCGTAAAACCGTATCTCGTCAAAGAAATCCGTTATCCGTCCGTCGATGATGAACTCGGCCCGATTTACAAAGTGAACCATCCGAAAGTGTTGAATAAAATCGATGTGGACCCGAGTTATTTAAAACGGGTGCAAACAGGATTTTGGAAAGTGTTCAATGAACCGGGCGGGACAGGATACAACTATTGGAAAGGGAAAAGCTACAAACCGGCTGGAAAAACGGGAACGGCGGAAAACGAAGTGTATTTGCCCGATGCAAACGGAAAATATCGAAAAGTGGCCGATACGCAAAATTTAGCGTTGGTCGGTTACGCGCCATTTGACGATCCAGAAGTCGCTTTTGCGATCATCGTGCCAAATCTAGGCGACGTGCGTGGACAGTACCAAATCAACCATCATATCGGAACACAAATCATGGACGCCTATTTTGAACAATTTGACGGAAAAGAGGAAGAAGAGGAAACGGAAGCGTAAATGAAAACGAAGTTGCACGATTTTTTCAGAACAAGCAACTTTTAATCCCGTACAGAAAAAAGAACGGTTTAACGCGCGAATTTCCATATATGTTCATGTACGTTTCATCCTGAAAATAAAAACGGCTTTAGCCTTCTTTAAGAAGTGCTAAAGCCGTCGTTTTTTTATTTTTTTCTGTCTAAGTGACAGGGGACATAGCATTTTAATTTCCAGGATATGTAGTAAACGTCTCAGCCAATTCTTTTAAAGACATTTCACTATGAACCGTAAACGTACCGATTTGGATGTAAGGGCTGTACCCATTGTCTTCCATATACTTAACGAATTTCGACGTCTCATCGATGATGCCTTCGTCTTTTAATATTTCAGCGATGTCTTTTGAAACGAACCCAGATTCGACTTTCACTTTAATTTCTTTAGGCTGTTCCTTTTCGTTTTCTTCCTCTTTTTCTTTTTCCTCTTTATTGCCCGCATCTTCGTTTACCTTTTTGTCGTTTGTATCAGTTTTGTCTGTTTGCTTGTTGTTTTTTTCGCTCTCTTTTTCCGCTATTTTCTTTTCATCCTGATAGACGGAAAATGAAATGTATTCGTCTTCCGTGATCGTGCGGTAGCCTTTTTCTTCAAGCGCTTCGGCCAATTGTTCCACGGTTAGTTCCTCGACAGCTTGGCTTGAATCGTCGGTGATGAAATACATGATGAACAAGATGACGGATGCGGTCAATAAACCGAGTGAAAAAGCTCGGACGGTGATCTTCATTGCTTATACTCTTCTCCTTACTACAGTTGATGTTTTAAAATCATGTTCACATCATGATTCGATAAATTTGTTTCTTTCGCAATATCATCGACGGAAAACCCTTGTTCGTGCAAATGATGTATTTTTTGCACCAACAGCGGTTGATTTTCCAAATCGTCGACATGTTCGCGTTCGGCTTCTTTTTTCACGACAATCGGTTCGTTCGTCAATAACTCTTCTTCCAACACTTTCAATTTCTTTTTGATTTGATACGTATCTTGCATCGTCGAGATCGAAAATTGTTCCAACTGGTCTTCGATTTCTTTGATGCGGTCGTTCATGAAGAAGCTCGCGATAAACAAACCGATGGCGATTAAAATGATCGTCAAAAAAATATAAAACATTTCTTTCCCCCCCAGTCTAAACTATATTATATCGGAATATAATTTAATGTTAAAGTATAAATAAATTGCTATTCGGAGATGGCTTTGATATGATTATGGTTGTAACAAATCGTCTTGAGTGGAGGTATGAACATGCGAGTGAACATCATTTTGGAATGCACAGAAACAGGAGACCGCAATTACATCACGACTAAAAACCCGCGTAACAACCCGGAACGAATCGAATTGATGAAATATTCACCGCGTTTGCGCAGACATACGTTGCACCGTGAAACAAAAAAATAAACATTTAAGGATAAAGAAACTCTAGCCATCTAATGGTTAGGAGTTTTTTTATTATTTTTGTTCATGAAGCAGGTGATGGCGTTGCCGAAATTAAATAAAAGCAACTTGAGGCGACAAATTATACATAAAATTTCGTCCTTGTCGGAAAAAGAAAAAAAGGCGATTGAAGAAAAACTGTATCGGCAGTTGTTTCAAAGTTTTTTGTGGAAAGAAGCGAACGTAATTGGCATGACAAGTTCGACAAGTATAGAATGGGATACAGGACCGATCATCGAGAAGGCATGGCAGGAAGAAAAAACAGTGGCGCTGCCCAAAACGGTTCCGGAGCGGAAACAACTTGAATTTTACCGAGTCGATTCATTTGATGAGCTAAGCGATGGTTATGCGAACATATTGGAACCGGAAAGAAACGCGGGGAAGTTTGTACATAAAAATGAAATTGATTTATTGATCGTCCCGGGAATCGTTTTCGATTGTAAAGGCTATCGCATTGGATTTGGCGGAGGCTATTACGACCGTTTTTTGACCGATTTTTCAAATCGGACGGTCTCCATCGCAAGCAAATTGCAATTCGTCGAATCGATTCCGCATGAAAACCACGACATACCAATCCAATATTTGATCCGTGAGGACGGTCTCTTTCAAGTATGTGAGGTGTAGCATGTATCTCGAGGAACAATTTTATTTGTATCATTTTGCCGACCATTTGATTCAACATGAACATTTCAAAGTGCTCCATTTTAACATTCAGAAGAATGAACTATGGCTGATGAAGCGAAAATGGCGCCAAACGAAAATCGTTCGGCTCATTCAACAAGGCTTCGATTGGAAAAATCATTTGAAAAACGACATTGCTTCGTTGTTTAACCGCATCCACCATTTAGAGCGGCATATCGGAGGCCGAAATGTCGAAATATATAACGTCTATATCAGCCGGCTTGAACCGGTCGACGATTGGGAAAGTTTAAAGCAGCCGATCCAGCTAAAAAGCCGTTATCCATTAAAAATGAACGTGTTTTACATCACGTGGGACAATCGGCGAAGGGAAGAGAAAAGATTATTGGAGCAAATTCAGGCAAAAACCGAATATGAACTTTCCCTACCGCAACCGGAAAAATTGGAAAGCGCCGTATTGCAATACAAATATAAACTGCAACATGCCATCTACAATCGGAACAAGCAAGTGCAACAAATTTTTTCATACGGTCGGCCGATCGTCACCTACGTTTTGTTATACATCAACATCGTCATGTTTTTCTTGTTGGAATGGTTTGGCGGAAGCACGAACACGGAAACGCTCGTCATGTTTGGCGCTAAATACAACCCCGCAATCATCAACGGCGAATGGTGGCGTATCGTCACGTCCATGTTCTTGCATATCGGTTTCGTCCATTTGATCATGAACATGATTGCCTTGTATTATTTAGGCATCGTGGTGGAACGAATTTTCGGTTCGCTGCGATTTACGATCATTTATTTTCTTGCCGGCATTAGCGGCGGCATCACCAGTTTTGCCTTTAACCAACATATTGCTGCCGGGGCATCGGGCGCCTTGTTCGGTTTGTTTGGTGCTTTGCTTTTTTTCGGCACGGTCTATAAAGACTTGTTTCGGCAAACGATGGGGCCGAATTTGCTCATCATCTTAATGATCAATTTGGTTTTCGGCTTTATCGTCCCGCAAATCGATATGGGAGCGCATTTGGGCGGTTTGATCGGCGGATATATCGCATCGGCAATAGTATTTGTCCCGAAACGGAGCCAAATCGTCGTGCAGATTGGCGCCTTCCTCATCTATTTGCTGGCAATGATGTCATTGGCGTTTTTCGGCTATCTCGTCAATTTGCAATGGATGCGCGACATGTTCCTGTAACCTAATGAACGATCTGTTGAATGAGCTGTTGTTTTTCGCCGTTCAATTCATATAAGACGTATAGATGGCTCAAATCGTTATGCAATAAAATGATCGGTTCATCATCCGCCGCCTCGAGTTCAATCGCCGGCAATATGTAATGTTTATACAACCCTTCCCACAATTGACCGATGACGCGGTCGCTCGTCATTTCTGATGTTTCGGCCGCCAAATCATCGTAAAATTGCATCATATCGGTCAACGGATACAGTTTGTAATTTTTTTCATCCATTTGATAAAAATCGATCAATTGATCCCATTTCTTCTGCAAATTTTTGTCGATGATTGTTTTCAGTTTTTCACTTTCCGTTTTTTCTTTCGCCGTCTTCGGCGTATGGAACGCTTGCCGATCGATGACGTACAAGTAATCGTTCGACATCGACTGGATGGAATAAATCGCGTTTCCTTCGTGAATTTCGCCGTGATGGAACGAAATCGCTTCAAGCAAGGCATCCGTAGTTACGTCTAACAGTTGCTTTTGTTCAATGACGTCCGTTTGTTCCATCCATTTGTTTTGCACGCCTTTTAGCTTCCCATTGACGAACAATAAAGACACATCTTGGCGCAAATAGCTCTTTTCTTCACTTTGCGAGAAACTCGTCCAATCGATCGTCACCTTATCGTCCAATGCGACGAGCGTCGTCCTTGATTGCACCATATTCCGATCATAATCGATTGGAAAAAAGATGATGGCCATTTCCGTTTTCCAATTCACGATGACAAACCAAAGGGAAAGGGAAATTAAACTTAGCGCAAAAATCCAATCCTTTCGCAACATAACCACTTCCAGCAAAAATTTGTTACTATCATGTATATGAAAAAAAGGAACGGAAATATTCTACCTTGGTGATGCATATGGAATCGATGCTCGATGTGAGAAAATTGCTGAAAAAATATAACATCTTTATCTATACGCGCGATCCGGTAGGGGACGCCATCCTCATGGAAATGGAACTCGAAGAGCTGTTTAAAGCGGGGTTAATTTCAAATGATGACTATTTAAAAGCGAGGATGATTTTAGAGAAGGAAAAGAAAAAGCGGAGCAAGGCTGATTCCTCGTGATTTGACAAATAAAAAAAGAAGGCTACTTATGTCCATAAGTAATCCTTCTTTTATATCGCAGCCATACTTGCGATTACGAACAAAACGGCGCGTCCGTGAGGGAACAAATAATCGTCGCGATCGAGAAGAATCCGAAACTTAACGCAGAAGCTGCCGCGAAGAAAACCGCCAAATAATTTTTCAATTTAATTTGTTTTAAAAACGCAACGACAGACAGTAGTGCAACGATTAAGAATATGATTGCTAATACCATCTTTTCATACATCCTCCTCATGTACGTGTTAAAAAACAACTTAATATGTATAATGAATATCGTAAGGTCAACTCATCCTTAATTCTATAGTAAAATGGAACGTTTGTCGAGTTATATTGATTTTTACCACAAAATTTTAATAATTTGATATGGAGTGTAGAACGATGGAAGTAAACGTGTTGTCGCTCGGTCCAATCGGGGCCAATTGCTACATCTTGATTAAAGGGGACAAGTGCCTCATCGTCGATCCAGGCGCAGAACCGGAAACCATTGAACAATATTTGAGCGAAAAAAACGTGACACCGATTGCGATTTTGCTGACGCATGCACATTTCGATCATATCGGGGCGGTCGATGAACTGCGCAAAAAATACGATATTGACGTCTATCTGCATGAAGCAGAAAACGACTGGCTGAAAGATCCCATGTTGAATCGTTCCATCTTGTTTTTCGGCGAAGATCACGCGGTAAAAACCGCTGACCCGGATCATCATATCACCGTCGGGAAATGGGAGTTGGGCGGTTTTCAATTCGAAGTGCGCCACACGCCGGGCCATTCCCCAGGCAGCGTATCGTATGTTTTCCATGATGAAAAATTTGTCATTTGTGGCGATACGTTGTTCAAACAAGGAATCGGCCGATACGATCTCCCAGAAGGCAATTACGATCAACTGATGGACAGCATTTATTCAGAACTGTATTCGCTCGATGACGATTACGTCGTTTATCCCGGGCATGGGCCACAAACGACGATCGGTCTCGAAAAAAAAGAAAATCCGTTTACGCTGTAAAGGACGATGCCGCTTCCTGATAGACAGGGAGCGTTTTTTTATGTCCGTTGCCAAATCCACCTAAATAAAAATGGCAGCATGCCAAACCATGGTGAGCTTAGCGTCGTTTTTTGTTTCATATGGTTTTCTTTTACATTTCCTTTCTGTTGATAAATATTTTTAATCAAGAATGTGATATATGCTTCAAATGACATAACCTTCACCTTCATTCGACGTTTTTTATAGTATAATCTAAATTCCCGCACTCATTCATGAACGAAAATGAAAAATTCGCATGAGCTGCTTTTCAATTTTGCCGAAAAATTTTTAGCCAATATTCATTTTCCGCCAATTGCGAAAAAATTGGAAATGGTTACAATGGTTATTGCCTGTAGCAAATGCGTTTTTGCCAAAAGGGGGAAAGTGATGGCCAACGATGTCGCTTCATTTGCGAAACAATTGATCAACCACTCACTGAATCAAAAAGCGACCGATATCCACTTTCACCCGGCCGTGCAAAAACAGCACGTCCAAATCTATTTTCGCATTTTAGGCAAGCGCAAGTTCGTCCGGGATATTTCGCTTTCCTTTTATGAAATGTTACTCACTTATTTTAAATTTGAAGCGAACATGGATATCGGCGAAACAAGAAAACCGCAAGACGGCATGATCCATTGGCTTGTTGACGATGGTAATAAAATGGTCGATTTACGGCTTTCCACGCTTCCCGCCAATCTTTTGGAGTCATTGACAATCCGCATTTTTCCACAAGAAGAACCGTTTAAATTGCACGAACTGTTTTTATTTCCCTTCCAATTGAAACAAATGAAAAAATGGTTATTGAAACAGAACGGGCTCATCTTGTTTACCGGCCCGACCGGTTCGGGCAAATCGACGATGATGTATGCGCTGTTGGAGAAGATGATCGACATGAAGCCGGTGCAAGTCATCACCTTGGAAGAGCCGATCGAAAGAAAAATCGATTCGATCATCCAAGTCGAAATCAATGAACGTGCCGGTTTGACTTACCAAATCGGTTTAAAAGCGGCGCTGCGCCACGATCCGGATGTCATTTTGATCGGGGAGATCCGTGATGAAAAAACAGCCAAATTCGCATTTCGCGCCGCGCTTACCGGCCATTTAGTCTTGTCGACTTTGCACGCAAAAGACGCCATTGGAACGATCGAGCGGTTGAAAGATCTTGGCATTTCCCAGCAAGAGCTGCACCAATCGCTAATCGCCGTAGCGGCTTTGGAATTGCTGCCGATCATCGTAAAAGGGGAAGTGACAAGACGCGCTGCCATCGTCGAAATGCTCGAAGGCCGTCCGTTGGAAAAAATTATCGCAGGGAAAACCATTTCGGAAAATGAAATCATCACGTTTCAAAAGTTGAAGGAGAAAGCGGTATGCTATGGATTTGTCCGTGAAACAAATGTTAAGACGCATACGTGAGCGAAACGAATTTGCGCCAAAATTGCAATTGGTGTTTTTAAAACGGCTTTATCAACTGCTTAAACGAGGGTATTCGTTAAACGGTGCGCTCGAAATCGTCGCTTGGGACGAAAAATTGACAGGGAAAACAAAAACGATCCGCCAGTGTCTATATCAAGGGAAACATTTGGATGAGGCACTGGCCGAAGCCAAGTTCCATCGACTCATCGTCATGTACATTTATTTTGTCCGTATCAACGGCGATCTACTTTCCAGTCTGAAAAAAAGCATTCACATGTTTGAACAACGATTGATCCGTTTGGAAAAATTTAAGCGCACGAGCCGTTATCCGCTCTTTCTCTTCATCATCTTTCTTATCTTACTTCTTATCATTCGCCAGTCGATTTTGCCTTCCTATATCGAGATTTTCCGTTTCCATGCCCAATCCCATCAAACGGTGCTAAGCATGTTGTTCATTTTCAATCTGTTTATCACCGCAATCTTAATCGGAACGTTTTTAACGGTCATCGCATTTGTCGGATGGAAAATCATGAAAGAAAAATTGCCTTTGGAAACACAGATTGACTTCTACACTAGGACGCCGTTATTACGGCATTACGTGCGGATGCAGACGTCATTTTATTTTGCCACGTATGTCGGTTTATTTTTAAAAACGGGCCTTTCGATGAAACAAATTATCGAACATTTAGAAAAGCAGGAAGAGTTTCCGATCATCCGCCATTACGCTTCGGTGATGCTCCAACATTTAAACAAAGGCCAATATTTGGACACATTGTTGCATTCGTTTCCCCTCATCGACCCGCAGCTTGCGGACTTGTTCAAAAAACACAACCATATTGAAGCGTTGGAAAAAGATCTTGCCGCATTCGCCGATTTTTTAGCCGAAGAACTGGAATATAAAACGAGAAGGGCGATTATGTTCATCCAACCGGCTACGTTTCTCTTGCTCGGCATCTTCATTATCATCATTTACGTGTCGTTGCTTTGGCCGATGTTTCAATTGCTCGATTCGATTTAAAAGGAGGTATGGGCATGTTAAAAAATGAAAAAGCGTTTACGTTGATCGAGATGTTGATTGTCCTCTTGATTATATCAATGTTAATTTTATTGATCGTGCCGAATTTGACGAATAAATCGAAAAATGTCCACGAAAAAGGGTGCCAAGCGCTCGTCGAGCTCGTGCAATCCCAGGTTGTCGCATTCCAACTGGATGAAGGGAGGCTTCCGACCAATTTGAACGAATTGGTTGAAAAGAAATATATTCGCAGCGATCAATTAACGTGTGAAAACAATTACGTATTGACGATGGACAGAGATGGGAACGTCCGCTATGAAAAATGATAAAGGCTTTACATTACTCGAATTGTTGTTCGTCCTGTTGGTGCTGTCAGTCGTCTCCGTCATCGTGTTGCCATCTTTGTTTCAAACGCTTGCCAAACAAGAAGCGAAACATTTCTTTCAATTATTTGAAAGCGACGCTTTCTTGACGCAAAACAAATCGCTGTATACGCCAACGAATGACCGGATTTTGATGGATAGACATCATTATGTCATAAGCGGCGATGGGAAAGTTTTGATCCGCAACTACCCAAACGACTTGGATCTGACGAGCGAAAAAATACGCATCCGTTTTTCACTATCCGGTACGATCGTCGAACCGACGACGTACCGTTTCATTAGTCAAAGCGGCGTCTATAAAGTCATTTTTCCGTTCGGGAAAGGGCGATTCTACCTTGAAGAATCGTAATGGATTCATCTGGCTTGAAACACTCGTCAGTGCAAACATCGTCGCACTTGTGCTAACGACGCTCATCCCGATCTATATAACCGTGAAAGAAGAAAAACGGATATTGCACGACAGGACGATGATCTCGCTTTTTTTATATGATGAACTGCAACGGGAACTTTATTTGGCAAACGGCATACATGAACGAAAAGAACGATATTCGGTCTCCAATCGAAACGTAACGTTGACGTTCCAGGAAAAAGACGGTTTTCTTAAAGGATGTGTTTCATGGAAAAATGTCAAAGGAAGAAGCGAAGAGATTTGCCTTTACGGCCTTCAAAAATGATGAATCCGGATTTTCGTTCGCCAGTTCCCTGCTAGCCCTTTTCATCATTTCGCTCTCACTTCCACTTCTCGTTTTTGCCATGGCAAAAATCCGCGTACTTCCAAGTGAAGAAAGCATGATGATGCATCAATTGTTCTTCATGTTGCAAAATGAGGTGAATCAAGCGGTCGAAGTCTACCACGACGACAAACGGCTTTATTTCCGGCTCACAACAGGGGAAACTGCGTTCATTGAACAGTACCAAGATGTATTGCGCAGGCGGGTGGAGCAAAAAGGGCATGAAATATATGCACGAAATATCGAATCTATCTCGTTGACGAGCGTTCCGTACGGAATCATCGTCACAATAAAAACGAAACGAGGTGGTATTTATGAAAGGACGCTCGTTGTTATGGATGAATGAAAAAGGTTACATGTTTCCTTTTGTCCTTTTTGCTTCACTTTTACTGTTTTCCACGGTTGGAACGACCGTATTGATTTATCGCAATGATCTGGCTGTAAGCGACCGGTTGATCGAACAAATGAAAGCGGAGACGCTCGTCCAAATGAGCATCAGGACTTTTTATCGCGAAAAACCCTTTTTGGCGAAACAGCACGGTACCGAAGTGTATCAGTTTCCTTCGGGGATGGTGGAAATTCATTATACACCGACCGAAGAAGGGCAGTTCCGTCTTGTATTTACGGTCGAAACGGACGAAGGGGAGAGATTTTCAATGCAAAAAATTGTACGGTTAAACGACATGCATGTTGAAAAGATGCGTATAACGACTGAAATTGTGGATACATTATGAATAAAATTAGACAATCGCCTTAAATGGGACGTTTAGGAGCAGACCTTTTCTTTACTTTATGATTTGCGTGGTTTATAATGAACTTTGTACGAGGTCTACATAAAAGGAGGGAAAAAGCATGGATCGTATGTTTCGATTACTTGCCTTTTGGACAGGAATGTTCAGCGTAATATTCTTTGCAGGCGAATTGTATGTAGCTTCAATTTTATTCCTTGTACAAACGGCTTTTTTCCTAACATTAAGTTATTTGCGATTATCTGAACGCATGTATATGTACTTATTTGCTGCTTATTTAACCGTGTTTATGATTGGATTTACTTGGTATACAGAGTTTATCATGGTACCAGGATTCGGTCATTAAACAGTAAAAACTCCTGCTTTTTTAGAAAAAAGCAGGAGTTTTTACTTGGTTAGACTTTCATGCGGTTCCATGATTCCGACAAATAAAACAGCCCGCCATTTATCACATGGAATTCGATTTTCGGCATCAAGCGCTCGACGATTTCAAGCGCTTCTTTCATCATTTTGCCTCGATCGTTTTCCGCATCATAAAAGTGATATAACAGCAGAAGTTCATCTTTCATTTGCCGGATGCTTTCAATCGCCCAATGTTCGTCCATATCGACCAAATCGTCGATCAACTTGCGTTCAATCCGCAAAAATCCGCTTGTGACCGAAATGATCGGCGAAATGGTGAAACAATTTTCTTTGATAAATGACGACAATTTCGTTTTCTCCAAATTTTCCATCGCATTGAGCAAAAATAGTCCGTTTATCAAATTGACTCCGATCGATTTCAATTCTTGCCGCATTTGCCTGCCTTTAAAGGTGATCATCACGTTGACGACGAGCCAAGGCTGCAGCATCGTTTGCTTGGCGGCATGTATTTGTTCAAATTGCTGAATAAAGCGGCTGTTTTCTTCCAGGTAGCCGACAATCTCATTCATTCGCGGTGTGCCGACATGAATCCATTCGCCATCTTTCGCTTCATTATCGATATTTGTGATGAGCTTCAACCGAAACGGTTCACCTTGTCTACCCGTCTGTTTGACATAATGCCAGTAAAACGGACGATTCATGATGGCGCGGTCGAGTTTTTCGGTCAACCGAACGTCGATGAATCCGTCATGATGTTCGTAAATGATGCAATCGTTCGCCTGAAAAAACGCACGTAAAAATTGATCGACTTTAAACGCCGTCATCCATTTACACCTTCGTTCCGGTATAAATCTTCTACGATTGAGAACAAATTGCCCAATTTGATGCGCGCTTCGCCTTCAGAATTCGATTTTTCGATGATCGAGCGCATTTCCCGTTCAAAGTCTCGAATGTTCAGCCGTTCCAAAATGTCGTCCAACTCGCCGATTACTTTTTCAAAAATGTCGATCTTTTGATACAATAGAGAAATCACATGTTCTTCCAACGTATTTTTGATGGCCAAATTGTAAATGGTCACGTCATTTTTTTGCCCGTATCGATGGATCCTCCCGATGCGTTGTTCAATGTGCATCGGATTCCACGGCAAGTCGTAATTGACCATATGGCTGCAAAACTGCAAATTGATCCCTTCACCTCCGGCCTCTGTAGCGATCAACACTCGGTAATGGTCCTTAAACAGTTGTTGAATCCAATCTTTTTTTCCACGCTTCATGCCGCCGGAAAAGCTGATGGCCGAAATGTCATGCTGCATCAAATACCATTGCAAATAATATTGCGTGGCACGGTATTGTGTAAAGACGATGACTTTTTCATCCCCGAGCGATTCGAGCAACTCAACCAATTTTTTCGCTTTCGTATGGTGCGGCAATGCGGCGATGGCATCCATGATTTCTTTGATTTCTGTTTCATTGTCCGGGAAGTTTTTTTGCAAAGACAAATAACAAGCTTCACGGGATGAACATAATTCTTTCAAATACGTCAATTTGCTGAATGCCGGCATATGCCTTATAACGGTTGCCAACTTGTCGTAAACGGCTTTTTCCTCTTTGGAGAATTCAAGCCAAATGGTTGTGATGTTTCGTTTGACGTCGTCCAAGTTCGTGTCTTTGCGGCGATTTCGCACCATGACGTGCTGGATCAATTGATGCAATTGCTCTTTTTTCTTCCGGTCGGCTTTCATATACCGTTGTTTAAAGGAAGCGTAATTGCCTAAAAATCCAGGCTTGATGATCGAAACGAGGTTGAACAGTTCCAGCATGTTGTTTTGTATCGGCGTTGCCGTAAGCAATAAACAATATTTCTTTTTCAAGGCGCGGACAAATTTATAGTTTAACGTATCTTTGTTTTTTAAGCGATGCGCTTCATCGACGATGACAAGGTCGTATTCGATGTTCAAAATTTCTTCGCGGTGCGGCGGTCGTTTTGCCAAATCGAGCGATGTGACGATGATTGGGTGATCTTGCCAACGATAGTTTTTCCGATAGGACGCCGTCTTGATATAAAATTTTTCATGCAATTCTTTGATCCATTGGTTGACGAGCGAAGAGGGAACCAAAATCAAAACTTTCTTCACTAAATTGCGAAACAAATATTCTTTTAAGATCAAACCAGCTTCGATCGTTTTCCCTAAACCGACTTCATCGGCCAAAATCGCCCGCCCGTTCATCTCATTGATCACTCTTTCCGCCGCCTCTACCTGATGTGGCAAGAACGAGACGTGCGGCAAAAAGGCAAGCGACTGCAATTCTTTAAAACTTTTAACCGCGGTATTTTTTTTATAATCGTACAATAACGAAAATGATTCCCAATTGGTGAGCGATTGATGATTTTTCAGCGCATCGTTCAGTTCACTTATAAATCGTTCATCTTTTTTCAAAATAATGTTTGACATATTCTACCTCTACTTTTAGATTATAGTTAAGATGTCATTTGTCGTTTCATTGTTATTGTGAACTAATCGGCTTTTTTCATTCATTTTTTGGTTAGCTAAAGCGCAAGAAAAATCGTATTAGGAGTGAAAAGGTTGAGCGAGTTAAAACGGACGCCACTTTATGGTGAGTATGAAAAATTTGGCGCGAAAACGATCGATTTTGGCGGATGGGAGCTTCCCGTGCAATTTACCGGCATCATCCACGAACATGAACTGACACGCACGAGGGTGGCGATGTTCGACGTGTCGCATATGGGTGAAATTAAAGTGACCGGTAAAGACAGCCTCCCGTTTTTACAGCGGCTCGTGACGAACGATGTTGCAAAGCTTGTGCCGAACCGAGCCCAATATTCCTTCATGTTGAACGAAAATGGTGGCACGATCGACGACTTTTTAATCTATATGTTGGCGGAAGACGACTATTTGTTGGTTGTAAACGCCGCAAACCGCAAGAAAGATTACGAATGGTTGTTGCAACATAAACGAAAAGACGAACATGTTGAAATCACCGATGTTTCCGATTCATACGGATTGATCGCCGTTCAAGGGCCGAAAGCGGTAGACGTCATCGCGGCGATGACGGATACGGACATCAATGGTTTGAGACCTTTTTCCTTCTTGCAAGATGTGAAACTGTCCGATGTGGACGTCCCGGTTATGCTTTCGCGAACGGGATATACCGGAGAAGATGGTTTTGAAATTTACATCGAAGCGGATCAAACCCGGGAGCTTTGGCGTGCGCTTTTGAAACACGGCGAGCCTTTCGGGCTGGAACCGGCGGGGCTCGGTGCACGTGACACGTTGCGCTTTGAAGCGGGCCTTCCGCTTTATGGGCAAGAATTGAGCGAAGACATTTCGCCTTTGGAAGCTGGGTTAGATTTTGCCGTAAAACTGAACAAGGAGGCGGATTTTATTGGAAAAAAAGCGTTGCTAAAGCAAAAAGAAGCAGGCGTGAAACGGAAGCTTGTCGGCATTGAAATGATCGACAAAGGGATTCCGCGGACCGGCTATCCTGTTTTGAACGAAAAAGACGAGGAAATCGGCTTTGTGACGACGGGAACGAAATCGCCGACATTGAATAAACACATCGGTTTTGCGCTCGTCAACACGGCATACGGTGAGATCGGCACGGAATTGTTCGTGCAAGTGAGAAACAAAAAATTGAAAGCGAAAGTGATTGAAACACCTTTTTATAAAAGGGAAGCATAAATAGGAGGTAACAAAATGGGTTTAAGATATTTGCCGATGACGGATCGAGACAAACGGGAAATGTTGGAAGCGATCGGCGTCGAATCGACGGAAGCATTGTTTTCCGAAATACCGGATTCAGTCCGTTTCAAAGGGGATTTTAATCTTCCGCCTGCGAAATCAGAATACGAATTGAAAAAAGAGCTCACCGAGCTTGCAGAAAAAAACTTGAATTTACAACAAGCGACATCCTTTTTGGGGGCGGGCGTCTACGAACATTTCATCCCTTCCGTCGTCAACCACGTCATCTCGCGGTCGGAATTTTATACGGCTTATACGCCTTATCAACCGGAAATATCACAAGGTGAACTGCAGGCGATTTTCGAATTCCAAACGATGATTTGCGAATTGACGGGGATGGACATCGCGAACTCCTCGCTTTATGATGGCGGGACCGCTTTGGGAGAAGCGATCAATTTAAGTTACGGCCATACGAAACGCAAGAAAATCCTCGTCTC
This sequence comes from Bacilli bacterium, assembly GCA_012518125.1. Taxonomy (GTDB): domain Bacteria; phylum Bacillota; class Bacilli; order Bacillales; family Amphibacillaceae; genus Pseudogracilibacillus. Next base: position 31,702 of record JAAYTF010000090.1, on the reverse strand, counting down.
CGAAGCGCTCCACCCTGAATATCGTCAAGTGATGGAAGTCTACGGTAAAGGCTTTGCGTTAGAATTCGTCGTCATTCCTCACAAAGATGGCAAAACCGACTTGGAGGCGCTCAAAGCTTTAATCGATGAAGACACGGCTAGCGTCGTCGTGCAATACCCGAACTTTTTCGGGCAAATTGAACCGCTCGATGAAATCAACGACATCATCAAACAAGTGCCGAAAACACTGTTCATCGTCTCCAGCAACCCGCTTGCCCTCGCGTATTTGACGCCGCCTGGAGAATTCGGTGCGGACGTCGTCGTCGGCGATACGCAAGTGTTCGGGATTCCGGCGCAATTGGGCGGTCCACATTGCGGCTATATTGCAACGACGAAAAAATTCATGCGCAAAATCCCCGGCCGCCTTGTCGGTCAAACGACAGATGAAGAAGGAAGACGGGGATTCGTTTTGACGTTGCAAGCGCGGGAACAACATATCCGTCGCGATAAAGCGACATCGAACATTTGTTCCAATCAGGCGTTGTTTGCCCTGGCCAGTTCGGTCGCGATGACGGCTTTGGGAAAACACGGCGCGCGGGAACAAGCATATTTGAACATGCAAAAAGCCCGTTATTTAAAAGGCGAGCTCGAGAAAAACGGTTTTGCGATTCCATTTGGCGGTCCGTTTTTCAATGAATTTGTCGTCGATGTGAAAAAGCCGGTGAAAGATGTCAACAAAGCGCTGTTAAAATACGACATTATCGGCGGATTCGATTTGAGCAAATTTTATCCGGATTTGCCAACACATATGCTCGTGGCCGTCACGGAAGTGCGCACGAAAGAAGAAATGGACCGCTTCGTAGCGGCGTTGAAGGAGGTAATCTAATTGAAGAAAGATTTCCCATTGATTTTTGAACGGAGTCAAGAAGGGCGGAAAAGCTACAGTTTACCTCCTCTTGACGTACCGGAGACGAATTTGGAAGAAGAGTTGGATGAAAAATACGTCCGCAAACAACCGGCGAGATTGCCCGAAGTGAGTGAACTGGAACTGATGCGCCATTACACCGGATTGTCGAACCGGAATTTCGGGGTCGATACCGGCTTTTATCCGCTCGGTTCCTGCACGATGAAATACAATCCGAAAATAAATGAAGACGTCGCAAAGCTTCCGGGATTCATGAACATCCACCCTTATCAAGACGAAGCGACGATTCAAGGCGCGCTCAAAGTGATGTATGATTTGCAAGAAGCACTCGCGGAAATTACCGGCATGCATGAAACGTCGCTGCAACCTGCCGCCGGGGCACACGGCGAATGGACGGCGCTCATGATGATCAAAGCGTATCATGAACATAACGGGGAACACCACCGGACGAAAGTGTTGATCCCGGATTCGGCGCACGGAACAAACCCGGCATCCGCCGCCGTGGCAGGGTTTGAGACGGTCACGATCCGTTCGAATGAACGGGGATTGGTCGATATCGAAGATTTAAAACGCCACGTCGACGAAAACGTCGCCGCTTTGATGCTGACGAACCCGAACACGCTCGGGTTGTTCGAAGCGGAAATCGTGGAAATCGCCAAAATCGTCCACGACGCAGGCGGCAAATTGTATTATGACGGGGCCAATTTGAATGCAATCATGGGATATGTCCGTCCCGGCGACATGGGCTTCGATGCGGTGCACCTCAATCTGCATAAAACGTTCACCGGCCCGCACGGCGGAGGAGGCCCAGGTTCCGGTCCGATTGCCGTATCCGAAGAATTGGCGCCATTTTTGCCAAAACCGACCGTCAACAAAAAAGACGGCATCTATTATTTCGATTACAACAGGCCGCTTTCCATCGGCCGCGTCAAACCGTATTACGGAAATTTCGGCATCAATCTGCGCGCGTACACGTACATTCGCTCGATGGGCCCTGACGGATTGAAAAAAGTGAGCGAATATGCCGTATTGAATGCAAATTATATGATGCGCAAGCTGGAAAAATATTACGAATTGCCGTATAAACAACATTGTATGCACGAGTTTGTCCTATCCGGCAAAAAACAGAAGGAATTGGGCGTCCGCACGCTTGACATCGCGAAACGATTGCTCGATTACGGCTACCATCCACCGACAATCTATTTCCCATTGATCGTGGAAGAAGCGCTCATGATTGAACCGACGGAAACAGAATCGAAAGAAACGCTCGATCAGTTCATCGACGCGATGATCAACATTGCCAAAGAAGCGGAAGAAAATCCCGATGTCGTTCTCGAAGCGCCGCACAACACGATCGTCAAACGGATGGACGAAACGACAGCGGCGCGAAAGCCGATCCTTTCTTATCAATGGGACGAAGCATAACAATAAAAAACCAGGTCCAAAGATTAATATCTTTGCGACCTGGTTTTTGTATCGACTTTTCCCGTCCATTTTTTGAAACCGCCTTGGAGGACGTAAATTTCTTTGTAATTATTTTTGTACAAAATTTCCGCAGCTCGCGATGAACGGCTGTAACCTTGACAATACAAATAGACAGGTTTATCCGGTCGAATCGCCGCCAGAGACTGTTTCAATTGCGTAAGCGGGATGTTGCGCGCGCCGCGGATATGACCTTTTTCATACTCGTCCGGTTCTCTGACGTCGATGAGTTGCGCTTTTCGATACCCCTTGATGAACTCTTCTTGCGTCAAAAACGTCAAATATTTTTTTTGGCGGAAATATACGAACAAATAGTAACCGATTAACGCTCCCAAAATGATCAAAATGATATACCACGTATTCATCCATCTTCCCCCAATTCCATGATACCGCAGCTCTTTATATTATAAAAGTTTGTGAGCCGTTTTACAAATGAATCACGGTTGAAATCCGGCCCATCCAGGTGAAATCTATTGTACCAAAAATTTTTGAAAAATGTTTCGTTCGACAACATCGTTTAAAAACTTTGTCGCTGCGCTGTTTTGGCGGAAATCGTCGAACAATTCGCACTAATCTATATATAGTGTTTTGTAAAATTTTCACACAATATATTGATTTTTCTTGTATTATTGTGTACATTAGTAGTAACTTCTCAATACATCGTTTAAATTTTTTATTTCAAGGGAGCGATTTTCATGTCGATGACGGTTGAAAACAAGTTGGAGATTAACATCGAATCGTTGAATAAAGATATCGAGCAATTCCCACAAGTCCATCCGATTACGCCTGACATGCACATCACACATGAAGGGGTTTCGCGCCTCGTCATGTTAGACCGATATTCTTTCAAAGATACGGAGAAAAAAACGCTCAAAGAAGGCGACTTTGTCGTTTTGACGATTAAACAAGACCCGAAATTTCCAGCGCGCGGATATGGTTTTATCAAAAGTATCGACCGCAAAAACAACGAAGCGGAAATTGTCGTTGCGGAAGAATTCCGTTCCGTGTTGGACGATGAAGTCGAAGCGGAGACTGGCGTGATCGTGCGCAGTTTGGATGTCATCGATAAGCCGCTCGAAGTCTTTTACGAACAAATTGCCAAAAGGAATGCGACTGGGCTCGCTGCTGTCGAAAAAACGGAAGAAAAACGAAAAGAAGCGTTTGAGCAATTTTATGAGCAACTGAAATCAATGAATTTCGTCCCGGCCGGAAGGGTGTTGTACGGCGCTGGGTCCGGAAAGAACGTCACTTATTTCAACTGCTACGTCATGCCTTTTGTCAAAGATTCGCGCGAGGGCATATCCGAACACCGCAAACAAGTGATGGAAATCATGTCCCGCGGCGGGGGCGTCGGTACGAACGGCTCGACATTACGTCCGCGCAACACGCTGGCGCGGGGGGTAAACGGCAGATCGTCCGGTTCGGTTTCATGGCTTGACGATATCGCTAAACTCACACATTTGGTTGAACAAGGCGGAAGCCGCCGCGGTGCGCAAATGATCATGCTTGCCGATTGGCATCCCGACGTCATCGAGTTCATCATTTCCAAAATGCAAAATCCACGCATTTTGCGCTATTTGATTGAAAATACGAACGATGAACAAATCAAACAGCTGGCAAAAGAAAAATTGAAATTCACGCCGTTGACCGAAACGGAAAAAGAAATTTACCAAGGAATCGTCAATTACAAACATATGCCTGGTTTAGGCGGCTTTACGAAGCGCGCGATGAAAGAGGCAGAACAGAAATTGCGCGATGGCGGCACGTATTCCGTTCATAATCCGGACTTTTTGACCGGGGCAAACATTTCCGTCACGATCACGAATGAATTCATGGAAGCCGTCGAAAACGACGATTATTATGAACTGCGTTTTCCGGACGTCGAAACATATACGGAAGAAGAAATGAAAATTTACAACGAAAAATGGCATCTCGTCGGCGATGTCCGCGAGTGGGAAAAGATGGGCTATCGCGTTAAGACGTACCGGAAAATCCGCGCTCGTGAATTGTGGAAATTGATCAATATTTGCGCGACATATTCCGCTGAACCGGGAATCTTCTTCATCGACAACGCAAACGAAATGACGAACGCAAAAGCGTATGGTCAAAAAGTCGTCGCGACCAACCCGTGCGGCGAACAGCCGCTTGCACCGTATTCCGTTTGCAACCTTGCGGCGATCAACCTTGCCAACATGGCGGACAAGAAAAATAAAACGGTCGATTTTGAAAAATTGAAAGAAACGGTGCGCGTCGGTGTAAGAATGCAAGACAATGTCATCGACGCAACTCCTTATTTCTTGGAAGAAAACAGGAGACAAGCTCTCGGTGAAAGAAGAATCGGCTTAGGCGTCATGGGATTGCACGACTTGCTCATCTATTGCGAAACGGTTTACGGATCGGAAGAAGGAAACAAACTCGTCGATAAAATTTTCGAAACGATTGCGACGACCGCTTACCGTACGTCGATCGAACTCGCCAAGGAAAAAGGCAGCTTCCCGTTTTTGGTCGGCGAAACGGAAGAAGAAACGATAGAGCTGCGTAAAAAATTCATCAACACCGGTTATATGAAACGAATGCCTGAAGATATCCGCCAAGACATTTTAAAATACGGCATCCGCAATTCTCACTTATTGACGGTTGCACCGACCGGCTCGACCGGAACGATGGTCGGTGTCAGCACCGGTTTGGAGCCGTACTTCTCATTCTCCTATTATCGCAGTGGCCGTTTAGGCAAATTCATCGAAGTCAATGCGAAAATTGTCGATGAATTTTTGGCGGAAAATCCACAGTACGATAAAGACAATTTGCCGGAATGGTTCGTCACGGCGATGGACTTGACGCCAGAAGCGCATGCGGACACGCAATGCGTCATCCAACGTTGGGTGGACAGCTCCATCTCCAAAACGGTCAACGCGCCGAAAGGCTATACCGTCGATCAAGTCGAAAAAGTCTACCGCCGTTTATACAAAGGCGGGGCAAAAGGCGGTACCGTCTACGTTGATGGAAGCCGAGATTCGCAAGTGTTGACGTTGAAAGCGGAAGAGAACGTCGAAATGGAACAGCTCAGTTTTGAAGATGACGTCTTCAACGGCGATTATGCCAAAGCGATCAAACCGAAAGTCGTTTTGATGGAAACCATTCAAGAATTAGATAAAACGAACGTGAAAATCGGCAATGAAGTGGGCGACACATGCCCGGTTTGCCGTTCCGGGGAAGTCGCCGAAATCGGTGGCTGTAACACTTGTACAAGCTGCGGCGCCCAATTGAAATGCGGATTATAAACACAAAAACCTCTTCGGGATAAAGCAACCGAAGAGGTTTTCATTTTTTTAGACAATGTTCGAATTGGGCCATAAGTGACGTTATGCGGCTTGTTCTTTATCTACAAGGGAAGTTTTAGACATAAGCATCCGCTGATGGACGTTGTTGAAAACGATCGCCAAACAAACGATCGCTGCACCGGAAAATTCATAGACGGAAATCGGATAACCTTGCAGCATGCGGATAATAATGGTCGTAACCGGTGCGAAATTAATGAATAAAATCGCATTGATCGGTTTTAGGATTTCGACGCCTTTGTTCCATAAAAGAAGCGCCAAGAGTCCCGGAATGAAAATCATAAACAACATATCGTAACGGACCATATACACTTCGTGCAAAGTCGGTACTTCAACCATGCCAAAAATGCTGAGGACGGTGACGACTATCGTTGCCGTAATCGTGCCGTAAAGGCTGCTCAATGCCGAAAACCTGAGGACGGACCAACCGTTGAATTCGTTTCCGCCAAACGTATAAATCGCCCAGCCTACAGCCGCCAACAATAAAATGACGAGCGGAAAGAGGCGGTTTAAGCCAAACAAAACGGAAAAATCGCCGTTGGTCACGACGAGCAACACGCCGATGAACGCGGCGACGATGCAAAACATCGTAAAGGCGTGCGGCCGGCTTTTTTTGACGAACCAAACGATCAAAATGGAAACGATCGGCGCTAACGCTTCCATGATGGAAGCCAACAAAACCCCCGGACCACCGAGCAAATTTTGCCCCCAAAAAATGAATAGGTTATAAACCGTAAAGCCCATCGTCCCGAAAAACCATAAACGGAATCCATTTCCATCCGTTTTAAATGACCGTTTCCCTTCGATGAAATACAACAACATGACTAAAATGACAGCCACCGGAATATAGCGGATGATTGTAAAATAAAACGGGCTGATATATTGAAAAGCATGTTCGGCTACAGGGAACATCGCGCCCCATGAAGCGCTGGCGAAAATTGCCATCAACGAACCGATAAACATATTGTTTTTCATTCGAATTGTTCACTCCAGTTTATTTTTTAAAAGAAGCTTACATATAATATTTAACATTAGTAATCATATCATGTAAAATGATTTTAGATGATAGTTATTATCTCTATTGATGATATAAGGAGGAGCCGATGCATACACGTGATTTACTCATTTTTAAAACCGTCGCCGATCTCGGGAGCATCAATAAAGCTGCGCAACATTTGAATTATGTGCAATCGAACGTGACGACGCGCATTCAAAAGTTGGAACAAGAATTGAACACACAGCTTTTCCATCGCCATAAACGGGGAATTACGTTGACGAATGAGGGAAAAGAACTGTTGCCATACGCAAGGAAGATCGTTGCGCTCGTCGAAGAAATGAAAGCGATCGCCAAAAACGAAGAAACGCCTTCCGGCAAACTGGAAATCGCATCTGTCGAGACGGTCATCAGACTTCCGCTCATTTTATCCCGTTATATCGAACAATATAAAGACGTCGATCTAACGCTGTCTACCGGAGTGACGGCGGAACTAGTGGAAAAAGTGTTGAATTATCAACTAGACGGCGCATTTGTGACAAAAAGCAACGCGACGAACGACCCGCGCTTGGAAGGGGTCGAAGTGTTCAACGAAAAGCTCGTGCTCATTACAAACGATGAAGAAAAATCGTTGGATGAGATTTTGCAAATGCCTTTGCTGCAATTCAGCGACGGATGTGGATACCGTGCGAAATTGCTTGCATTTTTGACCGACCACAACATCGTCCCGACAAAAATCATGGAACTCGGAACGCTGGAGACGACGTTAGGATCGGTCATTTCCGGGTTGGGAGTCGCCTATGTACCTTACTCGGCAGTCGAAGAATACATCGCCAAAAAGCAGATTCGCTATTATGAGCTTCCCGATGAATACAGCTTGATCACCACGATTTTCATTTACCGAAAAACGGATCATATCACGCCGGCATTGAAAAAATTCATCGAGACGATCAAACTCGTCCGCAGCGAACAATATGATAAAGTCTAACAATTGATGAAACATCTTGTGAGCGGGGATGAAACCCGCTCATTTTTTTGCCCGAAAACGAAATCAACGGGAATATACGTCCCAAGTCTTAACCCAAATACCGCCTGAGTACATTTTAAGAACGTATCGAAAACGGTAAACTTAAAATTGAAGAAAGGATGGTGGTACGAAAATGAAACAATTTTTGTTGTTTCTCGTCGCTTTGGTCGCATTAGTCGTTTTTCTCTTTCATTTGGGACCACTCGTCGTGCTTCTCGTAAGCGTCTGGTTGCTTTATCTCATCTTCAAACAATTCATCAAAACCGACTCGACAATTGCGAAGATCGGCTGGGTCATATTAGGATTGATCATCATTTCCATCAGCTTTTCGAACATTTATGCTGTCGTTGGATTAGCCGCCTTGATCGTCCTTTACCTCGTCTATGAAAAATGGCGTGAAAATAAAGCAGGAACCGACGATTTCGCTGAGGATCCGTTCAATCACTTTGAACAACAATGGCATGATTTATCAAAATAATGAAAAGGGAAGATGTGTTATGACAAATTTACTTTCGCGCATCAAAAATTCGATTTTGGCCGATCTGCACCAAGTTCTCGATGAAAAAGAAGAGAAGAACCCGGTTGCCACGTTAAATCAATTTTTGCGTGAAGCGGAGCAAGAAAAGGAAAAAGTGAAACGAACATTGGAGCGTCAATACCGCTTAAAAGACGAAATTACAAAAGAATATTTGGAAGCGAAAGAATTGGCGGAAAAGCGGCTCGAACAAGCGAAAATCGCCGAAAAAGCAAACGAACCAGAGCTGTATAAATTTGCGATGCGTGAATACGAACATTACCAAGCTCGCAAAGAACGCATGGAAGAGACGCGGCAAACGATCATCCGCCAAATCGATGAAATGGAACGCAAGTATGCGGAAATGAACCATAAAATGAAAGACATGTACTTAAAACGAATGGAATTAATGGGAAGGGAAAACGTCATCAAAGCCAACTATCAAATGAACAAAGTGTTCAAAGAAGGTATGGAAAAATCATTCAACCGCTTCGATGAAATCGAACGGTACATCGACCGAATTGAACAACGCATCAATCAAGCGTATTATGAAAGTACCTTCGATGAAAAGATCAACCGCTTAAAACGCAAGTTGGAGCAAGAAAACGCAGAAAATGAATAGGATGTAATTGTCATCCATGTTATACTAAAACAGACGTTGTACATTGTAACGTCTGTTTTAGTGCTTGCAAAAGGGGAGGGTAGCCGCCATTGATGAAACGTCTTTCCACGGATACGTTAAACTGGATCATGATCATCGGAGTCGTTTTATTCGTCATTGAAATCGCTTTTTTCCATGGCGGTGTACTTTGGGCTGCACTCTTTTTCGGCTTTCTGTTATATATCGGCAGAAAAAAATTCGCCGAAATGTGGGGGAAAGTTTTTTTTTGGATCGGTTTGATCGGTCTTGTCATTTCGGTGTTGAACATGATTGCCTTCCGGTTTTTGATCATCGTATTTATCATTCTCGTGTTAATCGATTATTCACGGTCAAAAAAAGGTGCGGAACGCTTGGAGCCGATCTTTTATTTGGAAACGCATGAAACGACTGACGACGAACCGCTCATCAAAACGAAGCCGTTGTTTAAAAACTTGTTTTATGGCCATCAAGAAACGAAACGGCCGGCATACGAATGGCACGACATCAATATTCACGGCGGGATCGGTGATCGCATCATCGACTTGAGCAACACCGTTTTGCCGAACGATACAGCCGTCATTTCCATCCGCCATCTCATCGGCAACATTACGATATACGTGCCATATGAAGTCGAATTCATGATCCATCACAGCGCCATCATCGGCAGGGCATACATCTTAAACGAACATAGCCGTCAACTATTGAATCAAGTTCTCTCTTACAAAACGGAACGCTACGATCAAGGCGGGCCGCGCGTGAAAATCATCACCTCAATATTTTCGGGGAATGTTGAGGTGAAGCGAATATGATGACATTCATCCGCCACGTAGTCACCGTTTTTTTGTTCAATTTGCTGTTGCTCACTATTATCGGCGGGATTTTGTACATGACGTTTGCGGTCGAATCGATTTCGCGATTGTTTACGACGGAAATTTTTAAAATTCCATTCATCTTGTTCATTTTGATTTTGACATTGCTCTTCAGCATCGTATTGGGCGTGACGATCGCACAATATTGGAACCAACGATTGAACGCCGTCGAACGCCATTTGCGAGATTTAAACCGGGGCCAAATGTTATCGTTTGAAGAAAAATATGCCGAAATCGCTTCGATCGAACGGCAACTTAGAAACATTGAAGAAAAGCAGTTGCAACAAGTCGAATATATCCAACAATTGGCGACAAAAAGGGCCGAAGAGCGGGAAAAAAGCTTGCAGGAAGTCGTCATCCAAGAACGCACCCGCTTGGCGCGCGATTTGCACGATTCCGTAAGCCAACATCTGTTTGCCGCATCGATGATGATGTCAGCGGTAAACGAAACCGTACGAAAAGACGCGCACGAATTAAAGCGGCAAATTGAACAAGTCGAAAAAATGATCCACCAAGCGCAGCTGGAAATGCGGGCATTGTTGCTGCATTTGCGCCCGATCGCCTTAAAAGGGAAGCCGTTGCAGCAAGGAATCAAAGATTTGTTGAGCGAATTGTCCAGCAGGCTGCCGATTGAACTAACTTTACAAGCGGAAAACTTCCCAATAGAAAAGGGCGTCGAAGACCAACTTTTCCGCATCGTCCAAGAAGCGATTTCCAACGCGCTGCGCCATGCGGAAGCAAACCGCATCGACGTATTGCTCATCGTCCGCGATCAACGCATCATCCTGCGTATCGTCGATGATGGAAAAGGGTTCGATATGGAAACGATCGGCACAGGTTCTTATGGCTTGGAAAACATGAAAGAAAGGGCGCAAGATCTCGGCGGAACGTGTCACATCGTCAGTCTCCCAAATAAAGGGACGAAAGTCGAAGTGCAAGTCCCGATTGTCAATAAGGAGGATGGTATGCGTGATTAAAGTGTTGATTGTCGATGACCATGAAATGGTTCGCATCGGTGTGTCCGCTTATTTGGCGACGCAAGATGATATCGAAATCGTCGCGGAAGCGAAAAATGGAAAAGAGGCGATCGAAAAAGCACTTTCGTTGAAACCGGATATCATCTTGATGGATTTGGTCATGAAAGAAATGGACGGCATCGAGGCAACGCGAAAAATCATCGAAGAGTGGCCGGAAGCAAAAATCATCATCGTAACGAGTTTCATCGACGATGACAAAGTGTACCCCGCACTTGAAGCCGGCGCGAAAAGTTATCTGTTAAAAACGTCGAACGCCAGTGAAATCAGAGAAGCAATCCGCTCAACTTACAACGGCCAATCGATTTTGCAACCAGAAGTGACGGGAAAATTGATGAACCAATTTAAAAAACCGGCGTCCTTGCCGCACGAAACGTTAACCGAGAGGGAAATGGAAATCTTATTGTTGATGTCGGAAGGAAAAACAAACCAAGAAATTGCCGATGAGCTATTCATTTCGATCAAAACGGTGAAAGTGCATGTAAGCAACATATTGGCGAAGTTGGATGTCCAAGACCGGACACAGGCGGTCATTTACGCGTTTAAAAACGACTTGGTCCAAAAATGATCACGGGAAACATTTTTGCCAAACAGATGAGGCGAAAAAACTTATTATGTCAATACTTGTGTAAATTGCCATTTTACGATAAGATAAACGAGAAACAATGTTGCATCCGCTAAAAATTTCGAGAGGGGTATTTCTTTGCCAACACCTACGATGGAAGATTATATCGAACAAATATATTTATTGATCCATACAAAAGGATACGCCCGGGTGACCGACGTGGCGGAAGCGTTGCTCGTCCACCCATCTTCGGTCACCAAAATGATTCAGAAGCTCGACAAAGAAAGTTTCGTCAAATATGAAAAATACCGCGGTTTCATTTTGACCGAAAAGGGGACGAAAATTGGCAAACGGCTCGTTTTTCGCCACGATTTGCTCGAAGAATTTTTGAAATTGATAGGTGTCGATGAAGAAAATATTTATGAGGACGTGGAGGGAATCGAGCACCATTTAAGCTGGAATGCGATCGATCGCATCGCCGATTTAGTCGCTTACTTCAAAGAAGATGAATCAAGGATCGAAGCGTTGCGGAAAATCCAAGAGCAGGAGCGCGATTAACCGCTTCGGATACATAATAGTACGACGGCAAGAAAAAACGATCTGCTTCTTAATTCGAAGCACGATCGTTATCGTTTTTCTTCATCCCTTTTTTCCCTTCGATCACTCGTAAATGCGTCGGACGCCTCCGTTCTTTACGTATGGGAGCAGTCCGGAGAGCCTGTTGAAAAACATGCGTGTTCGCATAATTTTGTTGATATTTTTTTTTCGACTGTTTCACCGCACGCCGATATTTCTTCATTTCATCAGCTTGATGCCCGTACATTCTCCGTTTCAAAACTGCATTGAAGATGAAAAAAATGACCAACCCAACAAGGAGCGTCGTAATGAGAACGTTAAACAATTTGCCCGGATCCCGAAACAAGAACGACGCCAATCCGATAACCGCCAAACCGACGATCACATAAAAAAGCGTTTGGGAACTTCTTCTCGTCAATCAAGTCTCCTCCTTAAATTCAAGAATGCCCCGCCTCGCTATACGTCCCTTCCGTAATTTTGATATCCACTTCCACGTTATCATTCTCTAAAACTTTTTTAAATGAATGTAGCGCCACTTCCACTTGGTCATCGTCCGGCTCTTTCGTCGTCAAAAGCTGCAGCCACAGCCCCGGATATCCTAACCAACGCAAAACCGGGATGTGTCGCAACTTGTTCGTGAATTGCAAAAATTCGAAGGAAAAACTGATCACGACCGGTATGAGCAAAATTCGATTGACAATCCGCCACCATAACGGTTCGGTCGCCACGAACATATAGACAAAGACGCCGATGATCACCGTAAACAATATAAAACTAGAACCGCAGCGGTAATGGAGCCGCGACTGTTTTTGGACGTTTTCAACTGTAAGCGGCACGTTATTTTCGTATGCGTTAATCACTTTATGTTCCGCGCCGTGGTATTGGAAAACCCGTTTGATGAGTGGCGTAAGGGAAATAAAGTAGATGTAGGCCAGCAATAAAATGAGTTTAAAAAAACTTTCCAGCAAGACTTGCCCCGTTTTTGACGGCACGAGCGAAGTGAAAAAATTGGCGACGATAGCCGGCGTTACGGTAAAAATAAGTTTTCCAACGATGAACGATAATACGCCGACCGCTCCCAATCCTAAAATCATCACTAGCTTTGACGTTTCCTTTTGCTTTAAGATGTTTTCGTCATCTTTCGGGTCGACATCGTAGCGGTCGGATGCAAATTCCAAATGCTTGATCCCATTAGCGCTCGCCTGGATTAAAGCGACGATGCCACGGATGAAGGGGATTTTCTTCAATTGTTTCGTTATATTTGATTCTTCCCGTTTTTGCACAAAATATTCAATCGAATTGTCTTTTCTGCGAATCGCAGATACGAAACTGTTTTTTCCGGCGAACATGACGCCTTCAATCAATGCCTGACCTCCATAGGCCGTCTCTCTTTTTGTCAAGTACGATCACCAACCTTATCTATATTCTACTAGAAAACGTGAAATAGCTCTAGTTTTCATTACTTTTTTTTCGGGTGAAAACGGAAGGGTTGGCCATACTAAAAGAAAAAGGATGTGAAGCGATGAAAAAACGGAACGAAAATCTCATCGTTTTTATCAATTCGGTCACGACCGGCTTTTTTGGCGGTTTTTTGCTCAGTCTCTTTCACCTCGTCATCCACTTTTTCAACATAAGCAAAATAAACCATGAAATGATTTTAAACTATTTTTTCATTTCGGGGAAATGGATTGGCAAATGGTATGGCTACATTTTTTTCGTTTTGTTCATTTCCTTTCTATCGATCGTATTTGCGCTTATTTACTACGTCCTCTTTCGTAAAATTAACGGATGGTTCATCGGCGTGGTGTACGGGTTGATGCTATGGACCATTTTTGGACTTTTCATACCGTTACTATTTTACGATATTTCGTTTACGGAACTTGTCACCTCGCGCACGAACGTGGCAACCATTTGTTCCTTCATTTTGTACGGAGTGTTCATCGGTTACTCGATCAGCTACGATTATGAAATAACCGTCCAGGACAAAAACGTTGAAACGACCGATTAGAATTATTTCGCAGACATTACACTTTTATGATAAAATTGAAAAGAACCACCGAGGAAAAAGAGGTGACAACTTGACAAAAGTAACTGAAATTCGCGAAGAACTAAAAAAGAGAAATTTGGATGCCTTGCTCATCACGAATCCCTATAACCGGAGGTATTTAACCGGCTTTACCGGAAGCGCCGGCGTCGTATTGATCACGCCTGAAGATGCGCTTTTCCTCACGGATTTCCGCTATGTCGAACAAGCGGAACAAGAAGCGAAAGGCTATACGATCATCGAGCATGAACCGCAACTGGTAAACGAACTGAAAAACCAAGTGAAGCGGCTCGGCATTAACCGGCTCGGTTTTGAAGCCGAACATGTGACGATGGCTGAATACAACGAATTTAAAGAACATTTGGAATGCGAACTCTCGCCTACGACCGGCATCGTGGAAACGCTCCGAATGATCAAAACGGATGAAGAAATCGCGATCATTCAAAAAGCGGCGGAAATTGCCGACAAAGCGTTCGAGCATATTTTGGATGTCATTAAACCGGGCGTAAGAGAAATCGAGATTGCCAACGAATTAGAATATGTCATGAGAAAACTGGGTGCGACGCAATCGAGCTTTGATACGATCGTCGCATCAGGTGTCAGGTCGAGTTTGCCGCACGGTGTTGCTTCCGAGAAAAAAATCGAAGCCGGGGAACTCGTCACGCTCGATTTCGGCGCTTTATACAAAGGGTATTGTTCCGATATTACGCGTACAGTCGCAGTCGGCAACGTCAGCGATGAGCTGAAAGAAATTTACCATATCGTCCTTGAAGCGCAAGAGCGGGGTGTAGCGGGCATTAAACCCGGCATGACCGGTATGGAAGCGGACGCTTTGACGCGGGATTTCATCACCGAAAATGGATACGGCAAACAATTCGGCCATTCGACTGGCCATGGCATCGGGCTTGAAATCCATGAAGGTCCGGCCCTTTCGCCTAAATCGAACACGCTTTTGAAAAAAAATATGGTCGTCACCGTTGAGCCCGGTATATACATACCAAACGTCGGCGGCTGTCGCATCGAAGATGACATCGTTTTGACGGAAAACGGAAACGAACGATTGACACGTTCGACGAAACAATGGATTCAACTATAAATATATTGGGGGTTTTTCAACATGATTTCAGTAAACGATTTTCGTACAGGAATCACAATCGAGTATGACGGCGGCATATGGCAAGTGATGGAATTCCAACACGTCAAGCCTGGAAAAGGAGCTGCATTCGTCCGTACGAAATTGAGAAATTTACGCAACCAAAATATTCAGGAAGTGACGTTCCGTGCAGGTGAACGTGTAAAACGGGCACATATCGACCATAAAAGCATGCAATATTTGTATGCATCAGGCGATACGCATACGTTCATGGATATGGAAACGTATGAACAAATTGAAATTCCTGCCAGTCAAATCGAATATGAATTGAATTTCATCAAAGAAAACGTCATGGTCAACATCATGATGTACCAAGGGGAAGTGCTCGGCATCGACTTGCCGAACCACGTTGAACTGGAAGTCGTCGAGACGGAACCGGGTATCAAAGGCGATACGGTAAGCGGTGGTACGAAATCGGCAAAACTGGAAACGGGCTATACGATCCAAGTTCCGTTGTTCATCAACGTCGGCGACACGGTCGTTGTGAGCACGGAAGATGGAAAATATGTTTCACGAAAAAATTGACCGCCAAGCTCTCACAGAACGAAAATTCGTTCTGTGTTTTTTTTTTGCTTGAAACACGTTCTTCCAAACGAAATGAGCATAATTTAACGATACAAGCATACATATAACTAAACGAAAAATGAGGTTGATTCGGCCATGGAAGAAATATTGCGTTTGTTTCCAACTCCGATAAAAGAAAAACTGACGAAACAAATGGAAAACCGTTGGCAGGATCTTCTTGAAATTCGTCTGCGCATGTTCAAACCGATCGAATTAAATTTCACGCATCAAGTGGAATGGCTAACAGAGTCCATCGACGATGCGGATCGGAATTACATTTTGAACCAATTAAGTGAACATTCGTTGTATCGATACGAGGAGGAACTTAGGGAAGGCTACATCACGATCGAAGGGGGACATCGTGTTGGACTAGCCGGAAAAGTGACGTTGGCCGACAACCGTGTGAAAAGTTTAAAATTCATCACTTCGTTTAATATCCGCATCGCACACGAAAAAATCGGTGTTGCACAAGGGATCGTCCGTTATTTGAACGAAAACACAGACTATTTGCATACGCTCATCGTCGGTGCGCCGCAATCCGGCAAAACGACCGTTTTAAGGGACATCGCCCGCCTCATGGGCAACGGGATTGAAAACGTTCCTGCAAAAAAAGTCGCCATCATCGATGAACGTTCCGAAATCGCTGCTAGCAAAAACGGCATCCCGCAATTTGATGTCGGAATGCGGACGGACGTCATGGACGCATGTCCGAAATCGTCCGGCATGATGATGATGCTTCGCTCGATGTCTCCTGAAGTCATTCTCGTCGATGAAATCGGAAAAGAAATCGATGTACAAGCACTTTTGGACGTATTTCATGCAGGCGTGACGATCGTTTGCACCGCGCACGGTTCATCGATTGAAGAGGTGAAAAAACGCCGTTCGCTCAAACATTTGTTCCATGAAGACATTTTTAAACGATACGTGTTCCTTTCTTTTCAACAAGCGAAAGGATTTCAATATGAAATATACGACGAGCATGGAAATCGTTTGATGAAGATGTTGGAGAAAGAGCGATGAAAAGATGATGAAACTAATCGGTTCCATTTTGTTCATAACAGCCTGTTCCTGGGTCGGTTTTGATGTAAGCAAACAATTGAATAAACGGGCGCATGAATTAAGGTCGTTCATTTATTCATTGCAATTGATCGAAGCAGAAATGGCCTACAGCCGTCATACACTCAAAGATATTTTTCTAAACGTGAAACGAAAAACGGAAGGGGAAGTCGCCTCGTTTTACGGCCGGCTTGCGGAACGGCTGAAAAAACCGGTCACCCATTTTGAAACACTTTGGCATGATGAATTGACTCTTTTAAAAAAACGTTCAACATTGAAGGACAACGACATACACATTTTAAGCCAATTTGGCAAAAACATCGGCAACCACACGATCGAAGAACAGAAGAAACAAATAAAACTGACGGTCTTTTACTTGCAGAAACAGCTTGATGAAGCGATCGATCAAAAAAACAAATACGATCGCACGGTTAAAAGTCTCGGTTTTCTTTTCGGACTGTTAATCGTACTTATCCTCATTTAGGAGGGACGCACCTTGCTTATCGATACAGCTATTCTGTTTCAAATCGCCGGCATCGGCATTGTCACTGCACTTATCCATACGATTTTAAAACAGATGGGAAAGGAAGATGTGGCGCAATTCATTTCACTCGTCGGATTCGCCATCGTGTTGATCATCGTCATCAACCATTTGTCGCAGCTGTTCCAACAAATAAAATCGGTATTCATGCTTCAAGGTTGATGGCAAATGGATATCGTCCAAATCGTTTTTTTCGGCATAACGGCAGCGCTCGTGTACGTCATCGTGAAAGAAATCCAGCCGAATGCGGCGTTCATACTCGTTTTAGTCGCTTCCATCATCATCTTTTTTCAACTCATCGAACAAATCCGCACCGTCATCCTTTTCATCGAATCATTGGCGGTGAGAGCTGCTGTCGATTCGTATTATTTGGCTACGATTTTGAAAATCATCGGCATCGCCTACATCGTTGAAATCAGCGCCAATTTAACGAAAGATTCGGGATTGACAAGCCTTGCAGCGAAGATCGAACTTGCCGGGAAAATTTTCATTTTGCTTTTAGCATTACCGATCATTCAAGCCGTCATCGAAGTGATCATTCAATTCATCCCGACAGGAACAAATTGAAAAAGGAGCCAAACATATGAAGAAGGTAAACTTATTTCTCATGACAGGACTGTTTCTGTTCACCATCGTCTCGTTTCCCAAGCGCGCTCTGTGCTGAACCTGAACCGACGAAAACGGAAGACGACGTACTGTTGACCGAAGAGATGGCGGAAACGCTGCACATCGATGAGCTTGAACGGTTTTGGCAGCAACTGGCGGACGAATTTTCACCTTACATTGAAGAGTTGGCAACGAAAAACTTCCTCGATATGTTGAAAGACCCCGACCAACTTTCATTGCAATCGGTCATAAAAGGGATGTTGTCGTTTTTGCTCTATGAAATCATCATGAACGGAAAACTGCTCGGAACATTGATTGTGCTTGCGATTTTTGCCACGATTTTGCAAACGATGCTGACAGCATTTGAACAAAGTTCCATCAACAAAATCGCCAACTTCGTCGTCTTGCTCGTGTTGCTTTTCATCACGCTGGAAACATTTTATCTCGCCATCAATTACGCCAAAGATGCGATCGAGTCGATGAGCGATTTCATCATCGCGCTGTTCCCGCTCATGCTTGGGATCATCGCTTCGCTCGGACAATTTTCGCAAGTCGCTTTTTTTCACCCGATCATCATCTTGTTGATTCATTTTGGCGGTTTACTAATGAGCAAATTCATTTTTCCTTTGTTGTATCTTTCGGCGCTGCTCGTCATCATCAGCGAATTGAACGAACAATTCAAGGTGACGCATTTGGCGCAATTGTTCCGCACAATCGGTTTAGCGGTCCTCGGCATCTATATTTCGGTGTTTTTGACAATTTTGTCGATTCAAGGCGTCGCCAGCGGCATCCAAGACGGCGTCGCGCTCAAGACGACGAAATTTATCGCCAGCAATTTCATCCCGGTCATCGGCAATACGTTGACCGATGCAGCCGACACGATTCTTTCCGCAGGATTGTTACTAAAAAATGCGATCGGCATCGTCGGTCTCATCATGATCGTCTTATACGCCGGTTTTCCAGCGATAAAAATCATGGTGCTTTCCTTCATTTTCAAATTGGTCGCCGGCTTGTTGCAACCGCTTGGACCAACACCGATCATTAAAACATTGAATGCGATGAGCAAATATATGGTTTACGTTTTGGCCTGCTTATTCGGCATGACGTTCACGTTTTTCTTGACGATCGTCATCATCGTCGCCGCCAGCAACATTCCGATTCTTCTCCGTTAGAAAGAGGTTTTGCCATGGCGTATTTATACGATTGGATCAAGCAGATCGTCTTATTTATTTTGATTGGCACCATTCTTGAAATGCTCCTTCCCAACAGCAGTTTAAAAAAATACGTGCATTCCGTCTTCGGGCTTTTGCTTTTGCTCATTTTGGCCAAACCGATTTTTTACCTCTTCCAAACCGACATTACACATGAAATCAAGTTGATCGAAGAGGAGATGGAACCTAACATCCGCACAGCGCAACAGACGAAGTTTTCCATGGAAAAACAAAAAGAAGATATACAAGCCGAACAAGCTGCATATATATGGAATGAGTTGGCAGAAAAACTGAAGGACGAAGCAAACGATACGTTGATGGAAACATACGACGTGCAAATTTACGACATTACGTTCGATAACGCTCAAGGATTCATCACAAACGGCGAACTGTCCCATCTGAACGTCTACGTAAAGTCCGTCGAAGAAAAGAGCGATGCTTTCAAGCCGATTGAACCGGTCGTCATCGACAAAAGCGACCGCGGGGCTGAAAAGCAAACATCGGGCGGTTACCGGCAAATTGAACAAACGTTAAGGGAAACGTGGCAGTTGGATGATGCAGTAACGATCGACATTTTTTGGGAGGGAGGGACGCTTTGATTAAAAAATTTTTTTCAACGATACGTTCTTACTTCAAAGATAATCAAAGACAAAAATTGTTCATCGTCGCGCTCGCGTTCTTAGGGATAGGTTTCATCCTATTCAGCGATTTTTTCAAAAAAGAGCCGGAACAATTCATGCTGAACGATGCACCGCTCATCCAAGAAGCGGATGCCAAAATCGAAGAACAGTTGATCCAAGAAGTGAGCCAAATGGAAAAAGAATATGAAAAAAACTTGCAAGCGATGTTAAACCAGATCAGCGGCATCTCCGAAGTCGAAGTGATGGTCAACATCGATTCGACTAACGTCCACATATACGAACGGGATGTCATTTATGGTTCGCAAACAACGGTCGAAACGGACACGAATGGCGGAAAGCGGACAGTCGAAGACGAAACGAAAGAAACGAAAATCGTTTACGTCCGCAAAGGGGACGAAGAAGTCCCGGTGTTGTTGAAGACCGAAAAACCGACTGTAAGAGGCGTCTTCATCATCGCCAAAGGCGTCGAAAGTCCGACGAAAAAACAGATGGTCATCGAAGCGGTTTCCAGGGTGCTCGATGTACCTTCGTACCGGATAAGTGTATTGCCAAAATAAGGATGAAAGGGGAGTTTTCATGTTGAAAAAACAAACGGTGTGGCTGTTGACAATGTTAAGTTTAATGATCGTTTTAAGCGTCTACTACATCATGTCCGACACAGACGAGCTGGCTTACATCAACACAGATACAGATAATGAAGTCGGCCAATTCACCGATGAAAAAGGCGAACAAACGGACGGTGACGATGCGGCAGACGTCGAAGTGGAAAACATTTCCGAGCTTGGCATGAGCGAACTGTTCGCCACCATTCGCATGGAAATGGAAGACGAACGCAGTTTGCAAAAGGAACGGTTGAAAGAAATCATCGCTTCGAGCGACGCGACGACGATGGAAATCAACGAAGCGATGAACACGATCAATGAAATTGATAAAATCGCCGCCAAAGAACGTGTGCTCCAAGAAATGATCTTGACGACATTCGACCATTATGAAGACGTGCTCGTCCGGTCCGAAGACGATAAAGTCCACGTCCATGTCATCACCGAACAGATGCCGCGTTCAGAAGCCGTCCAAATCATGCAAATGGTGCGCGATGAATTAGGGGAAAAAACGGTCGACGTCCATTTCCAACAAAAATAAAACGTTTGACGTTCAAATCTACATTAACAAGTGTAGATTTGATTTTTTTTGTGTTTTCCTTGAAGCGGGATTTTTCGTGCAAATGACGGATGAAATTTTACATAAATCGGCAAATTCTAGTGATATATTTAAATTATATAAAGTGAAAACGATTTCTTTATGATATATTACTTTATTTCTGAAAAGTGTTACGTTTATAATATTATTTGGATTCATTCATCAAGAAATTATGATAGAATGAAAAGTATGATTATAAGCAAAAGGAGAGTTAGTTCATGTTTAAGGTACAAGAAATTCGCGAAATTATTCGACTAATCGACCATTCATCCATTACTGAATTTTGTTACGAACATGACGGAGCAACATTGAAAATAAAAAAAGAAACCGAAAAAACTGTGCAAGTCGTCCAAGAACCAGTCACGGTACAAAAAGCTGAACAACAGGTGCAAGAACAGCCGAAAGCTTTAGATGCGCCAAAACAAGAGACTCCAGTAAAACCGAAAGAAGAACCGAAACAGACCGAAACGAAAGCGGCGCAGGTAGAAGATGACGCAAACATCGTTGAGATTGTTTCCCCAATGGTCGGGACGTTCTACAGAAGACCGAATCCGGAAAGCGATCCGTACGTTGAAGTCGGCGATGTCGTCAAAGAAGATACTGTCGTATGCATCGTCGAAGCGATGAAATTGTTCAACGAAATCGAAGCGGAAGTGTCCGGAGAAATCGTTGAAGTGCTAGTTGAAGACGGCACCTTGGTCGAGTATGGACAACCATTATTCAAAGTAAAACAGAAATAAGGGGAAGATAAACGTTGATGAATAAAGTATTAGTTGCCAACCGGGGGGAAATCGCCGTACGCGTCATCCGTGCATGCAAGGAACTAGGCATCAAAACGGTCGCCGTGTATTCCGAAGCCGACCGCGATTCGTTGCATGTACAGTTGGCGGACGAAGCATACTGCATCGGACCAGCGCCCAGCACGGACAGCTACTTGAACATTACGAACATCATGTCCGTCGCGACAAAAACGGGCGTCGATGCCATCCACCCTGGTTACGGATTTTTAGCTGAAAACGCCGATTTTGCCGAAATTTGCAACGAAGTGAACATCAAATTTATCGGCCCGTCTCCAGAATCGATCCAAAAGATGGGCATTAAAGATATTGCACGTCAGACGATGAAAGAAGCGGGTGTGCCGATCGTTCCAGGTTCCGATGGCGTGTTGGCCGACGAAGAAGAGGCGGTCAAAGTCGCTGAAGAAATCGGCTACCCGGTAATCATCAAAGCAACTGCCGGGGGCGGCGGGCGCGGAATCCGCGTCGCGCGGAATGAAGAAGAATTGAGAAGCGGCTTTAAAATTACCCAAAAAGAGGCGGAAACGGCTTTCGGAAACCCTGGCGTCTATTTGGAAAAATTTATTGAAGATTTCCGTCACGTCGAAATTCAAATTTTGGCCGACCAGCACGGAAATGTCGTCCATTTGGGTGAGCGCGATTGTTCCATCCAAAGACGTTTGCAAAAACTTGTCGAAGAAACACCTTCGCCAGCGATTACACCGGAAATCCGCAAACAAATGGGCGAAGCCTCGATCAAAGCGGCCAAAGCCGTCAATTACGAAGGTGCGGGAACGATTGAATACATTTTCGATCGTCAAACAAAACAATTTTATTTCATGGAAATGAATACGCGCATCCAAGTTGAGCACCCTGTTACGGAAATGGTCACCGGGGTCGACTTAATCAAAGAACAGATCCGCATCGCTTTCGGCGAACCGCTATCATTTAAACAAGAAGACATCGAATTTAAGGGCTGGTCGATCGAATGCCGCATCAATGCGGAAGATCCGTTCAACAATTTCATGCCGCAGCCTGGCAAAGTGTCCAATTATCTGGCACCAGGTGGTCTCGGCGTACGTGTCGATTCAGCCGTCTATCCAGGCTATACGATACCGCCATATTACGATTCCATGGTGGCAAAGCTCATTACATATGGCGCAACGCGAAAAGAAGCAGTTAACCGCATGAAGCGCGCTTTGGACGAATTTATGATCGAAGGCGTCAAAACGACGATCCCGTTTCATCGCAAATTGATGGAACATGACGTGTTCGTCAAAGGGGACTTCAATACGAACTTTTTGACGGATTATCCGATCGTCGACGAAAAATAAATCATTAAGGACTGGGGGGAGAGGCAATTTCTCCCCCTTTCTGTTTACTTTATCGGTGTAAATTTGTAAACTTATTATGAAATCGATAATTTACCGTTTCGCTTCATCCACAGCTTGATACATAAAATTCGATGATTTTCGAAAACTGATTTAAAAACATGAAGGTGATGCATGTTGACATCTCGCAGAAAAGCACGCGAAGAAGCATTCAAAATGCTCTTTCAAATCGATGTAAACGAAGACATCGAACCGAATTTTGTTTCGCCTTTTACCGAGCGAATCGTACAAGGCGTCATCGAACATAAAGACAAAATTGACCGCTTGATCGAAAAATATTTGATCAATTGGACGCTCGAACGGATTTCACTCGTCGATAAGACGCTGTTGCGCATGGCTATATATGAAATTTGTTTTGAAGACGATGTTCCGTTCGCCGTTTCCATCAATGAAGCGGTGGAACTTGCACATAAATACGGTGATGAAAAATCGGGTAAATTCATCAACGGTGTCTTGTCCAATATTATCAAAAAAGGGGATACGATATGATGAGCGCAAAACTAATCAACGGATTGGAAATAGCGAAAAAGCGGCGCGAAGAAATGAAACAAAAAGTGAGCGAGTTGAAAAAAGAAGGGATCACGCCGCATTTAACCGTCATTTTAGTCGGGGATGATCCGGCATCAAAATCGTATGTCAGCGGCAAAGAAAAAGCGGCGAAAGAAATCGGCATCTCATCGGAAGTCATACATATGGTAGCGGATGCGACCGAAGCAGAATTGCTTGCGAAAATTTCCGAATTGAATCATGATGCCGACGTTCACGGCATTTTGGTGCAGTTGCCGTTACCTTCGCACATCGACGAAAATAAAGTGATCGAAGCGATCGATCCGAACAAGGATGTCGACGGTTTCCATCCGATCAACGTCGGCAAAATGATATTGAACCAGGATACGTTTCTGCCGTGTACGCCACATGGTATCATTAAACTGCTTGAGGCAATCGATTGCGATTTGGAAGGAAAACACGCAGTTGTCGTCGGCCGAAGCAATATCGTCGGCAAACCGATGGGGCAGCTGTTGTTGAACCGGAACGCGACGGTCACATACTGCCACTCGCGCACGAAAAATTTAAAAGACTTGACGAAAATGGCAGACGTTTTGATCGTCGCCGTCGGAAAAGCCCATTTCATCGACGCATCGTACGTCAAAGAAGGCGCAGTCGTCATCGATGTCGGCGTCAACCGCTTGGAAGATGGTTCGTTGACGGGAGATGTCCATTTTGATTCGGTGAAAGAAAAAGCGTCATTCATCACCCCGGTGCCGAAAGGGGTCGGGCCAATGACGATTACGATGTTGATGGAAAATACAATCAAGGCAGCGATGAGGTTGCGTTAACGTGGATAAAAGATATTTAACAGTAAGTGCTTTAACAGAATATATCAAACACCGCTTGGACCAAGATCCCCATTTGAAGGACGTCTATGTCAGCGGGGAAATTTCCGAAGTGTATGTGCATCAATTCAGCGGCCACATGTATTTGACGTTGAAAGATGAACGAGCCCAATTGAAAGCGGTGATGTTCCGCAGCGACAATTTGTCGCTCAACTTCACGCCTGAAGCCGGCATGAGCGTCATCGTCCAAGGGTACGTAAGCGTCTATCAAAAATCCGGGCAATATCAACTGTACATAAAGAAAATGGAGCCGTCAGGCATCGGCGCATTATATATGGCTTTTGAACAATTGAAAGAAAAATTGCAAAAAGCGGGATATTTCAACGAAGAACATAAAAAACCGATACCGAAATTCCCGAAAAAGATCGCCGTCATCACTTCGCCGGAAGGTGCGGCGGTTCAAGACATCATCGTCACGACGAAAAAACGTTATCCGATCGTTGAACTCGTCATTTTGCCGGTGAGCGTGCAAGGCCAACATTCGGTCCCAAGCATCGTCCGGGCGATCGAGCAAGCAAATCGACACGACTTTGACACGATCATCCTCGCACGGGGAGGCGGCTCGATCGAAGATTTGGCAAGTTTCAACGACGAACGGGTGGCGATGGCCGTCTTCCACTCAAAAATACCTATCATCACCGGAATCGGCCATGAAACCGACACGACAATCGCCGATCTCGTCGCCGACTTGCGGGCGCCGACGCCAACCGGAGCGGTGCAATTTGCCGTCCCGTCCCTCGAAGAATTGAGGCGCCAAATGAAAGCGTACGAAAATGAACTCTTTCGGTTGAGCAAACTGCAATTGATGCGAAAAGCCGAAAAATTGGAACGGCTAAAAACGTCGCGCGCTTTTCATTTTCCATTGCAATTCATCCGGGAAAAAGAACAGCGCATCGACCAATTGAGCGACCAACTAGCCAATTACGTGGAACATCATTTGTACAAAAAACAAAAAACGCTTGAACTATTTGCAGGACGGCTCAAAAGGAAACATCCGGCTGAAATGATCTCGTTTTTCAAGCAAAACGTTTCGTTGTTAGATGCGAAATTCCAGAACATTTGCCGCGAACAAATGACAAAAAAACGGCATGATCTGGCCGTCCTCATCGAAAAGTTGTCGCTTCTCAATCCTTTGGAAATCATGAAGCGAGGCTATACGATCACATATTCTGAAAAAAATAAGTTGCTCAAATCGATCACAGAAGTGAATAAAGACGACATCATCGAAGTGAAAATGTATGACGGAAGCGCAATCTGCCGCGTAAAGGAGGTAAAAGCCGACGATGGAACAGAAAGAGGAGCTGAAGTTTGAAGAAGCTCTCGAACAGCTTGAAGAAGTCGTCATGAAACTTGAAGAAGGGGACGTGCCGCTCGATCAATTGATCCATTATTATCAAAAAGGCATGGAATTGGTGAAACTGTCGAATAAAATGCTCCGCGATGCAGAAGAAAAGATGGCGAAAGTGTTGAACGAAAACGATGAGTTGGAACCATTTGCCGCCGAGGAGGATTTGGACATTTGACTACATTCATTGAACAGTATATACAAGATGGAAAGAAGACGATTGAGGACAAATTGAAATCGTATTTACAGGGAAATATACCCGAAAAATTGTATGCATCGATGGCTTATTCGTTATTTGCCGACGGAAAACGGCTGCGGCCGATTTTGCTGTTTGCCAGCTACCATTCTTATCGTGACGACTTGGAAAAAGTGTACCGCACTGCAGCTGCTTTGGAAATGATCCATACGTATTCATTGATCCACGATGATTTGCCGGCGATGGACGACGACGATTATCGCAGGGGAATGTTGACAAACCATAAAAAATTCGACGAAGCGACCGCGATTTTGGCGGGCGATGCACTGTTAACGTACAGTTTTGAACTCGTCGCTTCCGATCCGTTGCTGTCTGAAAACGAAAAAGTGTACATCATCCGTGAACTTGCCAAAAGCAGCGGACCAGAAGGGATGGTCGCCGGACAAATTTTGGACATCGAAGGTGAGACGAAACGACTAAACCTCGAAGAATTGGAACGGGTCCATCAGTTGAAAACAGGGAAATTGATTTCGTTTGCCGTCGATGCAGGCGCCTTTTTGGCGGGGGCATCCGAGGAACAGCGCCGTCATTTAAGGCAATTTTCTCATTACTTGGGGCTCATTTTCCAAGTTCAAGACGATATATTGGACGTCATCGGCGATGAAAAAAAATTGGGCAAACCTGTCGGCAGCGACACGGCGAAGCAAAAAAGCACATATCCCGCTTTGCTCGGGTTGGACGGGGCAAAGCAAAAGATGGACGAATACAACGAAAAAGCGAAAGCCGCATTAGTCCAATCCGGCGCAAAACAAGAATATTTGATCGGCTTGCTCGAATATTTCGGCAGCCGCGACTACTAATGAAAAGCCGTTCAACGATCAAGTGGGCGGCCCTTTTTTCAATATCACAAGAAGGAAAGTATGATGCACGCATGGAGAAAGAACGGCTGGACGTATTGCTAGTAAAGAGGAACTTGGCGGAAACGCGCGAAAAAGCGAAACGAATGATCATGGCCGGACTCGTCTTTTCGGACAACGAGCGGCTCGATAAACCGGGCATGAAAGTCGACACCGACATTCCGCTTCACGTTAAAGAGACGTTGAAATATGTGAGCCGCGGCGGTTACAAATTGGAAAAAGCGCTTGACGTTTTTTCGACTTCGATAAAAGACAAAATCGTCGTTGATATCGGCGCTTCCACCGGCGGATTCACTGATTGCGCGCTGCAAAACGGAGCCAAACTCGTCTATGCGATCGATGGCGGCTACAACCAGCTCGCTTGGAAAATCCGCAGCGATGAACGTGTCATCGTAAAAGAGCGGACCAATTTTCGCTATGCGACAAAAGCGCTATTTGCGAAAGGGTTGCCGAATTACGCCACAATCGACGTTTCCTTCATATCGCTCCGGCTCATCTTGCCCGTTTTAAAAACCGTCTTGGCGGATAACAGTGAAGTCATCGCTTTAGTCAAACCGCAATTTGAAGCGGAAAGACATCAAGTCGGGAAAAAAGGCGTCATCCGTGATCCCGACATCCATAAAAATGTGCTTAAAAAAGTCGTCTCTTTTGCAGTCGCTGAAGGATACACGTTCCGCGACTTGACGTTTTCACCGATTACCGGCGGAGAAGGCAACATCGAATATTTGCTCCATTTAGGTTGGAAGTTAAAAGCGGAAAATGATGATGTGGATGGGTATCATGAACTTGACGAACGAATCACAACCGTTGTCGAAGAAGCGCATCGGACATTGAAATAACTTTTGGAGGTTTGTGCATGAGTAAAGCAAAACGCCATATCAAAATCAGGGAGCTCATTTCCGAATATGACATCGAGACGCAAGATGAATTGGTCGATCGCTTGAAGGAGTTGGGTTTCAACGTGACGCAAGCGACCGTCTCACGCGACATAAAAGAATTGCATTTGATCAAAATCCCTTCCGCTTCGGGGAAATATAAATATTCATTGCCGACAAAGCAACGCTACGATGTCGAAGAAAAGTTGAAGCGACGTTTGATGGAAGCGTTTGTCAGCATCGATCATGCGGCAAATTTCATCGTATTGAAAACATTGCCGGGAAACGCAAATGCCATCGGCGCTTTGATCGACGAACTGGACTGGGAAGAGATCATGGGGACGATTTGCGGCGATGATACGTGCCTCATTTTGTGCCGTACGGAAAAAAAGACGAAAACGGTGTTCAAACGATTGAACGATATGATGTAGCCACGAACCGCATCTACGTTGTGCGAGGTGACGACGACATTGATTATTGAATTATCGATTAAAAATTTTGCCATCATCGATGAATTGTCCATTTCATTCGAAGAAGGCATGACCGTGTTGACGGGGGAAACGGGCGCGGGAAAATCGATCATCATCGATGCCGTGCAATTGTTGACCGGTGGACGGGCATCGACGCAGCTTATCAAACACGGCAAAGACAAAGCTGAAATTTCTGGGCTTTTCTCGTTGACGAAAAATAAGGAGCCAATTAAAAACGTTTGCAAAACATATGACATCGATGTCGAAGAAGACGATCTCATTTTGGAAAGGACGATTTACAAAAGCGGCAAAAGCGTCTGTCGCATTAACCATAAAATCGTCACCCTATCCGTGTTAAAGGAAATCGGCCGGATGCTCGTGCAAATCCATAGCCAGCATGACACACTCGATTTGTTGGACAAAGAAAACCATCTCGTACTCGTCGACCAATATCATGAAGCGGAAATATTACCGCTTAAAACAGCGTATTTGATGAAATACGAAAAATGGCTGACGTTGCGGAAAAAATACGAAAAACTGGCGACAGATGAACAGGAAATGGCCCAACGGCTCGATTTGCTGCAATTTCAATTGAATGAATTGGAACAGGCCAACTTATCCGAAGATGAAGACGAAACGTTAGAACAAGAACGACGGCAGCTGCAAAACTTCGAACAAATTTACCATGCGGTTAACGAAGCCTACGTCGCGCTTTATGGCGAAGGGAAAGGGCTCGAGCTCGTCCACGTCGCAAAACAAGCGCTCGAGAAGGCGAGCGAACATGACGATTTTATCCAGAAAAAGGCCGCCTTGTTGAACGACCTTTATTATCAATTAGAAGACGCCGCCATTGAACTTAACGGTTACAAAGAACAACTCTTTTTCGATGAACATCGGTTGAATGAAATCGAAGCCCGCTTGAACGAATTGAACCGTCTAAAGAAAAAATACGGCCGTACCGTACAAGATATGATCGCTTATCGGGAAAAAATCAAAATTGAAATCGACGAATTGAAAAACCGCGATTTTCATATCGAACAACTGTTGAAACAGATCGAAAAAGCCGAAAGTGATGCACTCGAAAGTGCAAAAGCGTTGTCCGAAGCACGAAAAACGGCGGCAAAACAGCTCGAAAAAGACTTGCTCGACGAACTGAAAGACTTATACCTTGAAAACGCGCGATTTACGGTGCAATTTGAGCGCACTTCAGGCGATATGCTGACAAAAGACGGCATCGACCAAGCCGTATTCATGTTATCGACGAATGCCGGCGAGCCGCTCAAGGAACTCGACAAAGTCGCCTCGGGCGGGGAACTTTCCCGCATTATGCTCGCCTTTAAAAAGTTGTTTGCCGAACACGACGGAATTGAAACGGTCATCTTTGACGAAATCGACACCGGCGTAAGCGGCCGCGTCGCCCAAGCGATCGCCGAAAAAATGTATCAAATTTCCACAACGACGCAGACATTGTGCATCACGCACTTGCCGCAAGTAGCCGCGATGGCCGACCATCACTTATTGGTGGAAAAGGTGATGGAAGACGATGCGACAAAAACGAAAATTACCGCTTTATCCGACCGCGAAATCGTCCATGAGCTCGGCAAGATGATGACGGGGACGAAACTGACCGAATCAGCGCTCGAACATGCTGAAGAACTCCTTGAACTGACAGCGACATTCAAAAAGCTTGTCAATGGCAAATTCAGCGCTTCTTGACCGGCTGCAGCAAGCGGCCTTTTTTTATGCCAACCGACGAAACGGTCTTCATATTAAGGTAATGATAAACATTTTTTCTTTTCTTTCTCTCGTTTAAAAACAGATTGAAAAGGTCACATTAATGATAAAGTTTGATGCTTTACAATCTGTTTTTAAAGGGGAGTGTTCGTTCATGCCATGGAAAAGAAACATAAAATTTCTCTTCGGCTTTTTATTGATTTTATTATTCATCATTCCTTTAAATTTTACCCAAGTCCGAGAATACGTATCCATCCCGAACCATGTAACGCTGTTTCAACATGAAGCTTCCGTGTCCATCCCGCAACTGAAAAACGCGACCGTATCGGAACACCCATATATTGACAACGCCAAATTCCATCCGCGCGAAGTGGGGAAAAGCGAGTTCGTATACAAATATAAAAACATCCCCGTAAAAAAGGTCGCCGTTGAAGTGTTGAAAAAACATGAAGTCATCCCAGGGGGGCAATCGATCGGCGTCCAACTGCACACATTGGGCGTCCTCGTCGTCGGACACCATTTGGTGAATCAAGGCGAACAAGCCAAGTCCCCGGCAGAACATGCCGATATTAAAGTCGGCGACATCATCCTTGAGATGGATGGGAAAAAGGTAAAAGGGCTCGATGATTTAAAGCAAATCGTCCAACAAGCGGGTAAAGAAAAACGCGCCATCGACGTCAAGATTAAACGCGGCAACGAATACATCCAAACGAAAGTGGAACCGACATACAACGAACAAGACAAAACGTACCAAATCGGTTTATATATCCGCGACTCGACGACGGGAATCGGCACGATATCCTTTTACGACCGTGTAACCGGCAAATACGGTGCATTGGGGCACGTCATTTCGGATGCCGACACGAAAAAACCGATCGAAATCCATAATGGCAAAATCGTCCGTTCAACGATCACCCACATCGAAAAAGGCAATCGCGGAATCCCAGGCGAAAAACAAGCCCGCTTTTCGATGAAGGACGAACAATTAGGGACGATTGTCAAAAACAGCCCTTACGGCATATTCGGTAAAATCAACACGGATTTAATCGAAGACCACCATGAACCGATTCCGATTGCCCTCGCCAAAGACGTCAAAAAAGGACCCGCCCATATCTTGACCGTCATCGAAGGAGACAATGTCGAAAAATTTGACATTGAAATCATCAATTCCATCCCGCAAACGTTCCCTTCGACAAAAGGGATGATCATTAAAGTGACCGATGAGCGGCTGCTTGAAAAAACGGGAGGCATCGTCCAAGGAATGAGCGGAAGCCCGATTATTCAAGACGGAAAATTGGTTGGAGCGGTCACCCACGTATTCGTCAATGACCCAACTTCCGGATACGGCGTGCACATCGAATGGATGTTGCAAGAAGCAGGGATCGATATTTTCGACGATCAAGAAGAACAAACATATGCCAAAGCTCTCTGAAAAATTCAGGGAGTTTTTTTGTTTTTTTAAAGGGAATGAACATGATGATGTCGAAATATATGGTAGGAATCTAAATAGAGGGATGGTGTCTAATTTAATTATGGAAAAAATTAGAATATGTATTGTCGACGACAACAAAGAATTAGTACATATCATGGAAGATTATTTGAACAGCCAGGACGATATGGAAGTCGTCGGAGTAACGTACAATGGTCT
>JAAYTF010000089.1 GCA_012518125.1 Bacilli bacterium | reverse complement strand
CCGATTTTGATTGTGCTGTTATATAGACTATAGCCGCTTCGGACTTGCAAATGCGTAAACTCCATCCGACCCATCCTGCCTTTTCATCGATAATCAAGAATAAAAAAATCGTTGCGCCAACGATTTTGGGACATGCAACAACCAATTTTATCGAGTAGACCTCTCTTTTTCATTATAGCGAATATGAACATATGTTTCTACTTGTCGCTTCGAGCGGACGAAACGTGCACTTTCCAAGCAACATTTCATAACTTGTCTTTTTCGTTCATATAGTGTTAAAAGAACGGGGGCAGAAAAATGGATGAACGCTTTTTCGTCACTTTTATCCACTGTTTTTTCATCGCTTTCGGCGTCATGATCGGCGGCGCCGTACTTGGTAGCCTCGGCGCGTTTTTGACCGGCGGGTCGCCGCTGCACGCGATGGTCCGCATCAGCCAATCCATCCGCATTTGGGCCGTCGTGGCCGCAATCGGCGGGACGTTCGATGCAATCGAAAGCTTTCAAAAAGGGTTTCTAGATGGAGAAACGTTCGACTTGTTGAAACAGTTTTTATACATTTTATCGGCGATGTTTGGAGCCAGGTTCGCCTTATTGTTGATCAGTTGGATTACGAGCGAGGAACTGAGCTGATGCACATACCGCCGTACATTAAAAAACGGAGTTGGCAACTGTTTTTGCTCGGTATATTCACCGGTTCCATCATCGCTTATTTGATTTTGATTTTCATGTACGGGAAAATGTATGCCAATTTGCTGACGGAAACGATCGAACTCCGGGCTGAAAATCAACAGCTTGTACGCCAAAATGAGGCGCTGCTTCACGACAAAGAAAAACTGGAGCAAGAAAACGAATGGTTCATTCAATCGATTGACGTCCGATTTACAAACAGCAACGAATTCCGGTTCGATAAATTGACGACACACCAACTATCAAGCCAAATCAAAGATGAATTGCAAGATACGATCGGAAAAGACGTAAAAACGGTCGCCGAAAACAGCGACCTCATTGAATCGCTCATCGAAAAAAGCACATTTGAAGTCGACGATTTGGCTTACGCATTCGTTGTGAAAAAAATGGTTTTCTCGGAACAAATGGTGCTGGAGTTGGAAATCAAATTCGCCCCATGAACGGTTTTTGCATATAAAATAATTTGTTATGAAATATAAAGTAGTAGCGATACAGAAAAAAATTATATAAAATAAAATATATATCCATTTTCAGAAAGGGTGAATGTTAGATGACAGTATTGGACTTGAGAGAAATGCGGGATGAGAAGATCCGTCAATTGAAAGAAGGACGTTCAGTATATGCGGAAAGCGGAGAGTTGATCCGTCTCATTAAACGAGGCATCGAAAAAGAAAAGCTCGTCGTAAAATTGGAAAAAACGGATGGAGGCTGCTGGTTCATTCCCGATGAGAAAGAAGAATAAACGCAATAAATAAATTGTGCTGAACCTTAATATAAAACTTAAGGAACAGCACAATTAGTTTATTGTCTGCTGCATAACGCATCCAATTCGCTGATCAATGCATCTGCCTCTTCCCAGGAATAGACGCTTGCTCCAGCAGCCCTCGGATGACCACCGCCATTGTATCTTGATGCCAGTTCGTTGATGATTGGCCCTTTGGAACGCAAGCGAACACGGATGACACCAGGCTCTTCAATGAAAAATGCCCACGCCCTCAAACCTTTTATATCACCTAACGTTCCAACCAACTTGCTCGTTTCGATCGGACTGACTCCATATTGTTCCAATATATCTTTCGTCAATTTAATCGCCGTCATGCCGGACGGGGTGATCGATAAATTTTGCAGCACATAGCCTCTGAGTTTTGCAATTTTCGGATCGACTTCATACAAACCATCGTAGAGCGCTTGCCTGTCAAACGGATATTCAATCAATTCCGCGGCATATTGAAATGTTTTGTTGGTCGTGCTTGGAAACAAAAAGCGTCCCGTGTCTCCCACGATGCCGCCATAAATGAGCCTTGCAACCTCCTCATTGATTTTCCAAATTGCCTGATTCGACAAATACAATTCATATATGAGTTCAGATGTCGAACTTGCAGAAGTATCGACCCAATTGATGTCGCCGTATGCGTCTTCGTTCGGGTGGTGGTCGATTTTGATGATCTCTTTGCCTTTTAAGTAACGTTGGTCGCTGATGCGTCCCGTATTTGCCGTATCGCAAACGATGATCAACGCACCTTCGAACGTTTCATCCGGAATGTCGTCCATCCGGGCAAAAAAGTTCAATGAAGGGTCCTCTTCGCCGACGGCATAAACTTTTTTTTGCGGAAACGACAATTCGATCATTTTCTTCAGGCCGACTTGAGATCCAATGGCATCCGGATCCGGTCTGACGTGGCGATGAATGATGATCGTGTCGTAAGCTTTAATTTTTTCGACAATCTCTCGCTTAACCATGGTTACACTCCTAATGCATGTATTTTAATGCGCTTATCCTTATCATATGCCATCTCATGGTGTTTTCTCTAGAATTATACTAAAAAAAACGATACAATAGAAACGAAATAAGACAAGTAGGTGACAATTGCATGTTAATATTCGTGTTTTTCATCATCGTTTCGATCGTAATGTACATTTATTATAAAGTGGCGATCTTAAAAACGAAAGATACGTTAATCCAAAAGTATTACAATGCGAAAGCGAGAATTTTTTTAGGGATTTTCCTCATTTCGTTCGCGGTCAACCAATATGTCGTCAATCAAATTAAACTCATCCTCATCATCAGCATCGTCTTCACTTTTCTCGGAGTTTTGCAAATCATCGACGGCTACAAACAGGCGAAACATTACCGCAACGAATGGCGCCGTTTAAATCCGGAAACATAATAAATGCACACGGGCGAATCGATTGGTTTAGCCCGTGTGCATTTTTTATCGGTCCATGAGCTGTGCCATCACCAATGCCTTGCTTACGAGTTTCCGCCCGTTGTAGATGTCTACATTCAATTTCGCATACAACCTTCCTGCATCCAACAGCTCGGGTTTGATGATCAAATTGCTTTCCATCTGGACAGGTTCGACGAAATGGATC
Source organism: Bacilli bacterium (assembly GCA_012518125.1). Classification (GTDB taxonomy): domain Bacteria; phylum Bacillota; class Bacilli; order Bacillales; family Amphibacillaceae; genus Pseudogracilibacillus. The sequence goes on along the minus strand of JAAYTF010000089.1, from coordinate 3,504 downwards.
GTCAAACTTTCCACGACCATATTCCCTTTTTTCAAATGCAGCAATAAACGGGCGCAAGCCTCGGTGATCATCGTCGTTAAAACGCCGTTGGCGAGCGTTCCGAATTGGTTCGTCATTTGCGGCGTTACTTCCGCCTCGTAAGTGGTCGGGTCGCCCTCAACTTGTTCGATGCCGCGTGAAATGATGTCATGGATCGTTTCCCCGACTTGCGGTTGGCGCTGCACTTCGTTCAACGCTTTTAATACGTCTTGGCGCGATACGAGCCCGAGCAGTTTTTTTGATTGATCGACAACGGGCACGACTTCGATCCCTTCCCAAACCATCAAGTGCGCTACGTAAGCGAGCGATGTTTTTTCCACGACGGTGGTCGGATTTTTCGTCATCACTTTTTCAATCGGCGTGTCGTTGTCGACGCCGACGACATCTTTTGATGTCACCATCCCGACGACGTAGCCTTTTTCGTCAATCACCGGAAACCGGGTGTGCGTCGTCATTTCATTCAGCTGATACCAATCAGCGACCGTATCCGTATTGTACAAATGATGCACTTTGTCATACGGCGTATAAATGTCGCTTACGAATACGATCTCTTTTTTGATCATTTGGTCGTAAATGGCACGATTGATCATTTCAGCTACCGTAAACGTATCGTAACTTGTCGACATGATCGGCAAGTCTTTTTCGTCCGCCAGCCGTTTAATATGGTCCGTCGTGTCAAAACCGCCGGTGATCAAAACGGCCGCGCCGGCTTTGATCGCAAGTTCATGCGCTTTGATCCGGTTGCCGACGATAAGCAGCGACCCCGCTTCCGTATAGCGCATCATCGCTTCAAGCTGCATCGCCCCGATGACGAATTTGTTCAACGTCTTGTGCAAACCGCCCCGCCCGCCGAGCACTTGTCCATCGACGATATTGACAACTTCGGCAAACGTGAGCCGTTTGAAATGCTCTTTTTCTTTCTTTTCAATCCGAATCGTACCGACCCGTTCAATCGTACTGACCAATCCTCTGTTTTCCGCTTCTTTGATTGCCCTGTAAGCGGTTCCATCACTAACGTTCAGTTCTTTCGCGATTTGGCGTACAGAGATTTTATGTCCAACATCTAATGATGCGATATAGCGTATGATTTGTTCGTGTTTTGTAGCCATAAGCTCCTCCTACTTGAGAACTGTACTACACGTTTTTATTAAATTCATTATACAGATGTTTCACGGTTCGTACAATGGTAATGCGTCTTCGCCTATATTTTACCACGATTTCAAAGAGAATAGGATTAGCCGAGTTTTCTTTCCTGTTTCAGTTCATCGGCTTGTTCCATAACAGGAGGATCGGACATTTGTAACAACGTCGCAAGGTTGCTCCCTACGACGAGGAAAAACAATCCGAACCAGACGAGCCAAAACAGTTTCGCTTCTTGTGTCACGGCAAGCGGAACAAACGGCCAAGCGACATAAAGAAGAAACAACGAAAACATTAAACGCAACAACGTATAGATGCGCATGAAAAAACCTCCCATCTAATCATTAATGTATGCGGGAAATGGTGAAATAATTAGATGGGAGCAATCGTTTTTTTACTGCTGCTTCGCTAATACTTCACGGATATTGCCTTTGTGAATGGACGGCATGTTTCCCGTACCGCCAATATTTGAGCCGCCGCTTCCATCTTCCGGTTGATTTCCGGAAATGTTAAGAGCATCCGGAGAAATCGGCCCAGTCAAAACGAAAGGCTCTTCGAATGTAATTGTGGCACCGCCTGTATTGTAGAAATTGTTCGCGACAATCATCCCTTTCAAATTCCCGCCGCCGGCCATCCTCACATCAGCTTGCGGCGCAAAAATCAATTGCGTTGTGATGGTGGAGCCGCCTTCAATGATCAAATTTTTTCCGCCAGTGAAATATTGCCGACGAAGCCACCGCCGCCGGAAAAATGAATGTCCGCATCTTCCGCATAGAGCGAACCGTATATTTTTTGCGAGCCTGCTATTTTTAACTCTTTTCGGTTATGTTTTGAGCCAGTCCCTTTCAAAAAAATGTTCAAACGGCTAATGTCGCCATTTTTGTTCACAGAGCTTCCTGAACCTAACGTAATTTTATCCGTTACATAAATCGTCAACGACCCGGTGCCCAGCAATTCGATGTGACCGTTTTGGATATTTAAGTGATCGACGACGATTGCCCGATTCTTGTCGCCGACGTCGATGCGCAATGTATAGTTTGAAGTGAACCGCATTTCTTTAAATTTGAGATTGTCTGTAAGTGCAAGCGTGTAGTTCGTCTGATCGACAATCCAATTGTTGATGTATAAATGGCAATCTTTGATCACTTGATGGGAATTGTACGGACTTGAAGCGATCGTTTCGTCTTTTGGGCACTCAAATGAAGGAAATTCAGGGAAAGGCGGCAAATCCGGTATTTGATAGGAAGCGTCTATTTCCGCCACTTCTACTTTGATGTAATGTGCGGTCTTTACAATCTCTTCGTTTCCTTGTGGAACGTACACTTTACCTTCCAATCGTGGCCCTCCACCCGGAAACGAAACGGCCCCGATAGACGAATTCATCGTGCCGATATCACCGATGATCGTCCCGTTGTTCATCTCGAAGTAGTCGCTCGTAAAGACGGCAAAAGGCGGCAATTCATATTTCGCTTCGGCCTGTTTGCCATTCCATTCAACTTTGATCAACTGTGAAACCGTCCTTGTTTTTTCCCCGATATATCCGGTCGAGAATAATCGGTAAACCCCTTTTTGATCCGTTTTTTCAATGGACAGTTTTGCATAAGGTTGGATGTCTTTCACTTTTTCGAAAGTGTCGTACGTTTCTTTCAAAAAGTAAAATTGTTCCAACTTTTGAAAAAAGTCGTCTTCCGACCTGATCGTTTCGTCTTCGTAAATGTCGGAAACCGCTTTTTCAAATTCATTCGCCAAATGATTCAATCCCGCTTCGGCGATGTAATAAACGGACTGATGGTTTCGTTCGTCTGATGCGTTTTTAAGCGAAAAGGAGGCTAACGTCGTCAAAGATAAGCCGACAACGAACAATAACACGATGATCAATAACGCCCCGACTAACATGTATCCTCGTTCATTTTGGCGCATGGGAACTTTATCCTCCTATCGCAATAGTAAAGTCGTTTCAATTTCCTGACCAGATCGACTGCTGATTTTGATTGAAACTTCATCAGCGGATTGATGAACATCAAAACGATCGATATCATAAATGAAAGGCGTACCGTTTTTATACAATATGGTTTCTTTCAATTCGTAAACGTTGTTGTTGGCGAACTCGATTTTCTGCGCGTTCACTTCTTTGATGTCATAAGTGCGGATATCTCTCGTTATTTCGTTCATCGCAATGGTTATGTCCGTTAATTGCAGCGCACTTTCCCGTTGTTTTGTCGCATGCGTTTGCGTATAAAAATACAAGCTGATGATCAAAAGCGTTATGATTCCAAATATGACAAACACCGCCAACACCTCGACGAGCGAGATGCCTTTTTCATT
>JAAYTF010000088.1 GCA_012518125.1 Bacilli bacterium | reverse complement strand
GCATGATGCGCTTGAATTTTTGAAAGTGAATCATCAATTTGGAAAAATTGCGATAGTGTTTTAACGAAGATCGGGGGTAAAACCTCGATTTTTTTTGCTTGCGTCAAAACGGGGAAGCAACGAAAAAACCCAGTCGCATTTACTGTTTTCCTTTCGCTTTGAACAAAATCGCGCCAACGACGCCAAAAACGATCGCGGAAGAAATTCCTGCACTCGTAACTTCGAAAATACCGGTAACGACGCCGATCAAGCCATGTTGTTCCGCCTCGCGGAGAGCTCCCTGTACGAGCGAATTTCCGAAACTCGTGATCGGAACGGTCGCTCCGGCCCCAGCAAAATCGATGAGCGGTTCATACAAATTTAGTCCCCCTAAAATGGCGCCAACGATAACGAGAATCGTCAACGTATGAGCTGGGGTAAGTTTAAAGACGTCAAACATAATTTGCCCGACGACACAAATGGCGCCGCCGACTAAAAACGCCCATAAAAAGATCATGTTATGCTGCTCCTTTCAATCGCTACAGCGTGCGCTATACAAGGAATGGTTTCGTTTTGTTGCACGGACAACGGTGAATGAAGCGAACCGGTTGCAACGACCAACAAACTGTTCAATTCGCCCGACTTCAATTTTTCGAGAAAATAACCGTACGTCGCGACTGCACTCGAAGCGGTGCCGCTTGCGCCAGCTTGTACTTTTTGATCGTCGCCGTAAATCGATAAGCCACAATCGACAATTTGTTCTTCGCCAATTTGAAACCCTTTTTCACGAAGCAAATCGTATGTGGCCGCCAAGCCGATTTTTCCTAAATCACCGGTGATGATCAAATCGTATTCGTTTGGACTCAAATTGAAATCGGTGAAATGGCGGATGATCGTATCGACGGCTGCCGGCGCCATCGCACCGCCCATATTAAAAGGGTCAGACAAGCCCAAGTCGACGACTTTGCCAATCGTCGCGCGCGTGATCACCGGCCCTTTCCCTTGCTTGGCAACCAGGGCGCAGCCGGCTCCCGTCACCGTCCATTGCGCAGTGGGCGGTTTTTGGCCACCGTATTCGGTCGGATAGCGGAATTGTCGCTCCGTTGCTGCGTTGTGGCTCGCCGTTCCAGTTAAAACGTACTCCGCGCCGCCACTGTTTACGAAGTAAGCTGCCAACGCCAAACCTTCCATCGAAGTCGCGCATGCGCTAAACAGGCCGAAATATGGAATCTCAAGCGTCCGTGCGGTGAACGTCGTCGGCGTAATCTGGTTGATCAAATCGCCGGCGATGAAATAATTCACTTGTTCTTTGTTGATGCCGGATTTGTTCAGCGTAATCTCACACGCTTGTTCGAATAATTTGCGCTGCGCTTTTTCGAACGAATTCTCTTCGAGCCAAATGTCATCGTTCAGTTTGTCAAAGTAGGAAGCCAATTTTCCTCTTGCTTCAAAAGGGCCGCCGACGATTCCGGTTGCGATGATGACAGGCCTGTTCGGAAACACCCATGAATTTTTTCCAGCGAGCATCGTCCAATTACCTCCAGTTATAAACCTAATATGTTCGTCACAACGGTTTTGACAATCGCGATTAAAAATGCGGTAAATACGCCGTAAACGATGACGGGGCCCGCAAGTTTCAACATGTTGCTGCCGACGCCTTGAATGAAACCTTCCGTGCGATGTTCGATGGCAGATGAAATGACCGCATTGGCAAAACCGGTGACAGGAATTGCCGTTCCCGCCCCGGCAAATTGCCCGAGTGGATCGTATAAACCGAAACCGGTCAAAAACATCGTGATAATGATGAGCGTCGCCACAGTCGGATTTCCTGCCGTTTTTTCGGTAAAGTCAAAGAAGTAAATATAAAACGTAGTAATGGCTTGACCTAACGTGCAAATCGTCCCGCCGACGAGGAAAGCTTTTATGCAGTTTTTGACGACGGGACGTTTTATTTCCCTTTTTGCATGCAGCTTTTGATATTGTTTCGCTTCAGGTGGAAGTTTTCTTTCTTCACTCATTATCGTTCACTCATTTCTTACGTATCTTCTTTCGACAATTTTTTTATTTTTTCCAATCGTTCGTTTATTTCATCAACGTTCATGTTTTGTTTTTGAAGATCTTCTTCCAACCGTTTCAACTCGATCAAAATCTTCCGGTCGGTGGAGAACGTAATCGTCATGCCGGAAAAGTTTTTCTTGACATCTTTCGTCAACTCTTTTTGCAAATGGTCGAGTTGGAAGCGGTCGTGATGGTTGATATCGACTGCAATGACGAGGTCGTCTTCGGTGTTTACGGCGCGTACTTGTTTTACTTCTTCATAATGGCTTAAAAACTCTTTCGCTTGATTTGCCGGTTGTTGGTCGACAGGGACGTCACTTTTTATTTTCAACAATTCAAAATCGGCGTTTTGTGCATCCTCGTATGTAGGATCGTTATTCGTGCAGCCGAATAAAACAAATGCGATGATGCTCAACATAACCAGTTTTTTACTCATTTTCTCACCACACTTTGTAAAATGAATTTTATTCATGACAAATCATCTATATATAGCCTTTATGCAATGGGAGAATTTTATGCAAAAAGGTGTAAGCCGATTTTTTCCATCCGAACGAGACGATCATATGTATTGCTTTTCTTTCTGAATTGCATTCTTTATAATGAAAGTAAAATTTCAAGCAAATAGGTGGTCTTTTTGAAAACATTCAAATTAAAAGGCTTAAAAGTGATGAATAACCAGGAAGTGAGCGTCCAGCGTAAACATATCGACCTTATCGACGGATTGGTCATCAACCGCGAAGATGAACATGGCTGGCTCATTGAAGCTTTTACCGATCGTAAATATTGGGATTTTTTTACGTCGATCAAAGATACGAAAGAATTGATGATCCAAGTGAAAATCACACGGGAAGAAAACGATCCGGCGTTTTTCCTCACCGAGATCGTCAGCATAAATGAAATAGGCGACAACCGGATGAATGTGTTGTTCCAAGGAAAAATCGTCGATCATAGTAAACGCCGCATTGAAAAATTGTTGGAAATGATCATCGAGGAAGGGTACCAAGGAAGATCGTTGTTGGAGAAATTCAAAGAATTGATTTAGGGGAGGGGATCCATTGGCTGATAAAAAATTGCCTTCCCAATGGTTAAAAATATTGACGCCGGCAAGGACGCTCATGCTTTATTATTTTTTTGCGCTCGTCATATCCACGTGCATTTTATCGCTTCCGGTAGCGTACAAAGAAGGTGAATCCGCGCCGTTCATCGACGTTTTGTTCACAGCGGTAAGTGCTCTGAGCGTCACCGGTCTGACGACGTTTTCCATCCCGGATACGTTCAGTTTCACGGGGCTTATTTTTTTAACGATCATTTTGCATCTCGGGTTGCTCGGCATCATGTCGATCAGCACCGTCATCATGCTCCTTTTGGGCAGACGCATCGGCATCCGTGAACGGCGGCTCATCATGCAAGATCAAAACATGTATAAATTCGGCGGGATGGTCCAACTTATTAAACAAATTCTGTTTATTGTGCTTACGGTAGAAATTGCCAGCATCATCGTTTTAGGATGCTATTTGCTGCCGAAATTTGATGAACCGAAAAAAGCGTTCTTCCATGCGTATTTTTATACGATCAGCGCTTTGTCAAACGGCGGTTTCACATTGGACAACCGTTCCTTCATACCATATGCGAACGATTATTTTATCCAATTCATCATCATGGTTTTGATCATCATCGGGGCAATCGGCTTTCCGGTGCTCATCGAATTGAAATCATATTTGCTGTTGCCGAAACATAAAAAGACGTTGTTCCGTTTCAGCCTATATACGAAAGTGACGACGACGACCTTCTTTTTATTGCTTTTTGTCGGCGCGTTGTTCATTTATTTGATCGATCAAAACCATTTTTTTTCCGACAAACATGTCGTCGAATCGGTTTTTTATGCACTGTTTCAATCGGTCACTTCAAGGAGCGCCGGTCTTTCGACGCTGGATGTGACCGCTTTAAGCGAGACGAACCAGTTGTTTTTGTCGATTTTGATGTTCATTGGGGCGTCGCCAAGCAGTGCGGGAGGGGGCATCCGCACGACGACGTTGGCGCTCGTGGTAATTTTCATCATGACGTATGCAAGGGGCGGCAAAAGTGTAAAAGTGTTCCGCCGGGAAATTTACGAAGACGACTTGTCGAAAGCCGTTACGGTCACGTTATTGGCGATTTTCATGTGCACCGTCGGGATCATGGTCATGACGACAATCGAACCGTTTCCGCTTACGGAAATCGTGTTTGAAGTGACTTCCGCATTTGGTACCGTCGGCCTTTCCCAAGGCATCACCGGCGAGTTGTCGACGTTCAGCAAAGTGATCTTAATGATTTTCATGTTTATCGGCCGGATCGGCTTGGTCACGTTCATATTCACGTTCCGCTCCGATGCTGGTGAGCCGTTAGTCCGTTATCCGAAAGAAAGAATCATGATCGGGTAAGTGAAATCTGTTATCTTTTTGTGAAAATTGTATATTTCGCTTTATTATTGCGGAAAAAATTGATATGATAATGGTAACTTATGTACATATCGCTTAAAACACATTTCTGAAACGAAAGGATGCTTTATATGTGGACGACCATTTTAGGAATCATTTTATTAGGGGTTATTTTATTGAATATCGGGTATACGATTTTTGACCATGAATAATAAAAAGGGTTAAACATACGTCGTGGGATGTTTAACCCTTTTTAACCATCACCGTGTCAGCTGCATTTCGCTCAACGGATAAATGATCAATTCCGAGCGGCCGATGATGTTTTCGCGCTCGATGAATCCCAAATCGTTGCGGCTGTCTTTGCTGTTTGCCCGATTGTCCCCCATGACGAAGTAGCTGTTCTCCGGAACGACGATCGGACCGAAATCTCCCGTCAATTTCATCTGTTTTTCGTCGACGAATGTCGTAGGCTGTGCCACTCCATTAACGTAAAAAACTCCATCTTTCATTTCAATCGTCTCATTCGGAAGTCCAATGACCCGTTTAACGTAGTTGCTCTCCGGCATGGAAATGATGACGATATCCCCGCGTGCAGGTTCCGAAACGAGATAAATGAATTTATTGAAAATGACCCTTTCCCCATCTTCCAACGTTGGGAGCATGCTTTCGCCTTTCACAATCGAAGTGGCAAAGACGAAAGCACGCAAAAAATATGCGAGCAAAAGGGCGATTAATGCCGCTTTTAACCATTCGCCAATTCGCGAAATATCTTGGTTTTCTTTTTCTGTTGACATAATAACATCCTCTCGAAATATACACAGGGAAAAAACATTCGATTTTGTAAAACTACTCGTTCAAGTCGCTTCAAATGAACATGATTTCCCAAAAATGATCGTTTATTCGTTTACTTTTACATCGTCTTGGTAATAGTATGGTTACTAATCATTATACAACGTAATAAGGAAAAAGTATAAATGTATGATGAACGCTTATCGATAAAGGAGTGGATCTTCCAATGGTGGAAGAACAATTGCTTCGTTTAAAAAATGTTGAACTCATGCGCCATGAGCTGCATCAATGCGTGAAAGAATATGGATTTACCGATGAAAGGACGTTGTCATTAAGCAAAAAATTGGACGAAATCATAGCGGAACTGGCCAAATTGGAGAAAGAAAAATTGTTGAAATAAAAATACGACCCTTTAGCTTTTTCCGACAGAAGTCTCCCATCCTCAAGGAATGTGAAGGGCGATAGCCCAATGAGTAGGTGGGAGATGAATGTCGGTTGGTGCAGGATTACCCGAGAAGCCCCCACTTCAAGCAACCCGCAAGGGTGGTAAG
>JAAYTF010000182.1 GCA_012518125.1 Bacilli bacterium | reverse complement strand
TTTGCAGACGGTATGGGAAGGTTTCGAGTAGGATACACATGAGTCAGGAGACCTGCCTTTTAACGAAGTTTCATATCTCCGGGGTGAGGGATGATGAAACGGTGCGAGACGTGCTAGTGCATTGTGTTTGTAAACGATGCACGAATAGCCGATTATTGTCTTTCAACCGTTTATCCTTCATTTCGGATAAACGGTTTTTACATTTTCAATAAAAGTAATGGAGGATGCAAAATGACAACGATTATCAAGAAACAGCTGATGGATAAGCTTCTTGTGGAAGCAAATAAAGGTTTGGAACTCGATTTGGAAGAGTATAAGGAAAAATGTCGACGGCAAATTTCGGAAAATATGAGTGTTGAAGAAATAACAAACGTGCTCATCAATAATGCATTGGAAAATATCGATGAAGCAAATCCAAATTGGTCATTTTTTGCCAGCCGAATCTATTTACATACTTTGTATCGTGAAGCGGCTAGAAATCGTAACTATGAACCGTCAGAGAAATACGGTGACTTTTACGAGTTAATCGACATGTTGACGAGAAAGGGAATATACACTGAAAACTTACTAAAGAAGTATACAAAAGAAGAAGTGAAGTTCTTCGGGGAACAAATCTCTCCGAAAAGAGATCTTTTGTTCAACTATTTGGCTCTACACACGTTGGCGACAAGATATTTAGCGACCGATTATGAGAAAAATGTATATGAATTACCTCAAGAACGGTGGATGATCATTGCGATGCATTTAATGCAAGATGAAGATGAAGGTAAAAGAACAGACCATGTGTTAGAAGCATATTGGGCATTAAGCAACTTATATATGACGGTCGCAACGCCGACGTTAACGAATGCTGGAAAGACATTTGGTCAATTATCTAGTTGTTTTATCGATACGGTGGACGACAGTTTACAGTCGATTTATGACGTCAATACCGATGTCGCTCAACTGTCGAAACATGGTGGTGGAATCGGTGTATATATGGGAAAAGTTCGAGGTAGAGGGAGCGCAATTAAAGGGTTTAAAGGAATGTCAAGTGGCGTCGTTCCGTGGATTCGTCAATTAAATAACACTGCAGTCAGTGTCGATCAATTGGGAACGAGAAAAGGTGCAATCGCAGTCTACTTAGATGTATGGCATATAGATATCGAACCATTTTTAGATTTAAGATTAAACAACGGAGACGAGCGAATGCGTGCACATGATATTTTTCTAGGTGTCTGCATCCCGGATTACTTTATGGAACAAGTGGAAAAACGCGGAGACTGGTATTTATTCGATCCACACGAGGTAAGAGAGGTAATGGGTTTTTCGTTAGAAGATTTTTACGATGAAGAAAAAGGTAACGGCAGTTGGCGAAAAAAATATTTACAATGTATCGAGAATGAACGACTTTCCAAAAAGAAGGTTCCCGCTATCGAGATTATGAAACGAATTATGATTTCGCAATTAGAAACTGGTACGCCTTTTATGTTTTACCGTGATGAAGTAAATCGGAAAAATAACAATGCTCATGCTGGAATCATTTATTGTTCGAATTTATGTACTGAAATCACACAAAACCAATCACCGACAGAATTAATCGAACAGTTTGTGGAACATGATGAAATCGTCGTAAAAAAATATAAGCCAGGTGATTTCGTTGTTTGTAATTTAAGTTCGATCAATCTTGGACGAGCTGTCTCTGATGGTGTATTGGAACGGTTAATACCGATTCAAGTAAGAATGCTCGATAATGTCATCGATATTAATACTTTACCAGTTAAACAAGCACAGCTAACGAATAAAAAATATCGAGCAATCGGGTTAGGAACATTCGGTTGGCACCATTTATTAGCGTTAAAAGGGATTCGTTGGGAATCCGAGGAAGCTGTTCAATATGCAGATGAATTATATGAAAAAATCGCTTATTTGACGATCAAAGCGAGCATGGAATTAAGTAGAGAAAAAGGACATTATCCGCTGTTTCCGGGTAGCAAATGGGCGACAGGTGCTTATTTTAATGAAAGAGGCTATCAAAGTGAGGAATGGGTTAAATTAAAAGCAGATGTGCAACAACACGGGATAAGAAATGGCTATTTGCTCGCAGTAGCTCCAAATTCATCAACGGCGATCATTGCTGGTTCAACTGCGAGCATCGATCCAGTTTTTAAACCATTTTATTATGAAGAAAAGAAAGACTTTAAAATACCTGTTACTGCTCCAGATTTAAACTATCGAACATACGCTATTTATCGAAGATCTGCTTACATTGTTGATCAAAGATGGTCTGTTCGACAAAATGCGGTAAGGCAAAAACACATTGATCAAAGTATTTCATTTAACATTTACGTACCAAATACGATTCGTGCATCAGTATTGTTAGATTTACATTTACAAGCCTGGAAAGAAGGATTGAAGACGACTTACTACGTTCGCTCCACTTCTAGTGATGTTGAAGAATGTGAGTGGTGTCATGCATGAGATCTTTAATCGCATATTTATCATATAGTGGAAATACGGAAGAAATTGCATTTATTATAAAAAGAATATTAGAACGTAAGAAGCATGATGTCGAAATGTATGAAATAGGTTACAATCACCATTTGCCAGACATCTCATCATACGATTATATATTTCTCGGCACTTTTACGTGGGATTTAGGAAATACACCAGATGAAGTGAAAGATTTTATTTTAGAAATCGGCTATAAACCGCCAAATGTTGCAGTGTTCGGCTCAGGTGATACGCAGTTTGGTGGAGATGAGCTTTTTTGTCGGGCAGTGGATAAACTCGTCACTTTTTATGAAAGTAAATGGGAAGGATTAAAAATAGAACAGTCCCCACGTGGAGAACAAGAAAAAAAGATCGAAAAATGGGTGGAAAGGGTGTTAACTGATGACGAAGATATTACAAAAAGCAAAAACGTTAGAGCCGAAATTCCCTATTAAATCTACAGCACTTTTCGGTGGTGAATCAAGCGGTATCTTAAATTGGAATAATATTGCATATCCCCATTGGTATAAAATGTATAAACGTTTAGTCGGGAACTATTGGCAAGCGGATGAAATCAATATGGCAAGTGATGTGAAACAATTCCCAACATTGACTGATGAAGAGAAAGATGCATATTTGAAAATCATCGGTTTATTATCGACGTTAGATGCACCTCAAACGAGAACAGCGCTACTTCTATCACTTTATGCGACAGATCCGTCTGTGCAATCGATGATGGCGGTCATTGCACAACAAGAAGCGGTCCATAATGAATCATATTCTTACGTACTTTCTTCTGTCGTATCGCTCAGTGAGCAAAATGAATCGTTCGAGTTCGGTCGAAAAGATCCAGTTTTATTAAAAAGAAATGAAGCAATCATGGAACAATATAACAAATTTGTTGATCAACCTACAATTGAAAACATCGTCAAGACAATTGTATTTTCAATCTTGCTTGAAGGAATGTTTTTCTACTCTGGATTCGCATTCTTTTACAACTTAGCACGTAATAATAAAATGGTCGGCACATCGACGATGATTAGTTACATCAACCGTGACGAATTAGAACATGGCAGATTTATGACCGAGTTATTTAGAGCGACATTGGCAGAAAATAAAGAGCTCAATAATGAATCATTTATCAACTGGGTTTATGATACGTTCCGACAATCTGTAGATTTAGAAATAGAGTGGTCCAATTACGTTTTAAAAGATGTGAAAGGAATCGATTTAACGGAAATGGCGGGTTATGTTAAATACCGCGCAAATAAAATGTTGCGTATGATGGGGTTAAGTGAGCTATATGAAGGATATACTGAAAATCCGATGAAATGGATTAAAGCTTATGTCGATAATTTCGATAGCACGAAGACGGACTTTTTTGAACAGAAGTCGCGAACTTACACGAAGACAAGCGAATTGAACGGTTTCGATGATTTATGATAGGGTTATCGGAAAGGAGCTTATTGATGCAAAGAAAAACAGTCAAAGAATCGAGGGTCATTCAAACACGGTTAGTTCTGCCCCCGGACACGAATCATATCGATACCATTTTCGGAGGGAAAATTCTTGCTTATATCGATGAAGTAGCGGCATTATCGGCTATGAAGCACGCTAATGCGATTGTCGTTACCGCTTCGATTGACTCGGTTAGCTTTTTGTCTGCAGCAAAGGTTGGCGATGCTTTGACACTTGAAGCCTTTGTCACGTATACCGGAAGGACTTCGATGGAAGTGTATGTTAAAGTGTCGGCGGAAAACTTTTTACATGCGCATGAAAAATTAACTACGGAGGCCTTCTTAACGATGGTAGCCGTTGATGAACAGGGTAAGCCGATTAAAGTGCCAGAAGTGATTCCGGAGTCGGAGGAAGAAAAGCGTTTGTTTGAAACAGCACCGGCACGAAGGGAGAAACGGATGAAGCGCCGTAAACTCGGCAATTGATAGCTGTATAGGTTGTTAGAAGGTTTTCGCTAAATTTCTTGCTTCCTTTATAATCGGATTAAATTTTAGCTTTCGTAAGAGCAGTAGCCCGCCACGCACATGCACTGGAGAAAATTTCGTTTTCGTGAGCGCTGGAGCGTGCCACGCGCATGAACTAGGAGAAATTCTCATTTTCGTGTGCGAGCATCGATGCTCTACTGTTCAAACAGAAAATCCCATGCCAAAGAAACAATTTCGTAAATAAAAAAACACCTTCTACCCAATCTTATGCACTGCCCCCTGTCAAGTAGACAGGAAAAAAACAAAGTATTTGGTGCCATGTATGATTTTCATGCATGGCTCTTTTTATGCTGGAATCTTCAAACCCATCTTCAATGTTACGCGCTTGGTGTTATGGAATTTAATATATCCCTTAATATCTTCCTCTAGTTCTTCAAAAGTGTTATAAGTAGCTAAGCGATACATCTCTTCCTTAATAATCCCCCAAAAATTCTCCATTGGACCGTTATCGATACATTTACCAACCCGTGACATGCTTTGGATAATTTTGTGTTTTTCTACAAAGTTCTTAAACCCATGTGACGTGTATTGAAATCCACAATCACTATGAAATAATGTTTTCCTTGGAATAATAGTATCTTCAATTTGAGTGACCGTATCAAGAACTAAGGCATTGTTATTACGGTGGGATAGTTTATAGGCTACAATTTTATCATCACCATAATCTAAAATGGCACTTAAATAAGCTTTTGAATGACCTCCATACTTGTATTCAGTGATTTCCGTTAATAAGACTTCCATCAGGCTATAGTCTGATTGGAATTCTCTATTTAGAATATTTTCAGCGACATGTTGCGGTTTATGCAGCTTATAGGTATAACGTTTCCGACGGATCACGGCTTTTAACCCTAATAACCGCATCAAACGGGAAACACATTTATGGTTCACTTG
>JAAYTF010000087.1 GCA_012518125.1 Bacilli bacterium | reverse complement strand
GGGGAACGTTGAAAAAAGTTTTCTACCGTAAGCGAAAGTCATTAAGTGAAAATTCATTCAACAAAATATTACGATTCGAAAAACTCTGTAACCAAAAAATAATTGTGAAGTTATGTACTAATTCAGCCTTTCATTGTATAATTGAGGATGATTGGTTAAAATTCATCAAACATTTTTGTCAGACGATTGTAAAAAATTTCTTAGCGAGGAATCGATCTACCATATCGAACACATACAAAAAGGAGCTTTTGATTGATGTCATACGGAAATCAAACCAATTCTCGGATGGCAAAAAAAGCGACGAAAAGAAGATTTCGAAAATGGTTCAAGTTGTTTATGGCAGCGATTGCACTTATTTTTTTGGCAATCGGCGCTTACGGAGTCCACTTGTACGTTAAAGCTGGTTCTGCCATAAATGAAGCGTATGAAGAAGATGAAAGAGAAAAGTCGGATTTACGTGACGAAGCTGTCAACCCGAAATTTGACAACGTCACCGTATTAATCATGGGGGTTGACGAAAGCGAAGAACGAATGAAACGTTATAGTGATGCGACAAGAACGGATGCCTTGATACTTGCATCATTGAACCGGGACGAAAAAAGCATCAAACTATTGAGCATCCCAAGAGATTCTTACGTTTATATCCCTCATATCGGTGATTACGATAAAATCAACCATGCATACGCATTCGGCGGTACAAAAGCCACGATCGAAACGGTTGAACATTTGTTGGAAGTCCCTGTCGATTACTACGTAAAATTGAACTTCCACGCCTTTGTGGAAATTATTGATGCCATTGGCGGCGTTGAAGTGGAAGTCCCGTATGAAATCAAAGAGATGGACTCATCTGATGGCAAAGACAGCATCCACTTATATCCTGGTTTACAAACGTTGAACGGCGAAGAAGCGCTCGCTTTTGCACGAACGAGAAAAAAGGACAGCGATATCGAGCGTGGAAAACGGCAGCTTGAAATAATAAACGCCGTAATTGACAAAGCGACGTCAATCAGCTCGATTTTCAAATACGACGATATCATCGAAGCCGTCGGCGATAATATGACAACAAATATGACTTTTTCAGAAATGAAAAGTTTCTTCGCTTATGCGACTGAAGGGACCAAACTGGACGTTGAAAAACTTTCTTTGGAAGGTTCCAATTATCAACCAGGCAGAATATATTACTACAAACTTGATGAAGTCGCTTTGGAAGAAACGAAAAATATTTTAAAACGGCACTTAGAGCTGCCGACATATGTCGAGTCCGACTACACGTCCAATGAACCAATATATAGTGCCGAACCTGTATCCACCCATAGATAAACTTGAATTAAACAATAATGGAGCTCCGTCTATGGACAAGGGCTCCATTATTTTTATGCGTATTTACAAATCTTTTTTGCATCCATTCGTTTTAAACATCGATATCGGTAATCACCGTCACGTTCGGATGTCTTTGCAAAATGGACGCCGGCACTTCTTCGGTCACATCAACGTGCACGACTTTCCTTAAAAATGTCCGCTTTTTTCTCCCCGTTGACGATGAAAAGAATTTCTTTTGCTTCCATGATCGTCTGTACGCCCATCGTCAGAGCTTTTCTTGGGACATCATCGATGTTTTCAAAAAAGCGGGCATTCGCTTCGATTGTTGAAAGGGTGAGATCGACGACGTGTGTGCGTGATGAAAAAGATATGCCTGGTTCATTAAATCCGATATGACCATTCAAACCGAGACATAAAATTTGTAGAGCAATTTTACCGACGTTTTCAATCATTTTTTCATAATT
>JAAYTF010000086.1 GCA_012518125.1 Bacilli bacterium | reverse complement strand
GGATTTAGCGCCGCAAGTCGTAGTGGAAAAACGTTTCGCATTTGCCGAATTGGAAGCGGAATGGCTGAACTTCACCCGGTTTTTACGCGAGAGCGGGCAATATTTGGCGGATTTTTTATCGAGCGTCGAAAAAGTGGCAGTGGATGACGAGACGCTTTACATTTATCTCGACAGCGAGTTTTTGCAAGCTTGGTCAAACAACGAAGAAAACAAAAAGCGGGTTAAAAACATCATCGAGTTTTACGTTGAGGTGCCGGATGATTTTGATGTGGCGTTTAAACTGGCAAACGGCCCGTCTGTAAAGCCCGACCTCGAAAAAGTGCTAAGGCGTTATTCGGATTTGACCAAATAGGTGGGTTTGATGATGGAACAACAAGCAGTGAAGTCGCTGAAGCAACCTGAATTCATTCAACAATTGAACGGATATCAGAAAGAAGCCGTGTTCGATGAATCGAGGGCGCTGTTAGTCAATGCCCACGTCGGAAGCGGCAAGACGACCGTGCTTATTGCAAAGGTGTTGTATTTGTCTTTGGAAAAGGATGTCGATTTTCGCGACATGGTCGTCTTGACGTTCACGAACAAAGCGGCGGATGAAATGAAAGAACGGATCAAAAAACATTTTCCAGAGCTCAACGACAACGACATCCCATATGTCGGGACGTTCCACAGCGTGGCAAAGACGCTTTTGTCGACGGTGCTTGCCGTCGAAGATTTGGGATTTACGAAGGAATTTACGATCATGGACCCGGATGAAATGCTGGAGATGGCCAACCGGCTGATCATCGAAAAACGTTACCGGATCAAATATCAAAACAAGCTCCTCACCCGCATCGAAGAATATAAAAAAGGTAAGAAATTATATAGCAACATGAAGTATGAAGACGACATCGAACGCTTGTGGGATGACATCGAAGCGTTGAAACGGACGCAAAACAAAATGGATTTTGACGATTTGATCGAACATGCGACATTGCTGCTCAAAGATGGGACGTTCCAGCCGAAATGGATCATCGTCGATGAGTTCCAGGACTGTGATGAAGCGCAATTGGAATTTATCAAAGCGATGTGCGGTGCGGATACGAAACTGTTTGTCGTCGGCGATCCGAACCAGATCATTTACACTTGGCGCGGCAGTGACAGGGAGGTTTTTGCGAAATTCAAAGCGCATTTTGACGCGAAAGAGATGACACTTCCGATCAACTACCGCTCGACGGCGACGATCCTCGATGCGGCAAAAACGTTCCTTTCCGACAGCTCGAAGCTTGAAGGGATGCGCGATCAAGGAAGCAAAATCAAAGTGAAACACCACTACAATCCGTTTCAGGAAGCGCATTATCTCGCCGATGAAATCAAAAACTTGGTCAGAAGCGGATTGGCATACAACGATATCGCCGTTTTGTATCGCACTAAGCGGCAAGCGGCGGTTTTGGAAGACGTGTTGGAACGCGAAGGCATCCCGTTTGAAGTTTCCGTGAAAAAATCGCTGAAAGATGTTCCGGTTTTGTCATGGTTTTTAAGTGTGTTGAAGGCGGCGGTGAATGAAAAGGATGAAAACAATATGATCGCCGCCCTGATGCACAGGGAGTTCGGGGACGATGTGACGTATTCGGAAGTGAAACGGTTATTGAAGGGTGAATCAGGAGTCGTTTCAACGTTGTTTGATAGAATTAAAGATTTTCGCCATTGGGCAAGGCGGAAAACGCCGGATGACATTGGCGAGCTGTACGATTATTTTGCATTGGACGACCACTTGTCACCGACGTCCGCAAGCTATGAAGCGCATAAAGGATTCATATTGGATTTCTTGAACAAAGCCAAGGAATTCATGGAAGAGAAAAAATTGGGATTATATGAGGGGCTGCTTGATTTTGTCAATTCTTCGACGCTGTACGGATTGAGCGTATTTGATGAAACGGCCGATTTGGAAGACAACAGTGTCAAATTGATGACGCTCCATGCCTGCAAAGGGCTTGAATTCAAGAAAGTGTTCATCATCGGGGCAAATGACGGTCTGCTTCCGCTAAGGACGAAAAACCTGGACGAGTATGAAGAGGAGAAGCGGTTGTTTTTCGTCGGCATGACGCGGGCGAAAGATGATTTGGAAATTTCCTATTACACAAAACCTTCTGAACCATGGGTGACAGGGGGCCCGAGCACATTTCTTTCGATGATTCCGGAACATTTGATTGAAAGGGAAGAAGTGGAAACAGCAGGGGAAGTTGATTTGAAAGACTTGGCGAGAAAAATTGTTGAAAGGATGGAACAAAAGGAAGTGCAACAACCGGATGCCGAAGCACCGGTGCGTGTTGAAGCGGAACCTGTCGCAGATGATGGTGATGATGCTGGGGCTGAAGCAAGCGATGGTCAACTGGTGCGGCACCCGAAATATGGCGAAGGCGTCATTGAAAAAGAGGATGAAGCGACCATCACGGTGAAATTTGAAGGCTATGGAAGTAAGACGTTTTCGAAGTTGTTTGTGAGGTTGGAGTATTTGTAAATGACAGGTATAATTTATTTTCAATAAATATTTTCTAAAAAACAAAAGGCAAACTAGGAACTATCTATCGCTACATCTAAAAGTATTAACCAATACAAAACGGTTCCGGATGATAATTTTTCTGGAACCGTTTATTTCCCATGGATTTGAATATAGTTAATCGAAATTGATGACAACCGGATGATCTTCAGAATAATTGTAATCATCCCATGAAAAGATGTGCAATTTTAATTCAATGTTGTCTTCCATCGGTGGAAGTTCTTGATCCCCCATAGCTTGAATGGTAAGTTTCGCATCCGCCAACTTTCCACTGGCAACTTCTGTACTCATGATTACTAATGATTCATCAACCATTTTTCCATCGGCTGAAACTTCCCGTGCTTGAACTTCGATGGTGTCATCTCGTTTGTTTTCCACTTCGAATGTAATGACAACTGAGTCACCGAAAATATCATCTTTTTCCTCGACTACACTTTTTAAAGAGATTTTGACATTTTCATTATCTACAATTACTTCATCGTATGTTTGATTTAATGCTTCCTCTTCTGAGCCATCATTTTCTTCGGAGGCTGTTTCAGAATCTTGAGAAGTTTCTTCAGATTCGGCAGTCTCAACATCCTTGACAGGTTTATCCGTCGTTTCACTGTCCCCACAAGCTGTGAAAACAATGGCGAACATAGCAAGTGATAGAGCTATCAATAACCTTTTCATTCCAAAATTACACTCCCTTGGTATTGTTTATAATCTAGTATATATTAACCGTTTTTGGATATCAATTAGAACTATGGAAACAAAAGGAAACAAGGGGCGATATTCATAGAAATGTAAATAATTTTTATAATTTTTGCAAAGTTTATATGAAAAAGTACTTGGAATATCAGGAATTACTTTTCGTACAAGATGATCAAGTTTGTGAAAAAGTTATTAGCAGCTTACTAGTTTGAGAGAAAGTGAAAAGTTTTATAAAAAATAATTTGAAAATGAAAATACGATGTTCTAATTAACAAGGGTGAG
>JAAYTF010000085.1 GCA_012518125.1 Bacilli bacterium | reverse complement strand
TGGATGATGCTGACAGCTCGTATTGACTTTTTTTGTAATCGTACGTATACTATATATATTAAAATCATTTTAAAATCTTGAGGAGGAGCATTTTTTTTATGTCAATTGAAGTAGGCAGCAAGTTGAAGGGGAAAGTCACCGGAATCACTAATTTCGGAGCATTCGTCGAACTAAAAAAAGGAACGACGGGCCTCGTCCATATTAGTGAAGTGGCTGACAAATACGTAAAGGACATCCGCGATCATCTTGCTGTAGGCGACGAGATCAAAGTTATGGTCATTAATGTAGGAGAGGATGGGAAAATCGGATTATCGATTCGCAAAGCGAAAGATCCAGAGCAAAGAGAAAAGTCGAATCGAGAAAAACAAGAGAGATTTGAAGCGATCATGAATCAATTTCTCAAAGATTCCGAAGACCGTCTAGCCTCATTAAGGAGACATACGGAATCTAGACGTGGAGGTCGAGGCGCCAGAAGAGGGTGACGATTTGCTGTCTATGAAGATGCTCTTTGCAGTTCAATCATAACCATTTCACAAAAATAAAACTCCCAAAAGTTTGGGAGTTTTTTTAATTGGTTAAAAATCGACAAAAAAATAGCGGAGGAGGGATTCGAACCCCCGACCTTGCGGGTATGAACCGCACGCTCTCGCCACCTGAGCTACTCCGCCAATTCCAAACACAAATTATTCTACATGATATTCAGCAAACTGTCAATGTTTCAGAAATTCGGTGCCAAAAAGTAGGTAAACATCATGAATCTAGTTAAATAGTCGAAATATTTTTCATCGTTTAGAGAAAAAATGACAAAAAATAATTTGTCAGTATGCTTTAATCGTTAATACACTTAATCCGCGGATTGTATTAAGGGGGTCAAAAAGGTTAAGTTGAAAAGGGGGCAAACTGATGGAGGGAGTCATTAAAGTTCGAAAACTGTTGGTCAAAAGAAGTGAACCATTATTAGCCAGATTGATGAACTTGCTTTATGCATGGTTTATTGAAAAACAGCTCTTACTTTTTTTGGTCGGCTTTCTTTTGGGACGGGCTGTCATCTTGTTCAACATCTCGCCATTTGCCATCGCGTTTTTGGGCACGGTGTTGTACATCAAACTGAAACGGACGTTTACAATCGCGATGTTCATCCTCATCGGGGCATGGACGTATTCGATATCACATGGCATTTTCATGACTCTTTCGATTTTTACACTTTTTGTCATCCACTATGTTTTTCGAAAAAACCGAGCGTTGAAATGGGCTGTCATCGCGGTCTTTTTGGCGCCGATGGCGGCAAGGCTGTTTCTTTATTCGTTCAGCGGCCAGATGACGATTTACGATTGGATGCACATCATCGTTGAAAGCGTGCTCGCCAGCGTCCTCTTGCTCATTTTTATGCAAAGCATCCCGCTTTTATCACTGAAAAGTTATCGGATGAAATTGAAAAATGAAGAATTGATCAGCCTCATCATTTTATTCTCCTCCATTTTGACGGGACTCATCGGCTGGGAGGTTTATGGTGCATCGCTCGAACATATCTTTTCACGCTACATCGTGTTGACGTTGGCCTTTGTCGGCGGGGCGGCGATCGGTACGACGGTAGGGGTTGTCTGCGGGCTCATCTTGTCGCTTGCGGACGTGGCCAATTTATACCAGATGAGTTTGCTCGCTTTTTCCGGGTTGTTGGGCGGCTTGTTGAAGGAAGGGAACAAAATCGGCGTCAGTTTCGGATTATTGGTCGGGACCTTCCTCGTCAGCCTTTACGGCAATGTCGCCTCCATTTACGTCACGATGCTCGAATCGACGGTGGCGATTTTGCTTTTTTTCCTTGCGCCGAAAACACATCTTAAACAGTTGGCGGCATTGGTTCCCGGAACGAGCGAGTATTCAGAAGAAGAACGGAAATATTTGCAAAAAATGCGCAACGTGACGGCAGAACGAGTCGAACAGTTTTCTGAAGTGTTCCGCGCGTTATCAAAAAGTTTCATGACCGACGAACAGAAAAAGCGGCTCGACGATTCCGTCGAAACCGATTATTTGCTCAGCAATGTGACAGAAAAAGTGTGCGAACAATGTTTCATGAAAAAACGTTGCTGGCAGAAACGATTCGATGCCACGTACGAATTGATGGGAAAGATGAAAACCGAAATGATTGAATCGGACGGAATCGATAAACAAACGATGCATCAGTTCAAACAACATTGCGTGAAAAACGACGACATTTTACACGTCATGGCTGACGAAGTGATGATCTTGAAAATGAACAAACAGTTGAAAGAACAGATGGTAGAAAGCAAAAAGATTGTCGCTGAACAGCTGCAAGGGGTCTCAGAGGTGATGGATCACTTTGCGAAAGAAATCATGAAAGAGCGGAAACGGCATGAAAAACAAGAAATCGAAATAATCCGCGCGTTAAAACAGCTGTACATCCAAATTGAAAAAATCGACATTTACAATTTGGAAAAAGGGAATATCGATATTGAAATTCATGCGATTTTTTCCACATATCACGGTGAAGCCGAAAAGCTGATCGCTCCGCTATTATCGGATATATTGGATGAAACGATTGTTGCGAAGCGGGTGGAAGTCGGACAAGTCCCGCATGCTCCGACCGTGATGGTGTTCCAATCCGCAAAACTGTTTGAAATTGAAACGGGCGTCGCCCTCGCCGCAAAGGGCGGCGGATTGATTTCGGGGGATTCGTATTCGGTTGCGGAAATAAGTAGTGGAAAATTTGCGCTTGCCATCAGCGACGGGATGGGAAATGGCGCCCGCGCCCGTGAAGAAAGCACGGAGACGTTGCGTCTTTTGCGGAAGATGCTTGAGACGGGCATCTCCGAGCAAGTTGCGATCCGTTCGATCAATTCAATTTTGTCGCTCCGTACAACGGACGAAATGTTCGCTACGCTCGACCTTGCCGTCATCAATTTGCACAATGCGCATTTGCGTTTTTTAAAAATCGGCTCTGCTCCGAGCTTCATCAAACGCGATAATGACATCATCCAATTGGAAGCAAACAACGTTCCGATCGGTATCATTGATTTTGTCGCTTTGGAAATCATCGAACAGCCGTTGGAGCACGGCGATATTTTGATCATGATGAGCGATGGCGTGTATGACGTGCCGAATTTCGTGAAAAACTGCGATGTCTTTTTAAAGCGGAAAATCCGTGAATTCAAAACGGATCATCCGCAAGAAATCGCCGATTTGTTGTTGGAGGAAGTCATTCGCATCAACAATGGGGTCATCCGCGACGATATGACGATCATTGCGGCGAAAATCACGAAAATGAAACCGAAATGGGCGACGATACCGGCAAACGTTTCGTACGTATAGTTTTAGCAATAATTGGCGAGGATAGAAACAAATAACAAACCGAATGGGTAGGAGGTTTAACCATGAAAGTCGGAACGTTAAGGCAAATATTGCTCATTACGGATGGATGTTCCAATCGCGGTGAAAGTCCGGTGAAAAGTGCAGAACGCGCCTTTGAAGCTGGTATTGTCGTCAACGTGATCGGGGTTGTGCATCCCGGTGAAGAAAATGATTCGAGTTTGACGGAAATCAACGATATTGCCGAAGCGGGAGGGGGCATCAGCCAAATCGTTTATGAAGAAGATTTGTCACAAACCGTCCAAGCGGTGACGGTTCAAGCGATGTCGCAGACGATCCAAGGTGTCATCAATAAAGAATTGACGCAAATTTTCGGTGAACAAAAAGCGATTGAAGACGTCGATCCGGAACATCGCGGTGAAGTCATCGAACTGGTTGAAGAATTGGGCGAAAAAGCAGATTTGGAAGTGCTCATTTTGGTCGACACGAGTGCGAGCATGCACAGCAAATTGAATGCGGTGAAAGAAGCACTGATCGATTTGTCTTACAATTTGCAATCGCGGGCAGGCATAAACGAGTTTGCCATTTATCAATATCCGGACAAACATGAAGGCATTGCTGTCGTCTGTGATTGGACGCAAGAGCTGGATTCAATTTCTGTCATATTTCCAAAATTAAAAACGGGCGGCATTACACCTACAGGTCCAGCAATTCAAGAAGCGGTATACGAATTTTCGAAAAAACAGATGAGAAGGAAACGAAATCATGAATACTTTGCCGAAGAAGGATAAAATTAGGTTGAAACGCGGGACGGTCATCGAAGGCAAATGGCATCGAAACCATTATAAAGTTGTTCGCTTGTTAGGTTCTGGAACCGTCGGCGCCGTCTATTTATGCAGTCAGAACGGGCGGTTTGTCGCGTTGAAAATCAGCGAGCAGTCGGTCAATATGACCGCGGAAGTCCAATTGTTAAAAACGTTAAACCAAATGAAGGTTCAAGACAGCCGTCTTGGACCTTCTTTATTGGATGTCGACGATTGGGAAATGCCGGGCGGCCAAAAAGTATCCTTTTATGTCATGGAATACATCAGCGGTGAAAGTTTGCCAACATTCATTCAAAAACACGGCGCTAGTTGGGTCGTCGTTTTGCTACTCGGATTGTTGGAACAACTGGACCTCATTCACCGGGCGGGTTACGTTTTCGGCGATTTAAAAAGTGAAAACATCATCGTCGAGAGACATCCCCCGAAGATCCGGTTGATCGATGTCGGCGGCATGACGAAAATCGGCCGCTCGGTAAAGGAATATACGAATTTTTATGACCGAGCTTATTGGCGCCTCGGGACGAGACGGGCGGAGCCGAGCTATGATTTGTTCAGCGTCGTGATGGTCGTATTATCCATTTTTTACCCGAATAAATTTACACGGACAACACATAATCACACGCTCATCAAACGGAAACTTTACCAAGTAAAGCCGCTCGTTCCTTACGCGCCGGTATTGATGAAAGCGATTGAAGGGAAATATAAAAGTGCTGGACAAATGCAAAACGATTTGCGAAGGCTGTTGACGCGCAGGAAGATGAAAGATGCGGATGAAAAACGGGGAATGTTGTATACGGAGTTGTGGATCCTTTTTATGATGTCATCCGTATATTTTGGCATATATTACTATTTGAGCAACATATAATACGCTATAACTTGAAAACGGCATCGTTTATGCAAACGTTATGTGAACACAAGGTTTTAAAATTAAAAAATTTACGCCATTTTCACGATGTTTCATGTCGGAATATGGTATGATGATGGTAGATTCATTACAGCTAGATTTAAACCATATTTATCGGTATAATATAAAAAATCGTGTTATACGGCCATTGAAGGTTAACATGAAATTACTTTCCATTATATAGAGACAGGAAGACGAAGTGAATGGAAGAAAAATTGCTCCGCTTCCTTCGTAGCCATCACGTTAGTCTTGATCGAAAAAATGTCATGGTTGCCGTCTCAGGCGGTCCGGATTCGGTCGCCTTACTGCATCTTTTCAGCAAATGGCGCAAGTTGGCGGATTTTTCCCTTTACGCTGTGACGTTCGATCATCAATTGCGCCCGGAAGCAAAAGAAGACGTCGCATACGTGGAAAAACTGTGCAGCGATTGGGAGATACCACTTGAAATCGAGCGGTTGAATGTTCGCGAATTTCAAAAAAAATATAAAGTTTCGACACAAGTGGCTGCCAGAAAGTTGCGCTACGAGGCATTCGCTGAACTGATGAAAAAATATGACATCGACTATTTGGCGCTCGGCCATCATGGCGACGATCAAATTGAAACCATGGTTATGGCACTCATGCGTACGACGAACTTGGCAAGTTTAAGCGGCATTCCGTTTCGCCGTCCATTCAGAACCGGCGAGATTATCCGGCCGCTTTTAGCAGTGACGAAAGCAGAAATTGAACAATACTTAAAACGACACGATTTGACATACCGCATCGATCGCAGCAATGAAGATGTAGCGTACATGCGAAACTTCGTACGCAAATTCATCGTGCCCAAAATGAAGGAAAAAAACCAAAGTTTGCATGTCACCGTACAACGATTGGCAGAGACATTGCAGGAAGACGAATCGTTTTTGCGAAGCGAGGCAAAAAGGCTGTTTGAACGAATCGTCCGCTGTGCGAAAGATGAGAAGAAAGCGACGATCGAAGTGGCAGACTTGCTCGCTCATCCTGTCCCTTTACAAAGGAGAATTTATCGCTTAACATTAGACTATCTATATGAAACGGACATACCCCAATTGACGTATGCACACGAACAAAGTTTTCTCGAATTGTTAAGGGAAGATGTCGCTAACAAAATGTTGCATTTTCCGAACGATCTAATCATCGAAACTTCCTATCGCACGATCCACTTTTATTTTAAAAAAGAAAAAGACGAACCATTTTTCACGTCGGTTGAAAACATCCCTGCAACGATTCCTTTACCCGACGGAGGGGTCATGGACATTACGTATACGGACCGGGATGAAAGCAAGCTTAACAATGAATATATTTGCGCGCTCTCGCAAATCGATCTGCCGCTTACAATCCGCACGCGAAAACCCGGCGACCGCATGCGTTATCCAGGATTGAATGGGAGCAAAAAAATTAAAGACATTTTGATCGATGAAAAAATTCCGCGTCAAAAACGGGATGAGATTTTCCTTGTCGAAGATGCTAATGGACAAATATTATGGCTCGTCGGAATTCGCAAAGGGCTATTGCATAAACGTCCGGATGAAACTGGACTTTACGTATCATTTCATTATCGAAAAGATAAAGAGGAGGACATGAATGCATAACGACATTAAAGAAATACTCATAACAGAAGAGGAAATCCGCGCCAAATGCATCGAGATCGGCCGCCAATTGACGGAAGAATATAAGGGAAGGTTTCCATTGTTGGTCGGTGTGTTAAAAGGCGCGACGCCATTCATGGCCGATTTGTCAAGATGCATCGATACACACGTCGAACTCGATTTCATGGACGTCTCCAGCTATGGAAGCGGCACGAGATCATCCGGTGAAGTGAAAATTTTGAAAGACTTGGACTCGCGAGTTGAAGGACGTGACATTATCATCGTTGAAGATATAATTGATAGTGGGCTCACGCTCAGCTATTTAGTCGATTTGTTCAAATACCGCAAAGCGAAATCCGTAAAAATTGTCACGTTATTGGATAAACCGGCCGGCCGCACGGCAAATATTAAAGCCGATATCGTCGGCTTTGAAGTGCCGAACGAATTCGTCGTCGGATACGGCTTGGATTACAACGAAAAATACCGCAATTTGCCGTACATCGGCGTCCTAAAACCGGAAGTTTATAATGAAAGGAAATAGTTTGTTTATATGAGAGTATTTTGTTGTAACCAAAGTTTTTTTTATGTTACTATGTATTGTAGCTTTCCCGTTTCGGGAGGAGGTTTATAGATGGATCGGGTATTCCGAAATGTGCTATTTTATGCACTAATTTTTATTGTACTCATCGCAGTAATCAGCATGTTCCGCGATCCGACAGAGCAGCATGAAGAATTCAATGTCCGTGAATTCATGAATGCTCTTGAAAGCGAACAGATTGCTGAAATGACGATGCAGCCGAAAAATAAAATCATCCGTATCACTGGGGTTTTAAAAGATAACAATAAGACATTTATCGTTCAAGTTCCGGATAATACAGAAATTGTTGCTGATATAGCAAATAAAGCGACCGACCAAGGCATCTTGAAAGTCGCGGAGGAAGAGCAGCCTAGCGCGTTTTTGAACTTCCTCGCGATGATGCTGCCGTTTCTCTTGATCGGGTTGATCTTTTTCTTCCTGTTTACAAGAGCGCAAGGCGGAGGCGGCGGCGGACGAGTCATGAACTTCGGCAAAAGCAAAGCGAAACTGTACGATGAAGAAAAAGTGAAAGTTC
The DNA here is from genome assembly GCA_012518125.1 of Bacilli bacterium. GTDB lineage: Bacteria > Bacillota > Bacilli > Bacillales > Amphibacillaceae > Pseudogracilibacillus. The sequence goes on along the minus strand of JAAYTF010000085.1, from coordinate 4,222 downwards.
GTTTCTCCGACGTTGCCGGTGCTGACGAAGAAAAACAAGAGCTCGTTGAAATCGTCGAATTTTTGAAAGATCCCCGCAAATTCACCAAATTGGGCGCACGCATACCGAAAGGCGTGCTCCTTGTCGGTCCACCAGGGACAGGGAAGACACTCCTTGCAAGAGCGGTGGCCGGGGAAGCCGGTGTGCCGTTTTTCTCCATCAGTGGTTCCGATTTCGTTGAAATGTTCGTTGGGGTGGGGGCTTCCCGTGTACGCGACTTGTTTGAAAATGCGAAGAAAAACGCCCCATGCATCGTGTTCATCGATGAGATCGACGCAGTCGGTAGACAGCGCGGAGCTGGGCTCGGCGGCGGCCACGACGAACGTGAACAGACGCTGAACCAGTTGCTCGTCGAGATGGACGGTTTCGATTCCAATGAAGGCATCATCATCATTGCCGCGACGAACCGACCGGATATTTTAGACCCGGCATTGTTACGTCCGGGACGATTCGACCGTCAAATCACCGTGAATCGCCCAGATGTAAAAGGCCGCGAAGCCGTTCTGAAAGTCCATGCCCGTAACAAACCGCTGGGCGAAGACGTCGACCTAAAGACGATTGCGATGCGCACGCCGGGATTTTCCGGTGCAGACTTGGAGAACTTATTGAACGAAGCGGCGTTGGTGGCGGCAAGACATAACAAAAACGTCATCACGATGGAAGAGATCGATGAAGCGATCGACCGCGTCATTGCAGGTCCGGCGAAGAAAAGCCGCGTCATTTCCGAAAAAGAACGAAAAATTGTCGCTTATCACGAAAGCGGCCATACCGTCATCGGGATGGTTTTGGATGATGCCGAAACCGTCCATAAAGTTACGATTGTGCCGCGTGGTTCAGCAGGCGGTTATGCGGTCATGCTGCCGAAAGAAGACCGTTATATCGTCACACGCAACGAATTGTTCGATCGGATCACCGGCTTGCTTGGCGGCCGAGTGGCAGAAGAGATTGTATTCGGCAAAGACCATGTAAGCACAGGTGCATCGAACGATTTTCAACGTGCGACGGCCATCGCCAGAAGCATGATCACTGAATACGGTATGAGTGAAAAAATCGGTCCGACCCAATTTAACGGCAGAAGTTCGACCGAAGTGTTCCTAGGCAGAGACTTAACGAACGAGAAAAATTACAGCGAGGCGATCGCCCGGACGATCGATGAAGAGACGCAAAATTTCATCAATAAATGTTACGAGCGCGCCAAGAAAATTTTGCTCGAACATCGCGATAAATTGGATTTGATTGCACAAAAATTGCTTGAATTCGAAACTTTAGATGCAGAACAAATCAAGTCGCTCTTTGAAAAAGGCGTCCTGCCGGAAGAAGCGGAAGAGACAGAAAAGGTTGAAGCGCAAAAAGAAGATGCAAAAGAGGAATTGACTGCAACGACGTCTCATGAAGCAACAGCGCAGACGGAAGTCGTGGAAAATGCAAATTCCGAAATGAAAGTGCATATTCAAGCGAAAGATTATTCCAGTGACAACCAAACGAACAAAAGCGATGTTTCCCATCCGAGCAATAAATAAGAACCAAGCCTCTTTACATTGACTGAGATGTAAAGAGGTTTTTTTATGCTTTTCGACAGAATCGCAATGGAAAAAGGGGGGCGGGTCTGTTTTTGCAAAAATATCCTTTTACAGTGTATTCAATGATGAGACTGTGGTATATTGTAACTATCGAAAGCAAGAAAGGCGGTAAATGAAAATGATCTTCGTCATCGATATCGGAAATACGAATACAGTCCTTGGCGTTTTCGCAAATGGGAAATTATATTATCAGTGGCGGATCAAAACAGACCGTTATAAAACGGAAGACGAATTTGCCATGATCTTTAAATCGTTGTTCAATGATCGAGGGTTGTCGTTTTCGCAAGTTGAATCCATCGTCATTTCTTCCGTTGTCCCGCCGATCATGGACGCGCTCGAGAAGATGTGCACGAAATATTTCGATATGAAACCGCTGATTGTCGGCTCGGATGAAGTGAAACTGCCGCTTGTGATCAACTATCCGTATCCGAAAGAAATCGGCGCCGACCGGCTCGTCAACGCAATCGGTGCGCTCCATTTGTATGAAAGTCCATTTATCATCATCGATTTTGGAACGGCGACGACATTTTGCTACGTGAATGAGAAGCAAGAATATATTGGCGGCATCATCGCGCCGGGGATTAAAATTTCCGTCGATGCTTTGTATGCCCGCGCATCGAAATTGCCGAAAATAGAAATTGAAAAGCCGGAAACGGTGATTGGCAAATCGACTGTCAGCGCGATGCAGTCGGGGGTGTATTACGGTTATATCGGACAAGTCGATGGCATCGTCCATAAAATAAAAGAAGAAATCAATCAAGATGCGAAAGTAATTGCAACAGGGGGGCTTGCTCCGCTCATCGCCGAAGATTCCGAAACGATCGACGAAGTTTGTGAACATTTGACATTGATTGGTTTACACCAAATATATTTGCATAACAAACAATTAAAGGATGAAGTGCAATGAAAGATTATTTAGTAAAAGCGATCGCATATGACGGAAAAATTCGCTGTTATGCGGCGGTAACGACAAACACCGTGGAGGAAGCGCGAAAAAGGCAAGATACGTGGCCGACCGCATCGGCGGCGCTCGGAAGGACGCTTACGATTACCGTCATGATGGGTGCGATGTTAAAAGGTGACGATACGATCACGGCGAACATCATGGGAAACGGGTCGCTCGGAAAAATCGTCGCGGATGCCAATGCCCATGGTGAAGTGCGTGGATATGTTTCGAATCCGCATGTCGATTTCGAATTGAACGAAAAAGGGAAACTTGATGTGAAAAGAGCGGTTGGAGAAGGAGTGCTGAGCGTCGTAAAAGATTTAGGCTTGAAAGATTATTTTACCGGCCAAGTGCCGATCGTCTCAGGGGAAATCAGCGAGGATTTCACGTACTATTTTGCAACTTCCGAACAAATCCCGTCGGCTGTCGGTGCCGGTGTGTTAGTTGCACCCGATTATCATATTTTGGCCGCTGGCGGTTTTATTTTGCAAGTCATGCCTGGTGCGAATGATTCCATTATCGATGAGTTGGAAAAAAATATTGCAAACATGCCGCACATTTCGGAATTGATTGAAAAAGGATATACACCGGAACAGCTATTGGAGCAAATTGTTGCAAAAGATTCGTTGAAGATTTTGGAGTCGGTTCCAGTTCAGTATAAATGCAAATGCTCAAAAGCGAGAATTTTGCGTGCCATTAAAGGGCTGGGCGAAGCCGAAATCAAATCGATGATCGAAAAAGATAAAGGCGCAGAAGCGACTTGCCATTTTTGCGGCGAAGTGTATCACATAACGGAAGATGAACTAAAAGAGCTGCTTGAATAGCAATTCGTGAAACGATGGGCGTTTCGTATATAACCAGCGTGAAAACAAATAGTAAAAATATCGTGGAAAAAATGTGGAAAAGGATTGACAAAAAGTCGCAATACGTATATATTGATATTAATCATATAAACTTACTATGATTTAGGAGGAAAAACGGTGAGAGTTGAACATGAAGTATCCCGTTTAATCGGTGAAACGCCTATCGTCAAATTGAATCGTTCCGTCGATGAGGACAGTGCAGATATTTACGTGAAGCTTGAATATTTTAACCCTGGAAGTTCGGTGAAAGACCGCATTGCATTGGCGATGATCGAAGCGGCCGAAAAGGAAGGCATCCTTAAGCCGGGCGGCACGATCGTCGAACCGACAAGCGGAAATACCGGAATCGGCTTAGCGATGGTCGCTGCGGCAAAAGGATATAAACTTGTCGTCGTCATGCCGGATACGATGAGTTTGGAACGCCGCAATTTGTTAAAAGCATACGGCGCTGAGCTGCATTTGACCCCGGGCGCGGAAGGGATGAAAGGCGCCATCAAAAAAGCGGAGGAGCTCGTTGAAGAGCATGGTTATTTCATGCCGCAACAATTCAAGAACGAAGCCAACCCGAAAATTCACGAATTGACGACCGGCCCTGAAATCGTCAAACAAATGAAAGACGGTTTGGACGCGTTCGTTTCCGGCATCGGAACCGGCGGTACGATTACGGGTGCTGGCAAGGTGCTTCGCGAACATTTCCCAAATATCAAAATTTTCGCAGTTGAGCCGAAAGATTCGCCCGTCTTATCCGGTGGAAAACCAGGGCCTCACAAAATCCAAGGAATTGGCGCAGGATT
>JAAYTF010000084.1 GCA_012518125.1 Bacilli bacterium | reverse complement strand
TATGTCAAAATCGTCATGGTCACCGTTTCCGACGACATCGTCGATTTGTTCGAATCGATCAAAAATGGGGCGCAAGGCTATTTGATCAAACATGTCGAGCATGAATCGTGGATTCCGTATTTGAAAGCGGTCATGAACGATGATGCGCATATCGATGAGTGGTTGGCGACGAAATTGCTGGAGGAATTTACGGAATCAAACAAAGGGAAAGAACAGACGGATCCGAATTTATCAAAACGGGAATATGAAATTTTGACCCTTGTCGCAAAAGGGCTCACGAACAAAGAAATTTCCTTGCAATTGGAGATTTCCGAATACACGGTGAAAAACCATCTGAAAAACTTGTTCCAGAAACTCCACTTAAACAACCGTGTCCAATTGGCAAAATATGCCTACGAACACGGCATTTACGATCCGAATCGTTAAATTTAACTTTTTCCGACAGCAGTCTCCCATCCTCAAGGAATGTGCAGGGCGCTAGCCCAATGAGTAGGTGGGAGATGAATGTCGGTTGGTGCAGGATTACCCGAGAAGCCCCCACTTCAAGCAACCTGCAAGGATGGTAAGTGGAGGGTAGTTCACGCGGAGATGAACAATCGTTTGAACGTTTCATGCAAACCGACGTCTCGGTAATTTTCCATGGAACCATTGCTGATGACTTTGCCTGCGTTCAAGAAGACGACTTCATCGGCGATCTGTTCCGCGACGTGCAAGTCGTGGGTCGAGAAAATGACCGTTTGCCCTTGTTCACGCGCTTTTACCATCAATTCGCTGAATTGTTGAATCCAATAGGGGTCAAGGCCGTTTGTCGGTTCGTCCAAAATCAACAATTCCGGTTTGGCCAACATCGCTTGCGCCAATAGGAGGCGTTGTTTCATCCCTTTGGAAAAGGCCCCCATTTTTTTGTGCATAACTTCTGTCAAACCGACGCTTTCGATTACTTCTTGCACCCGGCGTTCCTCGATTTTTTTCAACTTCGCATAAAAACTTATCGTTTCCCGGGCGCTGATGGAACGTTGAAAGTTAAAATCATCCGGCATATAGCCGTAGCTGCTTTTGAATTGCTGCCAATGTTTTCTTTGATCATAACCGTTGATGGAGACGGTCCCTGTCGTCGGTTTAATCAGTCCTGTAATCATGCGGATCAGTGTACTTTTACCAGCCCCATTCCCACCACAAAGGGCCAAAATTTTCCCGCTTTCCAATTCATATGAAAAAGGAGCGACGATTTCATGTTTGCGAACTTTTTTCGAAATGTTGTCCACTTTTAACAAAATATCAGTCTGCGCCATATTTATCCCCTCGATTCCATATCCAACTGCTGATGAATAACGTGACAAACACATAAATGATCAACATGATGATGAAGATGATCAGTCCATTGTTGCTGAGCGCCCATGTAATCAACGCATCGTAATCCGCTCCGAAGGCCGACCCCGCCCCTAAACGCATCATGGAAAAAACACGAATGAATTCGGCAGGGTTGAGAATCGTCAATACTTGCAATGTCGGTTGGACAAGTTTATAAGACGGCAATTGTGTAAGCAAACTGATCATCAATAGGGGCCAAATGACGATCGTGATAAACCAAACCGCAATCGCCCCGATCAACGCTTGCCAACGATTTTTTGATAAAGCGCCGATGAGGAACGCGATGCTCAAATACGTCAGTGCCAGTAAAACGGAGAATGCGAGGAAAAAGATGAATGTCTCCGTATTCATCGCTTGACCGCCGATCGAAATGAGTATGCCGGATATGCCAAAACTGAAAAAAATGATCGTCGTCAAGATGATGGCGAGCCCCAACCATTTTCCGAAGAAAAATGAAACGGAAGATAGCGGATAGGTCGCCAACAAGCCCCAGTGGCCATCTTCTTTTTCCGCGGTGATGGAGAAACTGCCTAACAGGAGAGTGATCAATGGGAGCAAATAAAGCGTCATATTCATGAGCGTACCGGTCATATTCGTATAACCTTCGATCGACGAAACGCTTGAATGCAACAATAAAATAGCTCCGGTAAAAATGGAAAACAAAATCAAAAATGAGTACGTCCAAGAATTGCGGAAGCCTAATTTCAGTTCGCGTTGAAAGACGGTCAACATTTGCAACGTATAATCAACTCCACATTTGTACTATCGGCAAAAAACCGGTATGATGAAAACGAAGGGTGAGAATGGGGATTCCGAGCCATCGCAAATTCTCACCCTTGAAATTTAACAGGAAAGAAGGATGGATGGACAGTCTTTATTCATGGTCGTGATCATCGTGATCGTGCTCATGGTCGTCATGGTCATGACCATGCTCTTCTTTCATTTTTTCCATCATTTCTTTGTTCATTTTCCATTCGTGGTTGTCAAGGTCGCTTCTTGTTAAGATTTCACCTTTTCCGAATTCTTCAATGAAAGCTTCAGCATCGTTCGCATCTTTGAATGAAATGACCCCGTATGCCATTGGTGTCATGATTTCTTCATGGTATACGAACGTTCCTTCGTTTACATCAAACCATTCTTCCGTGTTGTAATCGCGGACAAAGGCCATTCCGACTTCTTCATCGCCATTTTCCTTCATCCACTTGATCATACAACCGATGTCATCAAATTTGATGGAACGCTCATTTGTCAAGACGATTTGCGTCGCATGTTGGTTGTCAGGAACCGCCATCGCGCACAGTTCGCATACATCGGTGTCTTTGATCGGTTCAGGTTCATATGCCAATTCAGTTTCTGCAGTTTCCGTTTCAGTTGCTTCACCTTCGTCCGTTGTTTTTGCTTCATCCGTTGCGGAATCTTCACTATTGCATGCAGTAAATACGAGTAAAATCGCAGCAAAAATCGAAAACAACAACCATTTTTTGTGTTTCATGTTTGTCTAACCCCCATGTATATTGTAATGATACTCATCAAAAACAAAGTGGTGCTGATGATGGCAATCGCCGTATTGTGCTCGTTAAACGTTTCGCTTGATGAAAGTGGATTTTCCATGAGTGGCGATGCATCAACGAGTTGTTCTTCTTTCGGTGTATGCATCATGCTATCCAAAAAAATCATTCCCGGTGATTGAAAGAGCAAACGGAAAGCTGGATATTTGTTCGCAAGATGCATATAAAATGGATCGACATGATAACTCAGATCACTCATTCCATCACCCGTGACATCAAGTCCGTGATGGTCGCTCCAATAGTTGGCATTCGTTTCGTTCATCATGCTGTCTTCCGCCTGCCCTTGAGAGACATTGGCATCAAACGCATTATGCGTGATCACATTGTTTTCGGCGCGCTTGAATTGCAGACCGATGAAGTTGTTGGTCACATCGTTGTAGCTGATTTCATTGTCGTACGCTTCTTCCACCAAAATGCCGATGCGATTATGCGCGATTGTATTGTGTTCAATGCGCGAATCGTACACGTCGTATAAAAGCAAGCCTAAAGATTGGACGTCTTCCTGGTTGAATTTCAGCGTGTTTTCATATGCGTGTGTTTCTTTTGTCCCCATGATCATCATGCCGCTGATGTTTTCATACGATTCGTTATGGTATAATTCCGTCCGTTCAGTGAACATCAAATGGTAGCCATAGCGCGAATGGGTGACGATATTGTTGCGAAACACGTTTTCTTCGCAAAATTCTTCGTAAATGCCGTCTTCGACATGGCTGATTTTGGCATGTTCGATCGTGTTGCGATCCGCCTTCCAAAGGTCGATGCCGCGTCTGCGCTCGCGAATCGGCAAGTTCTCATCTCCAGTAATGGAGATGTCGGAAAGCAAATTTTCATGTGCGTCATCAAGCAAGATGCCGACGCTCGCCGTCTCGATCGTTACGGAACGGATAACGTTTTGGCTGCCTTGAATGAGGATGGCAGGGGTGTCGTTTGCTCCGCTTTCGTATTCGACGGCGATTTGTTCCAATGTGGCTCCATTTGCCTTGATCGTAATGGCAGGACGGTCGCTTTTCACTTTAAAGACGACATCAGCGCTTCCGACCAATTGGATCGGTTTGTCGATGACGATCGGTTCTTCATACGTGCCATCGGGAAGTTGAATCGTCTCCCCTTTCTCGGCTCGATCAATGATTTCTTGGAGCGATTGAGCGTTCGCTTCATCAAAAGCGATAAAAAGGAAACCGGCAATGAACAAGGTGATGAAAATGAGCGATCGTTTAGGCAAGAAACGTTGTCCTCCTCTCTATCATGTTATAAAATGTTTGTTTCATATATAACTTTAACATAAAATATCACTTCACTTATGACTCTTTAGGGCTATAGACGAGCTGAAAATCGTACTATTTTGTGACGAAACTTCAACAAAAGTTTTACAACAGGCAAAAAAAGAGAACCGTTGTTTCAAATGACTTGAAACAACGGTTCTGATGAGGTTATTCGACGATAACTTGTTTTTTCGGCATCGTATGCAAGTTATGCGCGTCTGTATGTGCATACATTTCGTACGTTCCCGGTTCTTCAAACGTATACTCGATCGTATAGGAGCCATCGCCATGGTTTTCTGCGTCGATGTTGACACTGTTTTCACGATCTTCCACATTCCAAATTTCAAAGACGACTTTTGCATCGGTGACATTTTCATCACCATAAGTGACAAACGCATGCAACTCGACAGGTTCGCCGACTTTAGCCGTTTCCGGTACGGTAAATTCGACTTCAAGCGGCACAAGCTCATCGAGTTCATCGACGCCTTCGTTTCCCCCGCAAGCTGCGAGGACGCCAAGCACAATTCCCACCAAGGCAAACAAGAATATTTTCCGCATTCCGTCAACCTCCTCGTCATCAAGCCGTTCAATGACCGCTTGCTATGAAACCGTCTTTTTTCAAAGCGAGCAGATCATCGATGATAAGTTCGACATTTTCACGTTGTACTCCATTATATCCTTTCACAATTTTACCCTCCGGGTCAACCAAAAAGAATCGCGTGTCGTGGGTGAACTGGTCAGACCCTGGCTCTGGTTCTTTCAAATAAGCCCGGAAGGAACGAATCGAAAGTTCTTTAATGGTTTGGAAATCGTAGCCGGTGAGGAAATGCCAATTCGTGAAGTTGGCATGATGTTGTTCCGCATATTGTTTCAACACTTCTGGCTTATCGCGTTCCGGGTCGACGGTGAATGAAACCAATTGAACGGGAATATTTTCTTCTTCCAATCGATCTTGCAAGTAGGACATGTTGGCGGTCATTGGCAAACAGACGGTCGTGCAATTTGTGAAAATGAAATCGGCGATCCACCATTCGCCTTTCAAATCGTCCAACTGCAGTGTGCCGTGATCTTGCGTCGTAAAGGAGAACCAGGCAACTGTTTCATTCATGTTCGTTTCTATCGGATACTTTTTTCCACAAGCTTGCAAAAGCAACATGAAAAAGATAAACAAGGATAAAAGAAACGTTTTCTTCAAAGTTCGTCACCCTATAAACGATTTTTTATACTTGCATGTGCTTGTCAATCAAGTCCATCGCCTCTTTGTAAGTCAACACTTTCCCGCCGAAGCCTTTAATGAATTTTTCAGCGTATTCTTTCGACTCAAAAGCGAGCACTTGCGGTTGGCAGCAAGTGACTTGAATGGCGGCATCGATGACGAAATACGCCATTTGTGCACTGACGGTCGTCCCTTTGAAAAGATCGTACGTCATCGCTTGTAGCACTTGGTCGCCCAATTGTTTTTGCCGCATGAAACCACAGTGGGCACAGCATGCGCGTTCGATTCGGTTGTTCGTCAAGATGAGCTGATAAGCGAAGCGGTCATGGATCGGGCGTTGGCAAACGGAACAAACGTTCAAATTTTTTTGCAAGTCATATGCCGACTGCGCCAACGATACGCCGCCGAACGTTTTAATGACGAACCCTTCATCGACGAGTTGTTTGATATCGCGATGGATCGTCATTTCCGAGACGTTCAGTTCTTCACTTAATTCCGAAATTTTCACATTTTTTCGTTCCAGCACGATTTCTTTGATTTTTGCCAACCGTTCGATCGGTAACATGAGCGAGCCTCCCAAACGATGTTAAAAACAAACAATTGTAATCATATTATAACATATCAAGTGGCTGAAACATTGTAATACAACCATTCCAAAACGTTCAAACACGATTAAAGTATCACAAGCTGGTTCCGTGCTTCGCGGATGATTTACAGGCAGTCGTTTAGTCGGAAAAAAGGGCGTATCAAACAGTCGAAGTGGTTTTCCGTTTCCACGTAAGTTTACACCATCGTCGTATCCCGTGCAAATATAGTAAAATATATTTGGATGAACGTATAAAATTTGAATTTCCCTGCTAGCATTTTAAAATGAAAAAAGGACAACATTCGAGGGAGGAATGGATGATGGCGGAGAAAAACCAGTTCCAGGCCGAATCGAAACGATTATTGGAATTGATGATCCACTCGGTCTATTCGCAAAAAGAAGTGTTTTTGCGCGAGTTAATCTCCAACGCGAGCGATGCGATCGACAAATTGTATTACAAAAAATTGACCGAGGAGAAAGAGACGTTCAAGCGAGAAGATCATTATATTAAAATTGTGCCGGATAAAGAAAAGCGCACATTGACGATCAAAGACACCGGAATCGGCATGACAGAAGAAGAATTGAAAGAAAACTTGGGGACCATCGCGAAAAGCGGCTCTCTCGAATTCAAATCGCAAATCGAAACGGAAGAAGATTTCGACATTATCGGTCAATTTGGGGTCGGATTTTACGCCGCCTTCATGGTCGCCGACAAAGTCGTCGTGGAAACGCGCGCATACGGCAGCGACAAAGCTTTCAAGTGGGAATCGGAAGGCGCCGACGGCTATACGATCGAACCGACGACGAAAGAAGAGGTAGGCACGACGATTACGTTGACGTTGAAAGAAGATCGGGAAGACGAAAATTACAGCGAATTTTTGGAAGAATATCGTTTACGCGAAATTATCAAAAAGCATTCCGACTTCATCCGTTATCCGATCAAAATGGACGTAACAAAACGCAGAAAGAAAGACGACTCGGACGAGTATGAAGAATATGTCGAAGAAGAAATCATCAACAGCATGGTCCCGATTTGGCGCAAACAAAAGAGCGAACTGACGAAAGAAGATTACGAGAATTTTTATCGCGAAAAACGATATGGTTTCGACAAGCCGTTGCACTATGTGCACACAAGTGTCGATGGTGCGGTCCGTTATCATGCGATTTTGTACATTCCTGAAAACATTCCGTTCAATTACTATACGCCGGATTACGAAAAAGGCCTCGAATTGTATTCAAACGGCGTTCTCATCATGGAAAAAGCGCCGGAGCTGTTGCCGGATTACTTCAGTTTCGTCAAAGGAATGGTCGATTCGGATGATATATCGCTGAATATTTCCCGGGAAATGTTACAACATGACAGACAGTTGAAAATGATTGAACGCAACATCACACGCAAAATCAAAAATGAGCTTCTAAACTTGTTGAAAAATGACCGTGAAAAATATGAGCGTTTTTTTGAAAACTTCGGCCGTCAACTGAAATATGGCGTTTACAGCGATTTTGGTGCGCATAAAGAAACGTTGCAAGACTTGCTCATGTTTTATTCGTCAAAAGAGAAAAAGTTGGTCACACTAGCGGAATATGTCGAACGGATGCCGGAAGATCAGAAATACATTTACTATGCGACGGGCGAATCGATCGAACGGATCGAACAACTGCCGCAAACGGAGCTCGTGCGCGAAAAAGGGTACGAAATATTATACTTTGCCGATGAAATCGACGAATTTGCGATTCAAATGATGCACAGCTACAAAGATAAACCGTTCAAAAACGTGGCAAGCGGCGATCTTGGTTTGGAAACGGAAGAGGAGAAAAAAGCAGCGGAAAAAGAAACCGAACAACATAAAGCGATGTTTGAAAAGATGAAAGAAATCCTTTCCGGCAAGGTGAAAGACGTCGTCGTATCGAAACGGTTGCGCACACATCCCGTCTGCTTCACGATTGAAGGCGGCTTGTCGCTTGAGATGGAAAAAGTGTTGAAACAGATGCCGAACGGCGAAAACATCAAAGCGGAAAAAATATTGGAGATCAATACGAACCATGACGTTTTCAAAGCGCTTGTCAACGCATTTGAAAAGGATGATGAAAAATTCAAGCTATATACGAACATTCTTTATAACCAGGCAATGCTGATCGAAGGGTTGCCGATTGAAGATCCGATCCAATTCTCAAACGATTTGAGCAAAGTGTTGGTTTAAAAGCATCCGGCCAGGGCAGAGCGAACTTGCGTTTTGACCTGGCCTTCATTTTTTCAAGTTGCAGGCGGCTGCCAAGACATTTCGAGCGAAATGCTGCAAAAACAGAATGGATGCGTACAACCAATACGATTCGCCTTAATTCTACCGGATGATTTCGGCATCTGATAGATATGTCATGTTAAACAGTTCCCCTAAACAATTTGCTTGATGCCAATGCAACTTCCATCGATACAAGGAATGCTTTCTCTAAGCTTCATTATTGTTTTTCCGTCTGATGCGCTATAATGGAGTTTAGTTAGTTTGAAAAAGACGAATGGTTTCATAGAAAAATATAATCAAAATGGGGTCGAAGCTTGATTGACAAAAAACTCCATTGCAAATTGCAAAGGACAAACAGTCGGATGAAAAGAATAGGAGAAAGAAGCGCATCGGTGCAAGCTGGTTAAGAAAAAACGTTAACGGCGATTACGGGAAATATGGTACATTTGAAATAAATCGTTTCTTAAATGGAGAATGGTAGAGGCATGATCAACATGTGGAAAAAATGGTTCATCATCGTGGTCCAAATAACGGTACTCTTTTTGCTTTCGCTTTTCGGAACGTGGTTGCAGCAAACGTTCCATCTCGTCATTCCTGGAAGTGTCATCGGATTAATTTTGTTGTTCATCTTATTGTATTTCAACATCATTCCGGAAACGTGGATCAAGCAAGGCGCCAGTTTCATGACGAAACATTTGATTTTGTTTTTCATACCGGCCACGGTCGGCATCATCGAATATTATCAGCTTTTTAGCGGCAAAGGATCGCTCGTCATCCTCATTACGGTTGTTAGTACGATTATCGTGTTTGCGCTGGCGGGATGGACGAGCGAGAAAATGGCGGCATGGAGGAGGGCGAAACATGAGTGAGTTTGTCATCGCGATGTTCGCCATCGTCGGGACAATTATCAGCTACATCATCGGGCGATTCGTCTATCGCCGTTTTTATACGCCTTTCCTTTTGCCGATCACGGTCGCGACCATCATCATTGTTGTCGTTCTTTTAGTCGGTAATGTTTCGTATGATACGTACATGCTCGGCGGGAAATGGATTCATTCATTTTTGGGGCCTGCAGTCGTCGCATTGGCTTATCCGCTATATCAACATCGCGATTTGTTAAGGCGATACGCTGTTCCCATTTTGTTCGGCAATTTCGTCGGAGCGTTCGTCGGCATCGTCTCCGGTTTATTGTTGGCGAAATTGGCGGATATTGAAGGGAGATTGTTGTATTCATTGCTGCCAAAGTCCGTGACGACGCCGGTGGCGATGGAAATCAGCGAAGCGATCGGCGGAATCAGTTCATTGTCGGCCGTACTCGTCATCATTGCCGGATTGACCGGCGCGATGCTCGGCCCATTCATGTTCCGGATTTTCCGTATCCGAAGCGAAATCGGGCGCGGTACAAGTTTTGGAGCGGCTTCGCACGCCATCGGGACGGCCGCCGCATTTGAAAATGGGCAATTGGAAGGTTCGGTCAGCACGATTTCGATGATCTTAAGTGCCGTGTTCACTTCGCTTTTGACACCGCTCATCTTATAAAAAAGGGGTTATACGGATGTTCGGGTACATCCGTATAACCCTCCATTCGATTAATGCCGTTTTTGCAGCCAAAGGATGCCCGATTTGATCAATCGTGGCAAAATCCCGGTTACGGAACGTTGAAACATGTTGCCGAACCCGTCCGACTTTCCGAGTGAACCTAACGTGCCGCGCAGTCGAATTTCTTTCGGCTTTCGCGGTTCGTTCCCCAACAAAATGTCGCTCAAAACGAGCGCCACTTGCTCCCCTTGCAGCCCGGCGAGTTGTGCACTCGGTGAATGAATGCTCGAAGCGTTGTCGCCGACGACGTAAATGTGAGGATGGTCGGGCACTTGGAAATAATCGTTGACGATGACTTTTCCGAAACGGTCTTTTGTAAATGGCAATTCTCTCACTAGCTGGTGTGGTTGGACACCGGCCGTCCAGATTGTGACATCATTCACATAACAGATGCCATTATTGCATACGCCGTCTTTTTCAACGTACTCCACATTCGCATAGTGCAACACTTCGACATCGTTTTTCACAAACCAATCGTGGACGTGTGCTTGAATTTTCGGATCGAAAGCTTTCAAAACCGAGCCACCGCGATCCAACAAGCGGATGTTCAAATCCGGCCGACTTTCGCGAATTTCCGCAGCGACTTCGATTCCACTCAAACCAGCGCCGACGACGGACACTTTCCCGTAAGCAGGCAAGTTTCCGACAGCGACCGCCGCTTTGCGGGCTTTCGAAAACGATTGGACGCTTTCCGTATATTCTTCTGCGCCCGGCACGCCGTGATACGCATCTTCACTTCCCAAGCCGATCACCAAATAATCGAAATAAACGACCGTGCTCCGATTTTGGAAATAAATCGCACGTTCCTGCAAGTCGATAGCCCGGACAGTGCCGAATTCATATTTCACTTGATCATGTTTAGGGAACTGTGTACGGACGTCAATATCCGCCTTCGTTCCGGCGACGATCGTGTGGAACTCCGTTTTGAACGATTGGTACGGGTTTTTGTCAATAACGGTGATTTCTACATCGTCTGGCAACGTTGTATTGATCAAGCCTGTCAGCACCTTGACGCCGCCATATCCCCCTCCTAAAATAACTACATTCCGCAATCTGCATACCCCCAATAAATCGATTCCGAATACAACGATTCTCCTATAAACAAGATATCAAAATATTGCCAGAAAGACTAG
>JAAYTF010000083.1 GCA_012518125.1 Bacilli bacterium | reverse complement strand
GTCGACCGTATCGTCATTGCGATGCCGTCTGTACGTAAATATGCACGCGAAAAAGGCGTTGACATCCGTGCAGTTCAAGGAACCGGCAAAAACGGACGAATTTTAAAAGAAGATATCGACCGCTACTTGGCGGGAGAAACAAAAACAGAGCCTGAAAAAGAAGTCGTTCAAGAAACGGTTGAAACGGCTAAACAAGAACCGGTCGCTCTCGCTGGCGAGTTCCCTGAAACGCGCGAAAAACTCCGCGGCATCCGCCGGGTCATTGCTGATGCGATGGTCAAATCGAAAACGACCGCTCCGCACGTGACGTTGATGGACGAAGTGGATGTTGCCGGTTTGGTCGAACACCGCAAACGTTATAAGCCAATCGCTGAAGAACAAGGCATCAAACTGACGTTTTTGCCTTACGTCGTCAAGGCGCTCATTTCTGCGGGCAAAAAATATCCGATCATCAACGCGGCCATCGATGATGAAACGGAAGAAATCGTCCATAAACATTACTTCAACGTTGGCATTGCGGCTGATACGGAAAGGGGTTTGGTCGTTCCTGTCATTAAACATGCCGATAAAAAGAATTTGTTCGAACTTTCAAAAGAGATAAATGAGTTGGCAGATAAGGCACGGAATGGTAAACTATCAGCAGAGGAGATGCGAGGTGCATCGTTTACCATCTCGAACATTGGTTCAGCTGGTGGGCAGTGGTTCACACCGATCTTGAATTACCCTGAAGCAGTCATTTTAGGTATCGGCCGCATCCAGGAGAAACCAATCGCTCGAAATGGTGAGGTTGTCGTTGCACCAGTGCTTGCGTTATCGTTGAGCTTCGATCACCGTTTGTTGGACGGAGCGACAGCGCAGCTGGCACTCAATCAAATCAAACGAGTTTTACAAGACCCAGAATTAATTATGATGGAGGCGTGATTCATGGTAGTTGGAGACTTTCCGGTTGAAGTGGATACACTCGTTGTCGGAGCGGGTCCAGGCGGATACGTTGCAGCAATCCGCGCAGCACAATTGGGGCAAAAGGTGACGATCGTCGATAAAGGGCCATTGGGCGGAACGTGCTTGAACGTCGGTTGCATCCCGTCAAAAGCATTGATCCAAGCGGGACATTTGGTTGAAAATGCCCGCGGCAATGAAGAAATGGGCATCACGACCGAAAATGTAAAAGTCGACTTTGAAAAGGTACAGACCTGGAAAGACGGCATCGTCAAACGGCTCACTTCAGGTGTAGAAAGCTTGCTCAAGGGCAACAAAGTCGATATCGTCAAAGGCGAAGTGTATTTCATCGACAAAAACAGCGTCCGTGTCATTGACGGAGACAATTCACAGACGTACAAATTCAACAACTGCATCATTGCGACAGGTTCCACTCCGATTGAAATCCCGAGCTTTCCGTTCTCTGAACGCGTGCTCGACTCAACAGGCGCATTGAATTTGAAAGAAATTCCAAAGAGCATGGTTGTCATCGGCGGAGGCTATATCGGAACCGAATTGAGCGGTGCTTATGCAAACTTTGGCACGAAAATCACGATCATCGAAGGCGAAAAAGAAATTTTAAACACATTTGACAAGTCGATGACAGCCGTTGTGAAGCGTCGGTTGAAGAAGAAAAACGTCGACATCGTCACGAACGCGATGGCAAAAAGCGTTGAAGAAAAAGATGACGGCGTCGTCGTCACGTACGAAGTAAACGGTGAAGAAAAAACGGTCGAAGCCGATTACGTCCTTGTTACGGTCGGACGGAGACCGAACACGAAAGATATCGGCTTAGAACAAATCGGCGTTGAAATGGATGAAAGAGGCTTAATCAAGATCGATAAACAATGCCGCACAAACATTCCAAACATTTATGCGATCGGTGATATCGTCGCAGGACCGCCGCTTGCGCATAAAGCTTCATACGAGGGTAAAGTGGCGGCGGAAGCAATCAGCGGCAAAAAGTCGGAAATTGATTATATCGGCATGCCGGCTGTCGTCTTCTCAGACCCTGAAATGGCGTCTGTCGGTTATACGGAACAAGAAGCGAAAGAAGCGGGAATTGAAGTGAAAGTCGCCAAATTCCCATTCGCAGCGAACGGCCGGGCGTTATCGTTGAATGAAACGGACGGCTCATTGAAACTCATTACAAGAAAAGAAGACGGCCTTGTCATCGGCGGCCAAATCGTCGGTCCGAACGCAAGCGATTTGGTTGCTGAAATCGGCCTTGCCATCGAAGCGGGCATGACAGCGGAAGATATCGCCTTGACTGTCCATGCGCACCCGACGTTAAGCGAAATCACGATGGAAGCTGCCGAAGTGGCGCTCGGAACGCCGATCCACGTACTTTAATCGTCATTGGCTTTCCAAAAGTGAACGGGCAATTTTACTGAAGCGCGGAATCGAAATTCGATACCGCGCTTTTTAATTGGTTATAGCGGATGAAAAAAAATGTTGAAGACGCTTCATTTTTTTATTTACATCGGTTTTGTTCTATTACATAATAAAAAAGTGGAGGATCGCTTGCGCCATGATGTGTATAGCATTTTCTTTTCTTCTCTGCTAGAATAAAGTTAATGTCAATCCTGAAATTATTAGAAGAAGGTGTATAGTAGTGAAAATCGGAATTCCTAAAGAAATATTAGACAATGAAAACCGAGTCGCATTAACACCTGCCGGGGTACATACGTTGGTTTCTGCTGGTCATGAAGTTGTTATACAACAAAAAGCAGGCGAAGGGGCAGGGTTTACGGATAAGCAATATATCGAAGCAGGGGCTCGCATCGTAGACACGGCCGAAGAAGCTTGGAACAATGAAATGGTCATGAAAGTAAAGGAACCGTTGGAAGAAGAATTTGCTTTCATAAAAAAGGACCAAATCATTTTCACTTATTTTCACCTTGCCTCACAACCGAAATTGACGAAAGTATTGATGGAAAAAGAAGCAGTTGCAATCGCGTACGAAACCGTCCAGCTCGATGACGGATCATTGCCGTTGCTTACACCGATGAGTGAAGTGGCTGGGCATATGGCTACGCCAATCGGTGCACAATATTTGGAAAAAACAAAGGGCGGAAAGGGCATTTTGCTTTCCGGTATTACGGGGGTCAAACCTGGAAACGTGACGATCATCGGCGGCGGCGTCGTCGGCACGAATGCCGCCAAACGAGCGGTCGGACTTGGCGCGAACGTCACCATTTTCGATTTGAATCCTGTACGTCTGAAACAATTAAACGAATATTTTGGCAATTCCGTCAACGTTCTCATGTCGAATTCGCTTGACATTGCCGAAGCGGTTCAACAATCTGATTTGGTCATCGGTTCAGTGTTAATCCCTGGCGCAAAAGCGCCGGTCCTTGTAACCGAAGAGATGATCAAGTCGATGGAACCTGGTTCAGTCGTCATCGATGTTGCGATCGACCAGGGCGGAAACTTCGAGACGAGCGAACGTCCGACGACGCACAGCGATCCGATTTTTATCAAGCATGACGTCATACATTATTGTGTGCCGAACATCCCAGGCGCTGTTCCACGCACGGCAACGATCGGCTTGACGAACGCCACCGTCCCATATGCGTTGCAGCTTGCAAACAAAGGTTTCCGCCAAGCGGCAAAAGAAAATGGCGCTTTGCTAAAAGGAATCAACGTCCTTGAAGGAAAAATCACGAACAAAGGTGTGGCGGAAGCGTTCGGTTACGATTACACCGATCCAGCTACACTGTTGTAAGAGCGTTTTTCGCATGGCATTTCTTGTTCATGCGCTAAACAATATGGATAAGAGGAGAGATAGGAATGGAAGTTTCATTTCACGGTCATGCAGTCGTTAAAGTGAAAACGGGCACGCATACGATTTTGTTCGATCCATTTATCACAGGCAATTCTTTAACGGACCTCGATGCGGATACAGTCGAAGCGGACGTCATTTTGTTGACGCACGGCCATAGCGACCACGTAGGCGATACGATCGCCATCGCGAAACGCACCGGAGCGCTCGTCGTTGCCCCGAATGAGCTCGCCGTATGGTTGAGCAAAAAAGGGGTGGAAAACGTCCACGGCATGAATATCGGCGGCGCTTACAACTTTGATTTCGGCCGTGTCAAATATACGCAAGCATTCCACAGCTCTTCGATTGAAGAAGAAGACGGTACGGTCGTTTACATGGGCATGCCGAGCGGCATCCTTCTAACCGTCGAAGGAAAAACGATCTACCATCTCGGCGATACGTCTTTGTTCGGGGATTTGAAATTGATTGGCGAGATGAACGACATCGACCTCGCGCTCATCCCGATCGGCGACAATTATACGATGGGTCCTGAAGACGGATTGATCGCGGCTGAGTGGTTAAAAGCCAAAACGGTCGTCCCGATTCATTACAACACATTCCCTGTTATTGAACAGGATCCGAAAGCTTTTGCCGAGAAAGTTTCCCCAGGAAAAGGCGTCGTCTTGAACGTCGGCGAATCGTTGACATTGTAATAACAATGAGCGGAAAGCCTCAAGGAGCTCATCAAAAACGAATGTTTAATTTGAAGCCCTTGGGGCTTATTTTTGTGTGACTTGCAATGTTTCATCGTTTACAATAGATTCGATGCGGCCGTTATGAAGAGTACATGGAAAAGAGGGATGACATGGAAGTTTTTTTCACATTCAGTTTTTTCATGATCGGTGCAGTTTTTGGTTCATTTTTCAACGTCGTCGGTCTCCGTGTGCCGAAAAAAATCCCGTTTACGACCGGCCGTTCTTATTGTCCGCACTGCCATAAACAACTTCGTTTTTATGAACTCATTCCGATCGTTTCCTTTATCATGCAAAAAGGAAAGTGCCGCAGCTGCCAAGCGCGCATTTCATTCATTTACCCTTTCGTTGAACTATTGACCGGTATATTGTTTGCCTTCAGTTTCAGTAAAATCGGTTTTGCGCCGGAACTTGTCGTCGCTCTATTATTTGTCAGTTTGCTCATGATCATTTTCGTCTCCGATATGGCCTATATGATCATTCCGGACAAGGTGCTATTGTTTTTCCTCCCTCTCTTTGTCGCCTTAAGGATTTTTGTACCGCTTGAACCATGGTATGACGCGTTGATCGGTGCTGCCGTTGGCTACATATTGATCGCACTGATCATCATCTTCAGCAATGGCGGCATGGGGGGCGGGGATATGAAGCTGTTTGGCGTCATCGGTTTCGTTTTAGGTTGGAAATACGTGTTGCTTGCATTTTTCTTGGCGGCGCTCTTTGGCGCAGTCGTCGGGGGAATGTTCATGCTGTTGAAAAAAGTGGAAAGGAAAGAACCGATCCCTTTTGGGCCGTTCATCGTTTTTGGTGCCCTCATCAGTTATTTTTACGGCGAGAAGATCATTGACATATATTTGTCATTATTATAAGACTTTTTGTTTAATTTTTTGAAATTAAATTGACTACGTTTCTAATGATTGGTATTCTAATTATATAATAATAGTTCTAAATAACTAATTGATGCTATTTTTTGACGTTTCTGTATCATCATTTAAAAACCGTTTTGCTTACTTATGTGCCTTTCACCCTTTGTTCATCGCGCATGGGTAGTTTTTTATGTAAAACGAATGCGGAAATGTATGCATCATGATTGTCATGGAAGAGTGGTAAAATGAACGGACGTATTTTTACAGATTATCAAATGTTTTCTCATGTGCTCCGAAATATTTTCCCCATGATGGTCGTCAATTCAAAAAAAGAGATCCAATACGTAAATGAATTGTATTGCCAATTTTTTAGATACAATCCTGCGGAATTGATCGGTGAACATATCAGCAAAGTGCGTTATATTTCAAGCATTTTCCAAACGTGCATCATCGAAGATATTTCGGAGACGGAAGGAAAATATTTAGAACGGAACGTCGAATGGTTGGACAAAGAAGGCAACGTGTTGAATTTGCCGACGGTCGTAACGGGAATGTACAATCCGAAAGAAAAGGAAATGTTTTACTTCATCATCGTAAAAGCGGGGGAACAAGCGGACGGTAAGAAATTCACACTGAATCATTTCCACTTTTTACATTCGTTAGAACAAGCTGTCAACGAAACGAATGCGGTCGTCGTGACGGACATCGACGGAAATATCCTCTTTGTCAATAAACGTTATTGTGAACTTTACGATTACAAGTTCGATGAAGTGATCGGCAAAAACCCGAACGTCGTCAATTCCGGTTTCCAGGATAGGGCGTTTTACAAAGAGATGTGGGAAACGATTTTGCAAGGGAAAATCTGGAGCGGTGAATTGAGAAACCGGGCAAAAGACGGTTCCATCCATTGGGTGCAATCGACAACGGTGCCGATTTTGGACGATTCAGGAAGACCGATCATGTTCATCGCCATCCAAACGGATATTACCGATCGCATCCATTTTGAAAGATCGCTGCAAAAGAAAATCCACGAAGAATTCAAAAAAACGGTCCGCAATTTGTACAATATCGTGTTCAAATATCGGGAAGTCGACGGTGAAATCAAGTTTACGTTGCTGGAAGGCCGTATGGCGAAAAGAATGAAACTTTCGCTCGACAACATTTCGATGGAATATTTAAAAACGGTCTACAGCAAAGAGCAATACGAACGCATCGAGTATCATTTGCGTTATGCGTTGAAAGGGAAACTGACCAATTTCGAAATCGAAGCGTTCAAGCGGACGATCCTCGTCTATTTGGCGCCCATTTTTGAAGACGGTGAAGTGGTCGAAGTTGTTGGAACGATCATCGATATTACGAACCGTAAACGCGCGGAAGACATCGCGCGCAAAATGGCTTACTTCGACTTTTTGACGCAGCTACCGAACAGGCGTTACTTGCAAGAAAAAGCGGAAGAGTTCATTTTCGAGCATGAAATCAATCAAAAGTCGTTTGCGGTCATGTTCATCGATATCGATCGGTTCAAAAACATCAACGACTCGATGGGGCATTCCGCCGGCGACCAATTGCTTGTGCAATTGTCGAAACGCCTGCAAAGTGCCATTCGCAAGGAAGATTTCATCGCAAGACACGGCGGCGATGAGTTTGTCGTCTTAATAAACAACGTCGATGAAAAAGAGACCCATCATTACGCCGGCAAGATCGTAAAAGAGTTGAAAAAACCGTTCAATTACCGCAATTTGGAAATATTCGTACGTCCAAGCGTCGGCATCAGCATGTTCCCGCGCGATGGCATCGATTTTGATTCATTGCTCGGCAGCGCCGATATCGCCATGTACAAAAACAAAAAACAAATGAATTCGGATTACCAATTTTTCACGGAGACGTTGCGCCAAAACATCTTGGAACGGACGCTCTTGGAAATGGACTTGCAACAAGCCGTCGAACGGGAGCAGCTCGAACTGTATTACCAACCGAAAATCGATTTAAGGACGCGCGAAATCACCGGCGTCGAAGCATTAGTGCGTTGGCGTCATCCGGTACGAGGTTACATTTCACCGGGCGTATTCATTCCGCTAGCAGAAGAGACCGGCACGATCGTGCAAATCGGGGATTGGGTCATGCGCCGGGCGTGCGAACAATTGAAAGAATGGTTGCATCAGGGCTACCCGCCGATCTCGATGGCAATCAACATTTCAACGGCGCAGTTCAACCATCCAATGTTCGACCAGAAAGTGAAACAAGTGCTAGATGAAGTCGGATTGGATCCGAAATACATCAACTTGGAATTGACGGAAAGCATGATGCTTGATAAAGAACGTTCCGAAGAGATGTTTCATAAACTTCGCCGTTTAGGGGTGTCGATCAGCATCGACGACTTCGGTACGGGATACTCGTCGTTAAGCTATTTGAGCAATTTCCCGATCACGCATTTGAAAATCGACAAATCTTTTATTCGCGATTTCAACAAATCAAACAAAGCGATCATTGAAACGATCATATCTCTCGCAAAAGCGCTCGACATGAAAGTGGTTGCGGAAGGCGTCGAATTGAAACAACACGAACGTTTCCTCGTGCAATCTTACTGTGATGAAGCGCAAGGATACTTTTATGCGAAACCGATGCCGGCCCGTGACATCGAAAAATGGTTCGCCGTGAATCAATCGGATTTAAAAGAGAATGATCAATTGAACAATGTCCATTAATGGAATGGAACGAATTTGTTACTAAATTATAAACTTTTCATGCGACATATTGACATGTTTTGCCGTTGTTGATACGATGGTCATAGTTAAAAATTAGCAAATAATTAGTACTAAATTCGTATATATTCAACTGAATATGCGTATTTTTACACGGATAAAAATACGCCTTTCTCTTTTAAGGAAGCGATGACGGTACAATCTAATGTGGGCACTTATGGATTGTATCACGAGCTAGTAGTGCAACCGACCTTAAAATTAAGGTCGGTTGTTTTCTTTTTTGGGACCTTTTTTCAAAGGAGGTAGGGAAGCATTGGGTAATAAAAAGCCGGTCTTTTGGTTAGTTGCACTCATTCTTTTTATCGCTTTTGTCGCCCCACAACAAGGGTTTGCCGCCGGCAAAATGCCGACAGGGACAAAAGTCGCGAACCTCAATGTCGAAAAAATGACGGAAGAAGAAATCGAATCGCGAATAAACGACGAAATCGTCATTTGGCAGGCTCAAGATGAAATCATACTTGAAGGCGAATTCGAGAAATTTACCATCTCGCGGGATGCGTTTGACTTCGATGTTCAAGCGACGATGAACGAACTGAAAGACAAAACGAAACGTAAACTGTCAAACTTTTTCAAGCGTCCGAAAAACGTCCAAATCCCGCTCGTTGTCAAAATTGACGAATCCCATCCGGACGTTTTGGCGCTCAAAGAAAAATCGTATATTGATTTTTCACAAGTTTTTGAGAATTTAGTTGATCTAGCCGGGATGCTTGAATCGTACTCGATCACCATCCCTTACATAGAAGGCGAAGAGGTGCCACTTGAAACGTTAGCGGAAGTGAATTGGAATGTGCCCGATCTTTCTAGCGCTTCGCTAAAACATCTCGTCGAAGAATTGAATGGAGCGGTGATTCCGGCAAATGAATTTTTCTCTTTCTTGCAATCGATTGAAGTTCCGGAAAAGCTGCTCAATTCCAAAGAAGAGACGAGTTTCTTAGGATCAGCGTTATATACATTGTTTTTGCAGACGAATTTCGATATCGTGGAGCGGCATCCGCAGTTGACGCTGCCTCCTTATGGCGAAAAAGGCGTAAATGCCGAAGTGAACTATCGTGAAGAAAAAGATCTCGTCATCATGAACAATGACGATGTCGCCTATCGCATTGGCCTCGAATTGAAAAACGATACATTAAACGCCCGTTTGGAGGGCATTGAAACGACAAATCATTTCGAAATTGCAATCGACCATGAAGAAAAAATTGAACCACGCACGATATACCGTTACAGCAAAAAACTCAAACCTGGCGAACAACAAGTGGTTCAATCCGGTGAAAACGGATTAAAAGTCGATGTGTATCGCGTCATTTATGACGATGGCGTATACGTCGATGAAGAATTGATCAGCAAAGAGTTTTATTTGCCGACACCGAAAATTGTGCTCGTTTCTCCGGATGATCCGGAAGTAAGCGAACGTGAGGACGACATTGAAATCGTAGACGATTCCGATCAAGGCGGTGGCTCGCACATCGATGACCGCGAAGTCCCTGCCGACCGCCCAGGCCGTTCGATTTCCGACTTTTTGCCGGATGAAATCGACGATGAAGCCGAATATGACGCGATCAAAGAAATCGAAGAATTGCAGCGCCAATATGAAGCGTTTTTGGATAAAATGCTCGAAGCATACGCCAAAAGCCTGGAACGAATGGACGAACAAAATTTCATGGCGATCGCGGAACTCCGTGAAAGAGTGGAGCAGCTCGATCGCATCGTCGCCGGACTCATCAGCAATTTGATCCACAGCGGCGTCTTGGACGAAACAATCATTGACGATTTGATTGAGGAAGGATTAATCAACGAAAACTTCATCGAAGTCTTTGTTGAAAATGGTTTCTTGGACGAAGAGTTCCTTGAGATGTGGAAGGACGGTGCAGGGAAGTGATGACGCGGAAACGTTTGGGCGACTTGCTCGTCGAATCCGGCTTGATTACAAAAGAACAACTCGAGGAGGCGTTAAAAGATAAAGCACCGGACGAAAAATTGGGGGACGCATTGCTGCGCCTGGGATTGATCACCGAACAACAATTGATCGAGGTGCTCGAATTCCAGCTGGGCGTGCCGCACATCAGCATCAACCAATTTGCGGTCGATCCGGATACCGTCCAACTCGTGCCGCGGGAAATTGCCAAAAGATACCAAGTGATGCCGATCCGTACGGAAAACAACCAACTGTTCGTCGCGATGGCGGATCCGCTGGATTACTTTGCGATCGGAGAATTGCGCATGGCGACGGGATACCAAATCGTCCCGGCGATTGCGACGAAAGACGAATTGCAGCGAGCGATTACGAAATATTACGATTTGCAGCAGTCGCTGGAAGAGGCGATGGGTGATTTCGTCACGGAAGAGGAAGTGGAAGAAGCGGGCATCACCGATGAAGATTCGCCTGTCGTAAAACTTGTCAACCAGATCATCTCAAACGCCGTCCAACAGCGGGCAAGCGACATCCACTTCGACCCGCAAGAGTTGGAGCTGAAAATCCGTTACCGGATCGACGGCGTCATGATGACGGAGCGGACCTTGCCGAAAAGTATGCAAAGCGTGTTGACCGCACGGGTCAAAATCATGGCGAACTTGAACATCACCGAAAGCCGCGTACCGCAAGACGGACGGATCAAGATGACGGTGAACTTTAAACCGATCGACATCCGTGTATCAACGTTGCCATCCATCTACGGCGAAAAAATCGTCATGCGTATTTTGGATTTGAGCAACGCATTGGATAGTTTCGACAAAATCGGTTTTTCCGAGGAAAATGCGGCCAAATTCCAAAAAATGATCGAACGCCCGAACGGCATCGTCCTCATCACCGGTCCGACCGGTTCCGGTAAATCTTCGACGTTGTATGCGGCGTTGAACAAATTGAACGACGAAACGAAAAACATCATCACCATCGAAGACCCGGTCGAGTATCAACTCGCCGGCATCAACCAAGTTCAAGTGAATGAAGCGGTCGGCATGACGTTTGCTGCGGGTCTCCGTTCGATTTTGCGCCAAGACCCGGACATCATCATGGTCGGGGAAATCCGCGACTTGGAGACGGCGCAAATCGCCATCCGCGCATCGCTCACCGGACACCTGGTTTTGAGCACATTGCACACGAACAGCGCCGTTGCGGCCCTCACGCGGCTAACCGACATGGGTATCGAACCGTTCCTCATCTCATCTTCATTATCCGGCGTGGTGGCACAGCGGCTCATCCGGCGCGTTTGCCGCGATTGCGGCCAGTACGAGGAGCCGACGGAAAGGGAAAAACAAATCTTCCGCGAAGCGAACATGGACATCGACAAAGTGAAACGCGGCCGCGGCTGTCCGAGCTGTCACAATACCGGCTATCGTGGCCGGATCGCGATCCATGAAGTGCTCGAAATCGACGACAAGATCCGTGAACTGATCATGGGTTCGGCAAGCGCCGCCCAAATCCGCCAGTACGTCATGGAACGTGGCTTCAAGTTTTTGCTCCATGACGGATTGGACAAAGTGCAAAAAGGACTATCCACGACGGAAGAAGTATTGCGCGTCGCGACGATTGAATAAAAAGGAGGAGCAACGTTGGTGCACATCGATGAATTGTTGAAAACAGCTGTTCAAAAAGAAGCGTCTGACATTCATCTTTCCGTGGCTTCTCCTCCGATTTTCCGCATTCACGGCAATTTGGTGCGCTTTGGCGATACGCCCTTGACGGGTGAACAAACGGAAGAGATGGCAAAATATTTGCTCGGAAACCGCTGGGAGACATTTGAAAAGGAACGCGAATATGATTTCGCTTATGAGATACCTGGCGTTTCACGGTTCCGGCTGAACATTTTCCATCAAAAACGCAACATCAGTATTGCGGCACGCGTCATACCCGACAAAGTCCCGACGATTGATCAGCTCGATTTGCCGCCGATTTTGAAGGAAATCATGAACCGCCCACACGGGTTGGTCCTCGTTACGGGGCCTACAGGGTCGGGAAAGTCGACGACGCTTGCGGCGATGATCGACTTTGTCAACCAAACGATGGAAAAACATATCATCACGCTGGAAGACCCGATCGAATACATTCACAACCACGCTCAATC
>JAAYTF010000082.1 GCA_012518125.1 Bacilli bacterium | reverse complement strand
TTTTACATTTACCTTTAACATTCGGTTTAAAACCTGAAATTTTATATGCACCATCAGTACCTTTTACTTTGGTTACTGTTACTTTATCTAAATCAGAGTATGGTTGTTTATTCCATGGATCCAAAATTTGATCTAAATAATCTTCATTTTGTAACGTTGCAGCTGTAACTGTTTCTTTGCCCGTTGTGGCTTCATACAATTTAGCCGCAGAAATGATTTGTTGCGCATTCGCGATATGGGCATCTTTTCTTGAGTTTTCAATGACGCCACCGATAAACACGAAAGCAATGATCGCGATGATCGCTAGAATCACAATTACCGCAAGTAGCTCAACAAGCGTCAATCCTCGTTCATTCTTTAACTTTTTAAATCTGTTTACTAGTTTTCTCATGGTTATTTACCTCCTATTGTTAAATGATTTCATAATGATTGTTTGATGAAATGGAAGGACATTTTCTTACCGTTTTCACATCACCTCCAAAAAAGGTTTTTGCATCTATTGAATTTCTGTAAATACTTGGAACATTGGAACCATGATCGAAATGACGATGAAGCCCACCACCGTCGCCAAAATGACGATCATGACCGGTTCAATCAACGATTTCAACGAGTTCACCGTCCGGTCGACATCTTCTTCGTAAAAGTCGGCGACTTTTTGCAACATGAAGTCCAATGTACCGGTCTCTTCGCCGATCGCCGTCATTTGATGCACAAGCGGCGGGAACACCCAGTGCGCTGCCAACGGCTGTGACAACGTTCCGCCTTTTTCCAAATTATCACGCGCTTCCAAGACGACTTTGCTGATGATTGGGTTTCCGGAAACTTTTGCCACGATGTCGAGTGCATCCAAAATCGGCACGGCGCTTGAAAACAGCGAAGATAGCGTCCGTGTCATGCGGGCAATCGCCGCTTTTTGCAGCAATTTCCCGAATATCGGCATTTTCAACAACCCGACGTGCACGGAATAATGAAACGGCTTGTTCGTTTTGTAAAGAAAGATGAAAATCCCGATGAAAAGTGCGAGTATGATCGACACGAGCCACCATAGTTCCTGGACAATTTCGCTGATTTTTAACAACAATTTGGTGATTGCAGGCAACTCGCTGCCGAATTGCTCGTAAATGCCCATGAATTGCGGGATGATGTATACGAGCAAGAAAACGACAACGCCGATGATGAGCACCGTCAAGATGATCGGGTATGTAAGCGTCGATTGGACGTTTTTCTTCAATGAATGCTGTTTTTCAAAATAGGTCGCCATGCGGTCAAGCGTTTCATCCAAACTTCCGGTCATCTCGCCCGCACGGATCATGTTGGCAAATAACGGCGGGAACACTTTCGGGTGTTTTTCCACCGCATCCGAAAAGGCGATGCCGCCGCGGATGTCTTGTTCAACTTGCCGCAACGCCTGTTTCAACGCTTTGCTTTCCGTCTGGTCCGCCAGGATGTTCGTCGCATCGACGATCGTGACGCCGGCGCGAATCAGCGTGGCGAATTGACGGCAGTAGACGACGAAATGTTCCATTTTCACACGACTTCCGCCAAGCGAAAGGTCGCGGTTGAAAATCGATGGCTTCGTCTCTTTGATTTCGCGCGGGCTGATGCCTTGAGCGCGCAGTTTGTTGATCGCGTCGCGGCGCGATTCCGCTTCGAGCGTTCCGCGTTTCAACGAGCCTTTTGCCGTTCGGCCGACGTATTTATACATTGCCATCGAAATCACCTACCGTACTAAAGAAAGGCTTCGCTTGTTCGTGTGAAATGATGCCGCGATTCAACAAGTCCCGAATCGACATCTGCAACGTATGCATGCCGAGCGCTTTGCTCGTTTGCAAGACGTTGTGGATTTGGTCGATTTTATTGTTGCGGATGAGATTGGCAATCGACGGATGCCGGATCAAAATTTCCGTCGCTGCAATTCGGCCAGGCTTGTCCGACCTCTTCAACAACCGCTGTGATATCACCGCTTCCAACACCGAAGAAAGTTGAATCCGGATTTGCTCTTGTTGATGCGGCGGAAAGACATCGATGATCCGTGTAATCGTTTGGGCGGCGCTGTTCGTATGCAATGTCGCCAAAACCAAGTGCCCCGTTTCCGCAGCCGTAATCGCGGTCTGGATCGTCTCCAAGTCGCGCATCTCCCCGACGAGTATGACATCCGGGTCTTGGCGCAACGCGGCGCGCAGTCCGTTTGAAAACTGCTTCGTATCGATGCCCACTTCACGCTGCTGCACGATCGATTGAGCGTGGTTGTGAATGTATTCGATCGGGTCTTCCAGCGTGATGATATGTTTTTCCATCGTTTGGTTGACAAAGTCGATCATCGCCGCAAGCGTCGTCGACTTCCCCGACCCTGTCGGCCCCGTAACGAGTACCAACCCGTGTGGGCGGTTCATGATTTCCTTCAAAATCGGCGGCAAATCGAGCTGATCAATCGTCGGGACTTTGTCGGGTATGACGCGTGCCGCAATACTGATGGCGCGTTTTTGATGGAAAATGTTCAGCCGGAACCGTGAAACGCCAGGTATCTCATATGCGAAATCATATTCGCGTTCCTTTTCAAACGTCTCCCAGCGGTTTCCGAGCAAATATTTTGCCATCTCTTCCGTTTGTTCACCCGTCAAGGGCGTATCGCCAAAGCGCACCAAATTGCCGTGAATGCGGAAAATCGGAGGAGAAGCCACGGAAAGA
>JAAYTF010000081.1 GCA_012518125.1 Bacilli bacterium | reverse complement strand
ATGAAAGTATACTAGTTATATAAAATGGAACATGCTAAACGTAACCGATGTTCAAAATAAAGACTTATTCACAGGAACATTTTCTTATATGATACGTTTTGTGCAACTTTTGCACGTAATATTCACATCTTCCACAAAGTTATCCACAGACTTTGCGCACATGATAAATGTTCATTTTATCAAGTTTTTCAATTTTATTCACAGATATGTAAAAAAGTTGTGAACAATTAGGTTGACATTCACAAATACACGGGTACATGTGAGAGATCAACGATTTGTATATGTTATGAAAGAACCGTTATCTTTTGCTATAATAAAACTTGTGTTTAAAGGTTAGGATTTCCAATATATTATTATAAGCGTTCGTTATTTGCAGCTGTTATTCAACGATGAACTCGTTTTTTAACGTGCTAACGCGTTGACATAACGTTGTGAAATACGGCGTATTAACGATATAATATTAGTTACAAGAAATGCGCAAAGGAGAATCGTTCCGTGCCAATCAACATTCCTAAAGGATTACCCGCAAGTGAGTTATTGAAAAAAGAAAGAATCTTCGTCATGGATGAAGAACGAGCGCAATCACAGGACATTCGACCGTTGAATATTGCCATCTTAAATTTGATGCCGGAAAAGGAAAAGACGGAATTGCAATTGCTGCGATTGTTGGGGAATACGCCGATCCAAGTGAACGTCACGTTCCTTCATACGGCGACGCATGAGTCGAAAAACGTGAGCAAATCGCATCTGGATTCGTTTTACTTGACGTATTATGATGTCAAACATCGCCGTTTTGACGGATTGATCATAACCGGTGCGCCGATCGAACATTTGCCGTTTGACGAAGTAAACTATTGGGAAGAATTGAAAGAGATTATGGAATGGTCGAAAACAAACGTCACGTCGATTTTTTACATTTGTTGGGGTGCACAAGCGGGTGCGTATTATCATTTCGGCATCGAAAAACACATGTTGCCGCGTAAATTGTCCGGCGTATATGAACATACGGTGAGGGATCAGACGATCGAACTCGTCCGCGGTTTTGAGGATGTTTTCCGTGCGCCGCATTCACGATATACGGAAATCAAAATTGAAGATGTCGAAAACCATCCGGAATTGGAGGTTTTGGCTACTTCTGAAACGGCAGGATTATTTTTGTTTAAATCGAAAGATAATAAACATATATTCACCACGGGTCATTTGGAATATGATGCGACGACTTTGAAAGAAGAATATGAACGCGATTTAGCCAGAGGCCTTGACATACACATGCCGGAAAATTATTTCCCGAAT
This sequence comes from Bacilli bacterium, assembly GCA_012518125.1. Lineage (GTDB taxonomy): Bacteria > Bacillota > Bacilli > Bacillales > Amphibacillaceae > Pseudogracilibacillus. The sequence continues at coordinate 15,477 of JAAYTF010000081.1, read as the reverse complement.
GATGACCCGACGCAAATGCCGCTTAATACGTGGCGTGCGCACACCCACTTGTTATTTTCGAATTGGCTCAACTATTATGTGTATCAAGAAACGCCGTACGAGTGGGAATAATCAGCCGCTTATTTTGTCAAGCGGAACAAAAGGATGAGGGAAATGATCAAGTCAGTGAACCGGGAGCTGGATGAAGAGCTCTCCTTAAAGTTGTTCATCGTCATTAACCGTGCGCTGGAAGCGATTCGCAAAAAAGCGACGAATGACGTGAAACAATACGGATTAAATTTAACCGAATTCGGAGTTCTGGAACTGCTTTATCATAAAGGGCCGCAACCGATTCAAGTGATCGGAAAAAAAGTGCTGCTCGCCAGCAGTAGCATCACGTATGTCATCGATAAATTGGAAGAAAAAGAATTGATCGTCCGCGAAAGCTGCCCGCGGGACCGCCGTGTCATCCACGTGCGGCTCACGGAAGCCGGGGAAAAACTGATCCGCGACATTTTCCCAAAGCATCGTCGGACGATAGCGGAAATGTTTTCCAGTTTGGATGAAGATGAAAAAAAAGAAGCGATTCGCTTGCTGAAAAAAATTGGCATGAATGTGGAATCGATGTAAAGGGATAGCCTGTCAACTTCCCAATCACTGGAAGCCTTATTGGCAGGCTTTTTTTATTGGCAAAACACTGGAAAATTGTGGAAATCCATCCACTATCGACTTAAGGCGCAAAAAGGAGGAACCATTTTCACGTATTTTTTCAAATGGAAGCACTCACGACGATCATACGACTCAAAACGTAGTGGCACTCCTTTCGATTGGCTATAAAGTCCTAAGCATTAACGTCTTAATCATTTGTGTTTTATTAGAAAATTATAGGCTATTATCCTATAATTGTATGTGTATAAACCATATATAGTTTATTGGAAACGCCAAAATATTTAGGTCAATAAACGTGTACAAAACAAGAAAGGAGGAATTTTTATGACGTTTTGTCATCGTTTTTTTTACGTGCAAGGAGTGGGCGGTTTCAATAATAGTATGAAGGGGCTGGGGCAAAAGATATGATTCGTGTATTGATAGCGGATGACCACCAAATATTGCGCTCTGGGCTTGCTTTGATCATCAACGAACAGCCCGACATGCGCGTCGTATCCTTTGCCAAAGATGGCGTGGAAGCGGTTCAAAATGCTTTGAAAACGAACCCGGATATCGTCATCATGGATTACAATATGCCGCGCAAAAACGGCCTTGAAGCGGCGGAAGAAATTTTAAAGGCCAATGAACAAACGAAAATTATCATCTTGACGACTAGCGATGACCGAGATTTAATGTTTCGTTCGCTGCATGCGGGAGCATTAGGTTTCCTGTTGAAAAGCCACAGCGGGGAAGACTTGATCGAAGCGATCCGAACGGTGAACAAAGGTTATGCCTATTTGAAGCCGGACGCCACGAAAATGTTGATTGAAGATTACATCTCGGCAACGAAAACGCGGGCACGCAGACGTTCCTATAAAATGTAAAATTTTTAAAATCTTTTACAAAATACGTTTTTTGGTAGATGTGGCAACGTTAACATGTTATAATAAATTTGTCCTGAGCCAAACGTAGGAGATAAAATATTTGCTATCTGGAGTGAAAGATATCATGGGATTCCGGTTGAACATTAAGGCGAAATTCATCATGTTAACGAACGTTTTAGTTGTCGCATCGCTCATCGTATTAGGTGTGGTTAGTTTTCAAAACAGCCAAAAAGGGTTGGACGATCTGGGGGCAACCAATTTACAAAACAGCGTAGAACTATATTTAGATTTGATCGCAGTGATGAACGAACAAGTGGAAAAAGGGGCCATCACGTTAGAAGAAGCGCAAGAAAAAGTGAAAGAAGCCATGTTAGGCAAGAAGATTTCGGACCAAGAACGGGAAGGCCATTCGATTGATGTCGGAGAAAATGGTTATCCATACATATTGAACGAAGACGGCGTATTGCTCGCCCATCCCTTTTTGGAAGGGGAAAACATTTGGGATTATGAAGATTCTTCAGGTCAAAAATTTATCCAAGAACAGATCAAAATCGCCCAATCCGGCGGCGGCTTCAATTACTATGATTACCCTTTGCCGGGCGAGACGAAACCTGAACGGAAAATCGCCTTTGTCAAACAAGATCCACACTGGGGTTGGATTGTCGGGATCAGTACGTACATGCTCGATTTCAACAAAAAAGCGGATGAAATATTATATGCCGTCATCATCGTCATGGCAATCACCATTGTCATCACTTTTGTCATCACATGGCTGTTGACAAGCCGAATCGTCAGACCGATCAAAGCGGTCATCGAGCGCATCATGCAATTGAAAGAAGGCGACTTGGGCGGCGAGCCGCTCAAAATCAAAGCGAGAGATGAAACGTTGGAGCTTGCCGACGCCTTGAACGAAATGCAAGGCGGTTTGAAAAAAATGATCCAAGAACTCATGGATGTGACCGAATTTTTGGCAAGCCAAAGCAATCAACTGACGCAATCGGCAAACGAAGTGATGGAAGCGACAAACCAAGTGGCTTCCACGATGCAGGAACTGGCGACCGCTTCCGAATCGCAAGCAAACAGCGCATCGGAAATTTCCGCCCGCATGAACAACTTTACGAAACAAGTAAGTGAAGCGAACGCGCTCGGAAAAGCTTCCGAAGAAACAACGCACACGGTGTTGGAGATGACGGAGCGCGGCAGTGAATTGATGGTGAGCTCTTTAAAGCAGATGCAGACGATCGATCAGACGATGACGGAAGCGGTGAAAATGGTTGAAGGGCTCGATGAACATACGAGCAGGATTTCCGAGCTTGTCGCAATCATTCAAGACATCGCGGAACAGACGAACTTGTTGGCCCTTAACGCCGCCATTGAAGCGGCGAGAGCCGGCGAGCACGGCCAAGGTTTTGCGGTCGTCGCAGAAGAAGTGCGCAAACTGGCAGAACAATCGGCCGAATCGGTGACGAACATCACGAAAATCGTCGAAGATGTGCAAAAAGAATCAAACCGCGTAGTTGACTCGCTAAAAGAAGGCTACAAAGAAGTTGAACGAGGCAGTGCACAAATTAACGAAACGGAAAAAACGTTCCATGAAATTCAACAATCCGTCGAACAAATGGCGAAAAACATCCAGCAAATATCCGAACGCCTTGAAGCGGTGTTTAGCGACAATGAATCGATCAACGAGGCGATCCAAAACATCGCCGCCGTTTCGGAAGAGGCCGCAGCCGGTGTCGAGCAAGTGACCGCTTCGTCCGAGGAAACGAGCAGTTCCATGGAAGAAGTGGCGAAAAGTTCCGGCGAGTTGGCGAAATTGGCAGACGATATCCAACGGCTTGTTGAGCGGTTCAAAGTGTGACGATATATTTTCAAGAACTAGAAATGACCTCATTCGAGGTTGTTTCTAGTTTTTCTTATGGAAAAAACGATCAAAACATAAGCAAAAAGTGCGACGAAAATAGTATTACATAAATGCTTTATAAGGTATAATGGTACTATGTTAACAGTGAAGCGTTTGTGAAAAGGGGAGAGGAAGGTTTGTTTCGGAAAAGAACGAAAAATTGGAAACAGTACATGGAATTATTGCATTCAGCCCAATTGAAGGTGGGGCATCGGCCGACCGATCGGTTATACTTCATCAACATCGACGCGCAGACGTTGGAACATGTGCGCAAGGCAGGACAGTATGTGCAGCCGGAATTTGAATACATCATCGATCAATTTTACGAAAACATGTTAAAAGAAGAAACGTTAAAACAGATCATCATGAAACATTCCGAAGTGGAAAAATTAAAGGTGACATTCCGTAAATATTTGGAGCAATTTTTCCGGGCGGAGTTGGATGAAGCGTACATAAAGTCGAGGGTGAAAATCGGTCAAGTGCACAGCGACATAAACGTTTCCGCGAACTATTTTATCATGTCGCACAATTTACTGGTTCAGTTCATCAGCGCCATCTTGATGGAAAAACTGCATAAGCGCCCGGATGAAATGATCGTACTCGTTTTGGCTGTACAAAAACTGGCTAGTTTCGATCAACAGTTAATCGTCGACGTGTATAATGAAACGACATTTAAAGCGTTTTATCATCAAGTTTCAGACATGCTCAACAGCTTGACGGAACTCGATATTACCCAACGGCTCATCGAAGCGATGGATGAGCAATTGATGGAGGCGCATAACATCACGGCGGCGACGGAAGAGATGAGCTCATCGATCCAAGATGCGTCCAATCATGCGGTGAAAGTCGTCGAAGGTACGAAAGAAGCGGTTGAATCGGCGGAAAACAGCCAAAAAGTCATCAGCCAAGCGTTGCATGATATTGGTGAAGTCGGCAAAGTGTACGAACATGTCATGGAAGATGTCAATCAACTTGGCAGGGAAATCGACAATACGCATGAAGTGATCGACGTCATCAAAGAAATCGCCGACCAGACGAATTTGTTGGCGCTCAACGCCAGCATCGAAGCGGCGCGCGCAGGAGAAGCCGGCCAAGGTTTCGCCGTCGTAGCAACGGAAGTCCGCAAATTGTCCGAACATACAAAAGAGCAGATCGACCAAATCACTTCGAACATGGTTACCTTGCAATCGGTGTCGAAACAAGTGACCGAACGCATCAAAGCGACAGGAGAACGCGTCCAAAAAAGCGTAACAGGTTCGCAAAAAGCCCAAGAAGAGTTGGATAAAATCGTCCAGACGATGCAAGCGATCAATGAAGAGACGACGCAAATCGCCGCCATGAGCGAAGAACAGTCCTCGACGGTCGTTGAAATCAGCGAAAGAAATGCGAACATGGCCGAATTGAGCGAAGAAGTGCAAGGACTCGTCCAGGAAGCGGGCGAAACGATTTATCAAATCAGCAAACAGATGGACGAATATCGTTTGACATTTTTGGATGCGAACTTGATTTACAATGAGAAAGACATCATCCGGGTGGCAACCACCGATCATTTGCTATGGAAATGGCGCATTTACAACATGATGCTCGGCTTTGAAAAGATTTCCCTCAACGAAGTGACATCGCATGATGAGTGCCGTCTAGGAAAATGGTATTACAGCAATTTGCCGGACCGGATTACAAGTTTGCAAGCGTTCAAAGATTTGGAGGAGCCGCACAAGAAGGTGCATCAATGTGCAAAAAGGGCGGTTGAAGCATATCTAAAAGGCAACATCGATGCCGTAAAAGAAGCGATGAACCATTTGGAGGCCGCCTCAAAAGAAGTTGTCAGCTTGTTGAAAACGTTGGAACAATCATTGTAAGCCGAAAAGCGTCAAGAGTTTGTGAAAACGACTTTTGATGCTTTTTTTTGTTTCATTTGGAAAAGGTGAATGAAACGGTCATTTCAAGACTTTGTCAATTCAACGACAAACGGAAAAACGCGTTTGCCGTCCGCTAAATTCTATGTTATGTTAACTAATAAAGGGCTTATCTAGAACAAATTCAAAAGGGAGGAGTTTAAGGATATGGCATTACCAAAGTATATCACGGACATTGACCGCATTGAACAGATCCCAAAAGAGGAACGGGAAAAACTGAAAAAAGTCACGGAAAAATTCGTATTCCGCGTCAATGAGTATTATTTGAGCCTCATTGATTGGGACGACCCGAATGATCCAATCCGAAAACTTGTCATCCCAAGCGAACATGAATTGAACGATTACGGCCGTTGGGACGCTTCCGACGAAGATACGAACTACGTGGCGCCAGGTTGCCAGCACAAATACAAAACGACCGCATTATTGCTCGTATCCGAAGTTTGCGGCGCGTATTGCCGTTATTGCTTCCGTAAACGTCTGTTCCGCAACGACGTAAGAGAAGCATCGATCGATGTCGAACCGGGAATCAACTATATTAAGGAGCACCCGGAAATCAACAACGTTCTGCTCACTGGCGGAGACCCATTGATGCTTGCCGCAAGCCGTCTCGATGCGATTTTATCGAAATTGCGCGAAATCGACCACGTAAAAATCATTCGCATCGGTTCGAAACTTCCGGTATTCAACCCGATGCGCATTTATGAAGACGAAGAATTGTTAAATGTCATCCGCAAATACTCAACTCCAGAAAAACGCATTTACATCATGGCGCACGTCAATCATCCGCGTGAATTGACGGAACACGCGTATAAAGCGTTTCAAGCATTGCATGAAGCTGGTGCCATCATCGTCAACCAGTCACCTGTGTTAAAAGGCATCAACGACGACCCAAAAGTGTTAGGCGAATTGCTCGACAAGCTTTCATGGGCAGGTGTGACGCCATACTACTTCTTCATCAACCGTCCAGTGCGCGGAAATGAGCCTTTCGTGTTGACGTTGGAAGAAGCGTACAATCTCGTCGAAGAAGCAAAAGCTTTGACATCTGGATTAGGAAAACGCGTCCGGCTCGCCATGAGCCACACGTCAGGAAAAATTGAAATTTTAGCGATCAAAGACGGAAAAGCATATTTGAAATATCACCAAAACCGTGAAGGCAAGTACGGCGAAGTGATGATATTGGATTGTCCGAAAGATGCAACGTGGTTTGACGATCTTCCTGGAAACGAAAAGTATTGGAAGAAACCGAAGAAGAGAATCAAAGAAGTCGTTTCCGTAAATGAAATGAGTGACATGCCGCAACCGAGACGTCGTCGCAGAGCATGACGTCAATGAAAGTGTAATTTTATAGAAGTTTGCGAAAACGAAGCAAGTCTTTCAAAGATGAAATAAATCTTGCAATAGTTTTCGGAATTTTCAGAGATAATTTCACCCGCACCTTTTCTATTACACCATTTTCATAGAAAAGGTGCGCATTTTTTACATAAAATACTTGTATACTTTAAAGCGTTTATGCTTGAAAGTGGAAAATCTAGCAAGTATAATTAGTAAATAGTTTAAAACATAAGGGGGAAATAGAATTGAAGAAATGGCTTTCTTTGTTGATCATATCATTGTTCGCTGTATTTGCTTTGGCCGCTTGCGGTGGCAATGATGATCAAGCGGTAACGGACCAAACATCAGATGAAACTAAGACGGAAGAGACAGATGGAACGGACGAGAAAGTGTATCGAATCGGTGCTACGCAAATCGTTGAACACCCATCACTCGACCGGGCTTATGAAGGATTTAAACAAGCTCTTGAAGATGCTGGTTTGAAAGTTGAATATGACTATCAAAATGCGCAAGCAGACCAAAATAACGTAAAGACCATTTCTGACAACTTTGTTGCGGACAACGTCGATTTGATTTTCGCAAACTCAACACCTAGTGCAGAAGGCGCACTTAACGCTACGAAAGAAATACCGATCGTGTTCACTTCCGTAACGGATCCGATCGCGGCGGGATTGGTCGAGTCTTTCGACAAACCGGGTCCGAACATCACTGGCGTCGTCGACTTGCACCCGGATGCGATCAAAAACACCGTCGAATTCATCGACAAATATTTTGAAGGTGCGAATGTAGGAATCATTTACAACGCCGGTGAGGCAAACTCCGTAGCGCAAATTGAAGCGATTCAAAAAGCGGCGGAAGGGACAAGCTTGACGATTCACGAAAGAACGGTTGCAAACTCTTCAGAAGTTCACCAAGCGGCCATGACGCTTGCAGGCGACGTTGATGTGTTCTACATTTTCACGGACAATACGGTCGTCAGCGCGCTTGAAAGTGTCGTCGGTGTTGCGAACGAACAACAAATCCCTCTCGTTGTCGGTGAGCCGGATTCATTGCAAAAAGGCGGATTTGCAACGTACGGCATCGACTACTATACAATCGGCTATCGCGCAGGGGAAATGGCGGTTGACATTTTGACTGGCGAAAAAACGCCTGATCAAATCCCTGTAGAATATCCGCCGGAAATGAAGCTCTTTATCAACAAAGAAGCGGCTGAAATTCAAGGAGTCGAGTGGAACGATGAATGGGATGAAGTCGCGGAATTAATCGAGCCTTCTGAAGAAGAGTAATGAATTGCCACTTTCATTTGAACATATAATTTAGTAAAATAGTGTGGAAGTAAGGTGAAATCCTTACTTCCTTCTTTACTTTTTTGCAGCGGAATGGAGGATGTCCATGTTTTTGTCTTTATTCGGAGCCGTTGAATCGGGGCTTATATATGCCATTATGGCGTTAGGGGTCTATTTATCTTTTCGGATCATCGACTTCCCCGATTTGACGGTTGATGGAAGTTTCGTGACAGGAGGGGCTGTGGCAGCCGTATCGATCATCAATGGCGTGCCACCGATTTTGGCGACCGTTTACGGTGCTTTTGCCGGCTTTATAGCGGGGACGATCACCGGGGTTTTACATACAAAAGGGAAAATCAATCCGCTTTTATCAGGGATTTTAATGATGACTGCTCTTTATTCGATCAATTTACGGATCATGGCGAATCCACAAGTGCCGTTACTGAATGAAACGACGTTGAAAACAGCGCTTACGGCACTTTGGGAAAAAACGGGGATTGACCGAGTGATGAACGGCATGCTCGAAGCTTTCGGATTGGATCGTTTTCCAAACACTTGGGCAATCGTTTTCATCATGATCTTCGTCGTTCTCATCATCAAATTGATCATCGATTATTTTTTAAAGACGGAAGTCGGTTTGGCGTTGCGTGCAACGGGCGACAATAAACGAATGATCCGCAGTTTTTCCGCCAATACGGACAATTTGATCATCGTCGGCATCGGCTTGTCAAACGGCTTGGTTGCTTTGTCCGGCGCGCTCATCGCACAGCATCAAGGCTTCGCCGACGTCGGCATGGGGATCGGTATGATTGTCATCGGTTTGGCTTCCGTTATCATCGGAGAAGCGTTGTTTGGCACAAAAACGATCGCCCGTGCGACATTGGCCGTCATATTGGGGGCAATCATCTACCGGATTGTCGTTACGTTGGCATTGCGTACGAAGTTTTTGGAAACGGGGGACATGAAGCTCATTACAGCGGTTCTCGTCATCATTGCGCTCGTCACACCGAAGATCATCCAAGCACAACGGGAAAAACAACGCCGGATGAAAAAGCGTGCTGCGCTTGAAGCGGGGGAATAATCAATGCTTAAGTTGAAACAAGTATCGATCACATTCAACGAAGGAACGTTGGATGAAAAAAGAGCGTTAAAACATATCAACTTGGAACTGAAAAAAGGCGAATTTGTCACCGTCATCGGCGGCAATGGAGCGGGAAAATCGACGTTGATGAACGTCATTTCCGGCAACTTGATCGCCGATACGGGGAACGTTATCATAAACGGGCAAGATGTGACATATTTGCCGGAGTATAAACGGGCAAGATTCATCGGCAGAGTATTCCAAGATCCGATGGCAGGGACGGCCCCTTCGATGACGATTGAAGAAAACTTGGCGATGGCCTACTCGCGGAATAAGAAACGTACGTTGAAACTCGGTGTTACGCGCCAGCGCCGTAAAATGTTCCAAGAGTATTTGAGCACGTTGAATCTCGGCTTGGAAGATCGGTTAACTGCAAAAGTCGGGTTGTTGTCCGGAGGGGAAAGGCAAGCGTTGTCGCTCTTGATGGCGACGTTTACGGAACCTGATATTTTACTTTTGGACGAGCATACAGCCGCGCTTGACCCGGCGCGGGCGGAGCTTGTTTCGCAAATCACTTCGGAGCTTGTTGAAAAATATGAATTGACGACGCTGATGGTTACCCACAACATGCAGCAAGCGTTGGAGATGGGCGACCGGCTCATCATGATGGACGCCGGACAAATTATCCTCGATGTATCCGGCGAAGATAAGCAAAAGCTGACGATTCAACAGTTGTTGGAAGAATTCCAGCGCATTCGCGGCCGTCAGTTTGTAAACGACCAAACCGTGCTAGGTTGAGAGAAAAAGGAAAAGGAGTCTCAGGGAAAATCTCTGAAACTCCTTATTTATTAATCTTCATACGTTTTAACCCGCAACCCTTCTTCGTCAATCTCCAACTTTTCGATATCGTAATCCGGGAAAATCGTTCGCATTTTTTCAGCGATTTTTTCCCCTTCGCCTTGTGGGACAAAGGAGATCATCGTCGGTCCCGCACCGCTGATCACCGTGCCGTATGCACCGAGTTCACGGGCATGCGAACGGATTTCGTAATAATTCGGGATGAGTTTCGCCCGATACGTTTCATGGAAAAGATCGCTTTCCATCATTTTTCCTGCGAGTTTATAGTCGCCTGTCAACAATGACGAAACCATTAAGTTGCTGATGGCGCTAGCAGTTGCCGCATCTTTCATTTTGAATTGTTTCGGCAGCACTTTGCGCGATTCGTCCGTCTTCAATTCAAACGATGGAATATAGACGACAAGATCCATGTCCAATTTTGGCAGTTTCTTATATTTCGTCTCTTCGCCCATCTTGACGGAAATGACGAAACCGCCCAACAGCGCCGCAGCGACATTGTCCGGATGCCCTTCAATTTTCACGGCGAAATCGAGCTTTTCTTCTTCCGTCAAATTCAACCCGCAAAGCTGATTGACAAGTTCAATGCTGGCCACGATCGCGGAAGCGCTGCTGCCGAGCCCGCGCGCGAGCGGGATTTCCGTATGCATCGTGACGTGGCAAGGCGGCAACGTACAGCTGTTCCATTCAGCGACTTTAGTTGCGATTTTATAAATATAATGGTTTTTGTAATGGTTCACTTCCGGGACGAGCGGCGTTTCATGGATGAACTTCCACTCCTCCGCTTTTTTCACTTTGATTGTCAAATAGCGCGTCAACGCAATTCCGGCAGAATCAAAACCTGGTCCCACATTTGCGGAGCTGGCGGGAACGATTATTTCCAGCATATCAATAGCCTGCCGTTTTTTTGATGTATTCGGCGACCTCTTTTTCATCGTTTGGCAATGAAACGAGGTCCATTTCCATCACGTCGACGGCCGTTTGCGGGTCTTTCAGCCCGTTTCCGGTGAGGACGCAAACGACGGTGCTGCCAGGTTCAATCGCGCCTGCTTTCACTTGTTGGAAGACCCCGGCAATCGATGCGCAAGAACCAGGTTCCGCAAAGATGCCTTCCTTGCGTGGAAGCGTCTTAAATGCTTCGATGATTTCTTCATCGGTGACAGACGTGATCATCCCGCCTGATTCATCACGAGCATTTTCGGCCAATTTCCAACTAGCAGGATTGCCGATGCGGATGGCTGTTGCGACCGTTTCCGGTTCGGCGATGACTTCGCCTTTTGTGATCGCGGCTGCCCCTTCCGCTTCGAAACCGTAAATTTTCGGCAGCCCGGATTGTTTTTTCTCGTTGTATTCTTTGAAACCTTTCCAGTATGCACTAATATTCCCGGCGTTTCCGACAGGGATCGCCAAAATGTCAGGCGCTTTGCCGCCAAGTTGGTCGACGACTTCAAAAGCTGCCGTTTTCTGGCCTTCGATTCGATAAGGGTTTACCGAGTTGACGAGGGTGATCGGATAGTCTTTGCTGATTTGTTGCACCATTTTCAAGGCATCGTCAAAGTTGCCGCTGATTTGCACAATTTCCGCCCCATACATGACAGCTTGCGCCAATTTCCCCATCGCCACTTTTCCTTCCGGGATGACGACGATCGCCTTCATGCCCGCTTTAGCGGCATACGCAGCGGCCGATGCGGAAGTGTTGCCGGTCGATGCGCAGATGACTGTGTTGCTTCCTTCTTCTTTTGCTTTTGCCACAGCCATGACCATGCCGCGGTCTTTGAAGGAACCGGTCGGATTCAACCCTTCAAATTTTCCGTAGAGTTCAATGCCCAGTTCTTTTGATAGATGTGGGAAATAAATGAGCGGTGTATTCCCCTCGAGCAATGTGAGCCGCGGTGTTTCATCCGTCACTGGCAAATAGTCTGCATATGCTTCGATTAGTCCTTTCCAGTTCATCTTTTTGCATCTCCTTCTACGCGGTAATGGCTGCGGATCGAATCGACGACATCCAATTTCTCCAAATCTTCCAACGCTTGTTTGAAGTTTTCGTAAGAAGTTTCGTGTGTGACGACGATGACGTCCGCATATCCTTCTTCTCTAGGTGTTTGTAAAATTCGCTCAAAACTGATGCCCAATTTCTTAAATAAATCGGAAATGCGGGCAAACGCCCCCGTTTCATCTTTCACTTTCAAACGGATGTAGTATTGACTGTAACGATTTTCAGGCGGCGCCAATTTTTTCTCGAATTGCGGACGGATGAATTTCTTTCCGTTCACGCCGAGAATCATATTTTTGATCACTTCGACGACGTCGGCCATGACTGCCGTCGCGGTCGGCAAGCTTCCCGCGCCTGGGCCGTAGAACATCGTTTCGCCGACAGCTTCCCCGCTGACGTATACGGCGTTGTATTCATCGTTGACGCTCGCAAGGGGATGTGTGTCAGCCAAGAACGTCGGCTGTACGTTCACTTCGATTTCTTGTCCCGTACGTTTCGCAAAGCCAATCAATTTCATCGTCAAGTCAAGTTTTTTGCCGTATTCGATGTCCGTCAAGGAAACGTCGGAAATGCCTTTCACTTCGACGTCATCAAGTTCAACGTTCGTCAAGAACGAAAGGCGCGCCAAAATGACCATCTTTCTCGCGGCGTCCAAACCTTCGACGTCCGCGGTCGGATCCGCTTCAGCGAAGCCAAGTTCCTGAGCTTTGCGCAAAGCGTCTTCGTAACTTTGGCCGTCTTTCGTCATTTTTGTCAAAATGTAGTTCGTCGTTCCATTGACGATCCCCATCACTTGGTTGATGCGATCGGAAATCAAGCCGTCCGCGACACTGCGCAATAATGGGATGCCGCCGCCGACGCTTGCTTCGTAAAACAGGTCGCAGCCGTTTTCGCGGGCCACTTTTTCAAGTTCCGGTCCATGCAATGCGATCAAGTCTTTGTTTGCTGTTACGACATGTTTTTTCGCTTTCAACGCTTCTAAAATGTATTGGCGGGCGTCGTCCACTCCGCCCATCACTTCAACGATGATGTCGATATTCGGGTTTTTCAACACTTCATCGCTATTTGTCGTCAGTATCCGTTCATCAACGTCCACTTGCCGTGCTTTTTCGAGATTGCGCACGAGCACTTTTTCAACTTTGACCCCGCGTCCGAGTCGGTGGACGAGGTCTTCTTGGTGTTCTTCAATGATTTTGAGGACCCCTGAACCAACGACACCTAGTCCTAATAAACCGATCGATACTTCGTTTGCCACTTTTTCACCTCATTTATGATAAAAATTCATTCTAATTTTTAATTTTCAGTTATTTAATCCTTTAAAACGTTACATGATAACATCGTATATTATACCACGATTCAAAAACGAAACATAATATTATTGATTCATCAATTCGTCTTGGATGACGCTTTCCAGCAACTTGACAAATTTTTCCCTTTCCTCTTTTGTATAAGGACTCGGTCCTTTCGTCCGTTTCCCGGCACGGCGGAGTTTCGCTTGTTCGTGACGCGAGGCGAGCAGGCGGTCGATGTTTTTTTCTGTGAAGAAAAAACCTTTATGATGGATGACGCGACATTTTTTGCTCAAACATAATGAGGCCAATCCGTAATCTTGCGTGACGACGATGTCACCTTCGCCAGCACGGTGAAAAATGGCGAGATCGGCCGCCTCTTTGCTTTGATCGACATAAAGGACTTCGACATGGTCGGCCGGTTTTTCCGGGGAAAAATGGGCGAAGCTCTTGACCAAAAACACACGGATGTCATATTTTGCCGCAATGTCGATCACTTCTTTTTGCACGGGCGATGCATCGGCATCGACAAAGATGTACAACTTCCACACACTTCCTCTCTATCGACGACATTAGCGCTTTTTTTCTGTCGTGTCAATCGATGTCTTCGTTGACATTGCACCTTCTATTGCCTATACTTCTTGTACATTTAGTTTAAGAAAAGAGGCTGAAAGAAAAATCGTTTTTATTAAGGCGCGAAAAAACTGGCTCAAAGCTTAACATGCTTTCGCCTTTCGCTTATAAAATGACCGTGTTTTCAAAAGAAAGAAGTGATCGCCGATGAGCCGCTTCCGCGAAACGGTAATAACACTATTTTTCCGACGATTAAAAATGAACGCATTGATCATCAGTTCACTCGTCATCTTTCAGATGGCCGGCTTGGTTGCCTCGTTGCCTGGAGAGACGACGACGATTTGGCTGAAACACATGATTATGACGACGACCGCTTACACGGGCAATATGATCGTCATGTTGACGTTGTTATGGGCGTTTATCGTTCCACTTTATGCAACGAAGCGGAAAACATTCGCTGGAAAAACCTCTAAGTATATCGAATGTTTTTCGGCGGACGTTTTGTTCATGTTGTTTGTCAGTTTGTTAGGGTCGCTGACCGCCGTCTTATTGTCGCTTGCGGGACGACTGCTCATTTTATTCTATCGAGGCTTTGACGGCATCCATCTTTTCCAAGCTGTTTCACTCCGTGAACTTTTCATCACGCTGTTAGCGTTATGTTTAAACCATTTGCTCGTCTTTTCGTTCGGTTATCTCATCGGTGAAGCGGTGCAAGTGCGCCGCGCATTCCAATGGTTCATCCCGCTTATGCTGTTTTTTGTGCTTTTTTTATCGCTTTTGCTGTTTGGCAAAAACAATCTTCTCGCATTTTATTTTGCGGAAACAAATTTGTTGTCGTTCACGGCTAAATGTGTAGTCTCCGCCGTCTTGTTTATGGGGATCGCCTTTGTGATCCAGAAACGTTCGGAGGTGGGAAGATGATGCAGTTGGCTTTGTGGCCGTTCGTGTTCATATTGCTCATCCTATGTTTTCTTTTGTGGCAGCGGCATTTTCATAAAGTCGTCCAACCGAAACAAGCGTTCACCCTCATTGTTTCTTACATCGGGCTGCTCGCTGTTTGTGCAATCATCGTCCTCCTTCTCCAGCCGGGCCATAATGTAAACGAAGAACCGAGGGCAAAACCGGTAAACGTCTTGGACATGCCCTCCGGAACATACACGTTGCGGCAGCTTGAACCGCATGTAAAAAAGGAGTGGGAAATGACGCTAAAAGGAGATGCGGTCAAGTTGATGGTGAAACATAACGACCGGTTCAACCCGACGCTCATTCCCGTCATCGTCATGGAAGATGAAGCGGCTGCCGGCACCGTCAACGTCAAACATTACGAAACGCCGAGCGTCATCGCGGGCGTCGACGTATCCGGGCATATCAAACTGCCTGATGTAATCGTCGAAGAAGGTGAAATAGTCGTCGATTTTTCGCGTGTTCACCGATCATATGATTTTCGCATTGTGGACCACGTTTTTGCATGGAAACAATTTACAGAGGATGGACTGAACGGTGAATATTACGACATCCATATTGGCGATACGGTCATCGGCCTCAAGGTGCCAAAAGGTACGGCAATCGCTTCCGATATCCGCCATTTTCACATCGTGAAACTTGATGGGTCATAACGTTTCGTTTTCATCAATGCGACAAGAAAAAGTCGCGGTGTTTTTGAAAAAGTTTACGGTTCCGTTTGTTCCAAAACCGTTTAAAATAAAAGTTGCCGACATGGATCGTCCCCGCTTCGGCT
>JAAYTF010000080.1 GCA_012518125.1 Bacilli bacterium | reverse complement strand
GGCCTCGATCAAAAATCGGAGCAAATTTCCCATTTGGTCGACGTCGTCAAAGACATCGCCGACCAGACGAACTTGCTTGCCTTGAATGCCGCGATTGAAGCCGCCCGTGCCGGCGAACATGGACGCGGTTTTGCCGTCGTCGCCGAAGAGGTACGCAAACTCGCCGAAGAGGTCGCCGCATCCGTGACGGAAATTACGAACATCGTGACCGCGATCCAACGGGAAACGAACGAAGTCGTCACAACCTTGAACAACGGCTACAAACAAGTTCAACAAGGCACGGAACAAATTGAGAAAACCGGCCAAAGCTTCAAGACGATCGAATATTTCATCCAAAGCATGGTCGAAAGCATCGACACCGTTGCCGGCCGCCTCAAAGAAATCAGTGATGAAAGTGAAAAAATGAACGTCTTAATCACCGATATCGCTGCCGTATCGGAAGAAGCGGCCGCCGGGGTCGAACAGTCATCGGCAGCCACGCAACAAACGTCAAGCGCAATGGATGAAATATCGGAGCAGGCGGAACAGTTGGCCGAACTCGCCGAATTATTGGAACGTGAAATCAACGTATTTAAACTCGAATCGGATCGAAAATCCGCTTGATGCCCGCTTCCGACACGTCATGCTTTACCGTTTTAGTGTGAAAAATAATTTTTTAAAAATTTTCAATTTAAATGTTGACAATGAAAAATCACCAAGTTATAATATCAAATAACCAAACGAAGAACGACAACTGAATCAATGAAAAGGCGATGAATGGAAATAGTAGAGGGATAAAGGACTTTAAGAGAGCTGGTGGTTGGTGCGAACCAGTAGTCTTTTACCTTCGAACTCGTCCAGGAGCTGCTCTGTGAACATCTGAAGTAACAGAGATCGGTGTTCCGCCGTTACACGGATAGATGGTTATCCAGCCATCGAAATGAGTGAATTAATAATGTGTAGTATTACGCATTATTAATTAATTAGAGTGGTACCGCGAGCATCAGCCTCGTCTCTAAAAAGAGACGGGGCTTTTTTGATTACGACAACATTTATTGAGGGAGAGAGTGATTAAAGAATGGCAAGAAAAATCATTGTGTTTGATACGACGCTTCGCGACGGAGAACAAGTTCCGGGAGCAAAATTGAATTTGCCTGAAAAGTTGGAAGTTGCAAAACAATTGAAAAAGTTGAACGTGGATATAATTGAAGCTGGTTTCCCCGCTTCTTCTGAAGGCGATTTTAACGCGGTAAAAGAAATCGCAAAACAAGTCGGCAACACCGGCGACGTGATGATCACCGCCCTTGCGCGTGCCGTAAAAGAAGACATCGATGCCGTATACCATGCAGTCAAATATGCGGCAAATCCGATGATTCATATGGTGTTGGGAACGTCCGACATCCACGTGGAGAAAAAATTCCGCAAAACGAAGGAACAAATTTTGGAAGCGGGTGTCGAGGCGGTAAAATATGCGAAAAGCCTCTTGCCGGAAATCCAATATTCCACAGAGGATGCATCCCGCTCGGATTTTGAATATTTATGGAAAACGATCGAGGCCGTCATCAAAGCCGGCGCTACGATGATCAACGTCCCGGATACGGTCGGATACGCCGAACCGGAAGAATTTGGCGCCTTGATCAATAAATTGAATTACCGCATCAAAAACGTGAATCCTGACGTCATTTTAAGCGTCCACTGCCATAACGACTTGGGGCTTGCAACAGCCAATACGCTTGAAGCGATCAAAAACGGGGCCGACAAAGTCGAAGTGACAATCAACGGAATCGGGGAGCGGGCAGGAAACGCATCCCT
>JAAYTF010000005.1 GCA_012518125.1 Bacilli bacterium | reverse complement strand
GTTTCCCCTGTGTCTAACTTGCCCCTTTACGATTACGAGCTATTAAGCATTCCATAAAAAAGCCCGAAAAACAAATTTCTCCTAAAGAGAAGTATAAAAATATAAATATTCTGTAAAGTATGTTTTATTTACTAAAAATAAAATATAATCAAATTAGCGAAATTATACGAATGGAGTTGTGTTCATGAAAAACCACGAGATCGACTATAAGTTGTACGGTGACGACATGCAATTCGTAGAAATCGAATTGGATCCGAACGAAACGGTGGTGGCGGAAGCGGGCAGCCTCATGATGATGGAGGACGGCATCCGAATGGAGACGATTTTCGGGGACGGTTCGAAAAAAAGCGGCGGCATCATGGATAAATTGATCGGCGCGGGCAAACGGCTCATCACTGGGGAAAGCTTGTTCATGACGACGTTCACCAACGTCGGCGTCGGCAAAAAACATGTTTCCTTCGCTTCACCATATCCAGGGAAAATCATCCCGGTCAAATTAAGCGACTACAATGGGAAACTGATCTGTCAAAAAGACGCCTTTTTGGCGGCTGCAAAAGGCGTCTCAATCGGCATTGAGTTCCAGCGCAAAATCGGCGTCGGTTTCTTCGGCGGCGAAGGCTTCATCATGCAAAAGCTGGAAGGAGACGGTCTCGCCTTCATCCACGCCGGGGGTACGATTCATAAAAAAGAACTTGCACCAGGAGAGGTGTTGCGCGTCGACACGGGGTGTCTCGTCGCCATGACGAGAGATGTCGATTATGACATCGAATTTGTCGGCGGCATCAAAACAGCGTTGTTCGGCGGTGAAGGCCTCTTCTTTGCAACGTTGCGCGGACCGGGAACTGTCTGGGTCCAATCGCTTCCATTCAGCCGCTTGGCAAGCCGCGTCTTTGCAGCGGCTCCTGAGCGCGGCGGTTCAAAAGGAGAAGGCAGCGTCGCATCCGGATTGTTCGATTTGTTGGGCGGAGACAGGGATTAAATTAACTCAATAAAAATCGTTGAAGATTTTGATTCATGCCATCTTCCAAATGAAAGAATCAAGCTTCAACGATTTTTTTATCTTCTATGTTTTTCCATGTATTTCAAAATCATAAATTTCTTTTCCTAAAATTGACAATTAGTTAAAGGGTTTTCAAAGAAAATCGGTAACCGGATTTAAAAGGTTATTGATTCGTCCATTTTAAAAGGCCAGAAACATCGCAGCAAAACGCGATGGTTCTGGCCGTTTCCTCACATCCATCGGACACCACAGAAAAACAAGTCCATTGCAACTATCACATTTACATCATTTGTACAAGCCGAACATATAAACTTTCGTGATATTCGCGGCTATTTCTTTGATGGATTTCTTGTTTTGTCCCCTTACAATTTCCCATAGAAACCTTTCCCCGGATGAAAGCAAAATTCTTGCAACGATCTCACTGTCAAGTTCTGTTTTGGCTAACTTGGAGTCGATTGCATATTGGATATCCATGGTTATCCTAGCCAAAAAATTGTCCAAAAATTCCTCCCAAAGTTTCCGCATCGATTCCGAGCTGCCAATCGCCTCATAAAACACAGCTAAAATATGTTTGTGCTGCTCCGCCAAAGATACGAAT
>JAAYTF010000079.1 GCA_012518125.1 Bacilli bacterium | reverse complement strand
GCGGCTTCTTGCTCGTCGGCCTCGTTTTGACGATCGTCGGTTTGATCGTCCGGTTTGCGGGAACCGCATGGATTGACGTCGTGTTTCCTCCGGCGGCGATGGGGGCAATCGTGGCCGTCATCGGATTGGAATTGGTGCCGGTCGCCGCTGAAATGGCAGGCTGGATTCCGCCTGCTGACGCCGGGGCCGATTGGACGATGGATGCAAAAAGCGCCACCGTCGCACTGTTGACATTGCTCATTACGATCGTCTTCTGGGTGACGTTGCGCGGATTTTTAAAAATCATTCCGATCTTGCTCGGAATCATTTCCGGATACGTCATCGCCTGGCTTTTCGGTCTGCTTTCGTTCGAAGCGGTCGAAAACGCTTCTTGGGTGACATTGCCTGAATTTTATGCCATGAAAATTGATTGGACGTCCATTTTGATCATTTTGCCGGCAGCGCTCGTGTTAATTCCGGAACATATCGGCCACTTGTTCGTGACGAGCAACATCGTCGGCAAAGATTTGGCCCGCGATCCTGGACTTGATCGTTCGCTCATGGGTAACGGGATTTCAACGATGATTTCCAGCTTCTTCGGTTCCACTCCAAATACGACATACGGGGAAAACATCGGCGTCCTTGCCATCACCCGGGTTTATTCCACTTGGGTGCTCGGCATCGCTGCCATCATGGCGATTTTATTGTCGTTCTTAGGCAAGCTGGCTGCGCTGATCCAATCCATTCCGACACCGGTCATGGGCGGAATCTCGCTCCTCTTGTTCGGCATCATCGGGGCGAGCGGCATCCGTATGCTCGTTGAATCGAAAGTCGATTACTCGAAATCACAAAATTTGATTTTGACGTCGATCGTCTTAGTCATCGGCATCAGTGGTGCTTCTGTGCAAATCGGTGAAGTCGCATTAAAAGGTATGGGATTGGCGACGATTGTAGCGATCATTCTTTCCCTTTTCTTCAAATTGCTCGAAGTATTGAAACTCTCAAATGAATAACGCACGATAAGCTGGGGCAAAACGCATTGGCGGATTTGCCCCGGTTTTTCTTTTTTCGGTTCCACGCGATCCGATATGTTCTGTTATTTTTTACATTCATCGCAACGGAAAAATCGGCGTTTTTTCCATCTTCTTGATCACATCAAAAGCAACTTCACTGATTTGGTTTGGTAATCGGTCTTGGAGAAACAAACTTTCGCTGTCTTAAAGCCGAGGTTTCGCCGAACTATTCTCTATCTTTATTCATGAAAATGTAAAATATTATGGGACAAATTTGTATTGGAATTCATCCCTCAATTTAATATAATAGTGTTTTAAAGGGGTGAAGTGCAGTGGAAGAAATTCGAGAAAAAGGTTATTTTGGTGAATTTGGCGGCAGTTTCGTGCCGGACGAGCTGCAAGCCGTCTTGGACAGATTGGCCGAAGCGTTTTACAAGTACAAAGACGATCCAGAATTCAACGAAGAGTTCCGTTATTATTTGCGCGAATATGTAGGACGTGAAAACCCGCTTACATATGCGAAAAATTTGACGGGAAAATTGGGCGGCGCCAAAATTTATTTGAAGCGTGAAGATTTGAACCACACGGGAGCACACAAAATCAACAACGCCATTGGACAAATTTTGCTCGCCAAACGGATGGGGGCAAAACGGATCATCGCGGAAACGGGCGCTGGCCAGCATGGAGTTGCAACGGCAACGGCCGCGGCGATGTTCGGCATTCCATGCGTCATCTACATGGGAAAACACGACATGGAACGCCAAGCGTTGAACGTTTTCCGCATGGAGCTGCTCGGCGCTGAAGTCGTCGGCGTCGAAGAGGGACAAGGAAGACTGAAAGAAGCGGTCGATGCGGCGCTAAAAGATTTAGTCGAAAATTATGAACATACATTTTATCTGCTCGGTTCAGCCGTCGGCCCGCATCCATATCCGTCAATCGTTAAACATTTCCAAGCGGTGATCAGCGAAGAATCGAAAAAACAAATATTGGAAAAAGAAGGGAAACTTCCGACTGCGGTCGTTGCATGCATCGGCGGCGGCAGCAACGCAATCGGCGCATTTGCCCATTACTTGGATGAAAAAGACGTCCGCTTGATCGGTGTGGAACCAACGGAAGCGGCTTCCATCACCGATGGCGTGCCGGCGGTCATCCACGGTTTCAAATGTTTGACTCTGTTGGATGAAAACGGCAATCCAGCGCCGACGAATTCCATAGCGGCTGGACTCGATTACCCGGGCATCGGTCCGGAACACAGCTTCTTAAAAACGACGGGAAGGGCGGAATATTATACCGTGTCCGGACAAGAAGCGTTGGCGGCTTTCCAAGAATTGTCCCGCGTTGAAGGCATCATTCCGGCGCTTGAAAGCTCGCACGCGGTGGCTTATGCCATGAAATTGGCAAAAGAACTTGACAAGGACGACGTCATCATCGTCAATTTATCAGGACGAGGCGACAAAGACGTCAACCAAGTTTTCGACATGTTGCACAAATAAGCGGGGAAATTCGTCTGTATTATAACAAATCCATTGTCACCCCCTTTCATCTGCCATATAATAGACTTATAGTTTTGGTAGAAAGGGGTAAGGGCTTTGGATTCTGTTATAGAACAATTTAAAGCGGTTCCAACCACCGCCATTTCCGACGTGCTGAAAGGATTGAACAACATCAACCCTGCTGTAAAACCTTTAAAAGACGAGTACAAAATCGCTGGACGAGCTTTCACGGTGAAAACAGCCGTCGGGGATAATTTGGCCGTCCTTCGCGCAATCAAGGAAGCGCAACCGGGCGATATCATCGTCGTCGATGCCAAAGGTGATACATATCGCGCCATTGCGGGGGATTTCGTCGTCGGCATGATGCAGACGATGGGATTGGGTGGTCTTGTCGTCGACGGAGTGATCCGCGATATCGTCGCGATCAAACAATTGAATTTCCCTGTTTTCGCAAGAGGCACAACCGTATCTTCCGGCAGCAAAAATGGGCCGGGCGAAACGAACGTGCCAATCTCTTGCGGCGGCGCACCTGTCAATCCTGGCGATATCATTGTCGGCGATGTCGATGGCGTCGTCGTCATTCCGCAAGAGCGTGCGGAGGAAGTGTTGGAGAAGGCGAAACAGAAAATGAAAGCGGATGAAGAACGTGAAGCGAAAATCGCCGGGAACAAAGAAGAAATCATCAAATACATCCACTCCATGATCGAAAAAAGCAAATAAAGGAAGAGACTTTGCTCTTTCATATGTAAACGTTGATGTTCCATACATATTTCAAATCTTACGTTTACAAAATATAAAAGAGCAAAGTCTCTTTTATTCATATCGTTAATGTGAGCCTTTTCACAAAGTATTCAAAATTTACGTCATAATCGGGGAATGTCATACCGTTTTACTTTACATACATAAAGATATGCCACATAATTTTAATAGTGCAAGGTGAATTTAGATGTGTGCAAGTTGGTTCCTAGTAGAAGGGAGGACTTTTCATTGATCCAAAAAGAATTCGTCATCACTTCCGAAATCGGGTTGCACGCACGTCCTGCGACAAAGCTCGTCCAAGAAGCAAGCCGCTATTCTTCGGAAGTTGAACTGGAATATGAAAATAAAAAAGTGAACGTAAAATCGATCATGGGCGTCATGTCACTCGGCATTCCTCCAGGCGGCAAATTCAATTTGATCATTGAAGGCAATGACGAGATCGAAGCGTATCAAGGGATCGAAACGTTGTTGAAAAACGAAGGGATTGCGGAGCCTGTAAACGGTGAGTAATGACAAGGGGAAATCATTTTCCCCTTTTTTATGTGGTTTTGCGTTTTCGTTGAAACACTTCCTTCGATACGCGATGCTTTTTCACTTTTTCCCAATCTATTTCATAGCCGATGCCCGGTGAATCGCTCACATTGATTTCGCCGCGACAGACGACGACTTCCGGCGCGATGATGTCTTCATGCCAATATCGGCCTGACCCGCCGATATCCCCCGGAAGCGAAAAGTTTTCCAATGTCGCAAGCGCGATATGGTGGGCTCGGCCGACCCCGCTGTCCAGCATGCCGCCGACCCAGACGGCGATGCCTTTTTCCTTGCAATAATCGTGCATTTTTTTCGCATTCGTCAACCCGCCGACGCGGGAAGCTTTGATGTTGATGATTTTACAACTTTTCAACTGAACGGCAAGTTTCACATCCGCCATGGAATAAATGCTTTCATCCAAACAAATCGGCGTTTCAAGCTCTTTTTGCAGCTCGGCATGCATGGCGATATCGTCATCAGAAAGAGGCTGCTCGATCATGAGCAAAGCGAAATCATCGAATTTTTTCAAAAGCTCGATATCTTTTAACGTGTAAGCCGAGTTCGCATCGACCATGAGCGGTATTTGCGGGAAATGTTTGCGGATGGCTTTCAACACGTCGATATCCTTCCCCGGCTTCACCTTCACTTTCACCCGTTTATACCCTTCGCTCACGTATTGTTCGATTTTTTTCAGCAATGCCGTTGTCGTTTCTTCCATCCCCAAACTGATGCCGACATCAATCGTTCTCTTTTTTCCGCCCAACGCCTGTGCGAGCGTCAGCCCGTTTCGTTTGGCATACAAATCCCATACGGCGCCTTCAATTGCCGCTTTAGCCATGAAGTTACGTTTGACAGGTTGGAACAATAGCGTCACATCGTCTGGATGCTCGATTCGTGCCGCCAATAATTTCGGGATCAATATTTGTTCGAGCATGACTTTGACGGTCGCTGTCGTCTCTTCCGTATACCATGGGGTCGAAAAAGCGCTCGTTTCGCCGAAACCGCGAAAACCGTCCTCATCGACCACTTCGACCAAATAAAAGTCTTTTTCTTTTACGGTTCCGAAACTTGTTTGAAACGGTGCTTTCAATTGCATGTTTAAACGATGCAAAATGACCGAATCTATAATCATCAATGGATACACCTCTTAAAGCGGTTGTACAACCATTTTACATGATGGGACACGAAAAACGAAAAAAAGCTGCATTTATTTATCATCATAAATGCAGCATGTGTCAACCGATGCTTAGAAAAACAACACCGCGAAAATCGTCGAAGCGATCAAGCCGACAACGACGGGTACGAAACTTTTGCGCACGAGTTCCAACACCGGAACTTTCGCAAAACCAGCGACTGCTACCAACGATGACCATGCGACGAGCGTTCCGCCGCCGACCCAAATGGCACCCATTTGTCCGATAGCCGCCAACGTCGTTGCATCGATCCCCATCGTCGCTCCGAGCGGTCCGGCCAACGCACCGGTTAACGGCAAGCCGGAAAAACCGGAACCGTCAAGCCCCGTGATCATGCCGATGATCAATACGCCGAACGCGGCGAGAACACCTTGAGATGGAATGAACGATTCCCCTGCCAAAATTAAATCGAACAGAAACGCCGGTGCTCCTTCCTCCATTGCAAAGATTTTGACGGCCGTTTCATCGTTTCCAAGAAAGAAAAATCCTGCAATCGGCAGTACGATCCCCATTGCTTTGAACGCAAAAATTAACCCTTCAATGATGTGGTGACTGACCAGCTCCAACGCTTCTTTTACCTTGAATGTGCACGTTGCCGCAATCAAAAGGATCAATGCCGTCCCACCGATCAAGGCCGCCCCCGCACCGCCTTCCAGCTCAGCCGTTCCACTGAATTTCGTATAAGCCATGAAGCTGATGACGATTAAAAAGGCGACGGGAACGATGACGGCAAACAGTTTGCTCTTGTTATCGTCCTTGATTGGAGGTTGTTGCGCGTTTTCCACGTTTTCCTTATCGGCCCCTTCTTTCTCCCAAGCCTGCAAATGACGATCATCGGGATGCAAAATTTGTCTTCTAATGAAGAAGTACGCTAAGGCGATCGCCACGATTCCCGTTACGAGCGACAATACGAGGCCTTTGTCTGCGACGGTGCTGACGTCCAGATTGGATGGGCTCGCACTTAAAGTCGGTGCAATCTGGATGACGTAGTCGGAAGACAATGCCATTCCTTGCCCGGCGAGTGCCACGGCAATACCCGCACCGAGTGGCGGCAGCCCTGCACGGATCGCCGCCGGGATTAAAATCGCCCCGATAAGTGGAACTGCCGGCGTCGGCCAAAAGAACAACGAGATGACATACGTCACGATGATCAAAATGAAATAGGATATGTGGCCGTTGACCATCACCTTTTGAAACGGCACAATCATTTTTCGGTCGGCACCGATATCACGCAACGAACGGAGCAATGCGGTCATGACAGCGATGATTAAAAAGATGTCAAACAAAGAACTTGCAGCCACCAAACTTGCACGAAACGTCGACTGCAGCGCGGCGTTGAGCGATTCCGTATAAAAATACGCGACAAACAATGTGGATAAAATCGCGGGTATAACGACGTTTTTGCGCAACAACATGGTTAAAATGATGACGATGGTTCCCGCTAAATAAAACCAATGTGCCAACGTTAACGTCATATTGTACACTCCATTTCTTTCATAAAAACTACTATAATCTATGAAAGAAATGGCATAACTGTGTAGCTTTCTTACCAACATTTGTTTAGAATGAAATTAATCGGTATAAAAGCGCCAATAAATTGAGGAAAGGATGAACGATGATGGCACAAATGCTTAGAAAAGACGTTCCCGAAGAACTGACATGGGATTTATCGGCTTTATACCATACCCGCCAAGATTGGGAAAAAGAACTGAAAGCATTGAAACAAGACGTTGCAGAAGTCACCGCTTATAAAGGGAAGCTTGCTTCATCAAGCACAACTTTGTTAGAAGCTTTCCGGGCGTTTGAATCGTTTTACGAACGGCTCGTTAAAGTACGCACGTACGCCCTGTTACGGACGAGCACGGACGGTGCCGATGCGGATAACCAAGCTGATCTCGCCAAAACCGCCAGCGTCATCGCCGACATCAACGCGGAGCTTTCCTTTTTTAAACCGGAATTGTTGAACATTCCCGAAGAAACCATCAAACGATACATGGCTGAAGAAAAAGATTTGCAAACGTATGAAAAAGTGTTATCCGACATCATCGAAGAAAAGCCGCATACGTTGGCGCCTGAAATGGAAGAGCTGCTTGCGCGGTTAAGCGAAATTCATGACGCGCCGTACATGATTTATGAACGAACGAAACAAGCCGATATGGACTTCCCGTCTTTCGAAGATGATGAAGGCAATCGACTTCCACTCTCCGAAGCGCTTTACGAAGATCGGTATGAAATCTCGCCAAACACGACAATCCGCCGAAACGCTTATGAAGCTTATGTTGATACGTTGGCGAAATATCAACATACGACGGCGGCGGTGTATGCGACGGAAGTGACGAAACAAATCCAGCTCGCAAAAATCCGCAATTACAAAACGGTGACGGAAATGTTGCTCCAACCACATCAAGTCACCGTGGAAATGTATGAAAACCAGCTGAACATTATCCAGCAAGAATTGGCGCCGCACATGCGTAAACTTGCCAAATTGAAAGAGCGTAAACTAGGTTTGGACAAGATGACGTATGCGGATTTGAAAGCGCCGCTTGACCCTGGCTTTAAACCGGAAACGACAATTGCAGAAGCAAAAGAGATGATTTTGGAAGCTTTGAGCATTCTCGGTCCGGAATATTTGCAAATCATCAAAGACGCATTTGAAAAACGATGGATCGATTTTGCCGACAATGTCGGAAAACAGTCCGGAGCGTTTTGCGCCAGCCCTTATGGAGCCAATTCGTTCATTTTGCTCACGTGGACGAACATGATGCGCGGCACGTTTACGTTGGCCCACGAACTCGGGCATGCCGGACATTTTCAACTGACGAACAAATACCAAACCATATTAAACACGGAAGTATCCACGTATTTCGTCGAGGCCCCTTCGACGTTGAATGAATTGCTGCTCGGCGACTATCTGTTGAACAAAAGTGACGACGAACGGATGAAAGCGTTCGTCATCAACAACTTGCTCGATACATATTATCACAATTTTGTCACCCATCTGTTGGAAGCGGAATTGCAGCGCCGCGTTTATGCCCTCGCCGAAGCGGGAACTCCTTTGACAGCCGATGTTTTGAGGCAAGAGAAATATGAAGCGATCAAAAATTTTTGGGGCGAGGACGTCGACATTCCGGAAAGCGCCGGACTCATTTGGATGCGTCAACCACATTATTATATGGGATTATATCCATACACGTACTCGGCCGGACTGACGATCGCAACGGCAGTGATGCAACGGATCAAACAGGAAGGCGATAAAGCGGTGAACGATTGGTTGAACGTCCTAAAAGCGGGAAGCACGTTAAAACCGCTCGACTTGGCGAAAATGGCCGGCGTCGACATGACGAACCCGGATACGATCAAAGCGGCTGTCGCTTATGTCGGTTCGTTGGTCGAGCAGCTTGAAGCGATTTGCCAATAGAACCGGAATGGAAAAGCCATCTCCCGTTTTTCAGAAGGTCCGCATCCATTTATCACGGACAAAAATTTTTGCATTTACCG
>JAAYTF010000078.1 GCA_012518125.1 Bacilli bacterium | reverse complement strand
GTTTCGCCAAAATTGTCCGTATTCAAGCATATCCAACTCTCCAATACTACCATCATTTTTAGCATGAATTCGTTTTCACTATCCTAATTTTAACATAAATATGGCAATTTCGTTCATAAAAGTTAAAACGGTTGTTTATGTTTACTTTTTGAAATTTTGATGCCATCTATGCTATAAGGCGTAAAATTGAACGTTTCGTATCCACGGAAAAAGAGTCCAGCGATAAACTGAACTCTTTTTAAAACATGTTATGAAAATTTCGCGATGTCTTTGCGATAAAAGAAATCGTCATTCCCGTCGAAGATGGTCAAGTAATCGTAAGCTTTTTCACGGGCTTCTTGCAACGTTTTGCCGATGCCCCCGACCAAGAGGATGCGACCTCCGTTTGAGACGAGGCCCGCATCTGTCCGTTTCGTCCCCGCTTCGATGATGAACGTATTTTCTTTCAGTTCGCCTTGCGGGATGAGTTTGCCTTTTTCGTACTCGCGCGGGTAGCCTTTTGACGCGACGACGACGCCGACGCAAGCTTCGTCTTTCCATTTCAGCTGCGGATCTTTTCCGTCCATGACGTCCAAAATGACTTGGACGAGATCGTTTTCCAAAAGCGGAAGGACGACTTGCGTCTCTGGATCGCCGAAACGCGTATTAAATTCAATCACTTTCGGCCCCGATTCGGTTTGCATCAAGCCGGCATAAAGCACACCGGTGAACGGACGGCCTTCTTCCATCAAACCGTCGGCCGCCTTTTGCAAAATGTTTTCAGTCGCATAGTCGATTATTTCCTGGGAAATGTCGGGAACGGGCGCAAAGACGCCCATGCCGCCCGTGTTCGGCCCTTCATCGTTGTCGTAAGCGCGTTTATGGTCGCGCGCCGGCAACATCGGAAATACGTTGCGCTCGTGGACGAAAGCGATGAGTGAAAATTCCCTTCCTTCCAAGTATTCTTCAATGACGACTTTTTTCCCTGCCCCGGAAAATGCGCCTTCGACCATCAAATAGTCAATTGCATCAAGCGCTTGTTCAACCGTTTCAGCGACGGTGACCCCTTTGCCTTCCGCCAAACCGTCCGCCTTGATGACGATCGGTGCGCCTTTCGCTTTCACGTACGCCTTTGCTTCCTCCGGGTCGGTGAAGGTTCGAAAAGCCGCTGTCGGGATGCCATACTTCACCATGAATTTTTTGGCGAAGTCTTTGCTCCCTTCCAACAAGGCGGCCGCTTTCGTCGGTGCAAAAATGCGCAAGCCTTCCGCGATGAAGGCATCGGCGATGCCGGCGTTCAACGGATTTTCCGGGCCGACGATCGTCAAATCGATTTCGGTCTCCTTGGCAAACTTCACCAATCCTTCAATGTCCATTTCATCGATCGGCACACACGTTGCATGCCGTTCCATTCCGGCATTGCCTGGCGCGGCGTAAATTTCCGTCACGAGATCGCTTTTGTTCACATGCTCGACAACGCTATGTTCCCTGCCACCACGTCCAACAACCAATACTTTCATTGCTAACTCCTCTTCTTCCATTAATGTTTGAAATGACGAACGTTCGTAAATACCATGGCGATGCCATGCTCGTTGCAAACATCGATCGAATCTTGGTCGCGTTTTGAACCGCCTGGCTGGATGATCGCCGTGATGCCGGCTTTCGCGGCCGCTTCGACCGTATCCGGCATCGGGAAAAACGCATCGGAAGCCATCACGGCTCCTTTCGCTTTTTCACCGGCTTGTTCGATCGCAATTTTGGCCGCTCCGACACGGTTCATTTGACCGGCGCCGACACCGATCGTCTGTTTATCTTTCGCCAAGACGATCGCATTCGACTTTACGTGTTTGACCGCTTTCCAAGCGAACAACAAATCTTCCAATTCCTCTTTTGTCGGCTTTCTTTCGGTGACGACTTTTAAATCGGCTTCCGTCACTTGTTCCCGGTCATTCGTCTGCACGAGCAAGCCGCCTTTTACGGAAACCAATTTTTCGTAGACGTCGACATCTTCATCCATCGGCACTTCAAGCAGACGGATGTTTTGCTTTTTCGTCAAGATGTTCAACGCTTTTTCCGAGAAAGATGGCGCGATGATGATTTCCAAGAAAATTTCCGACATCTTCAGCGCCGTCTGTTCGTCGACCTCGCGGTTGACGGCGATGATGCCGCCGAAGATGGAGACGGGATCCGCTTCGTATGCACGGTTGAATGCCGTATGTAAATCATCGCCGACACCGATGCCACAAGGGTTCATATGTTTTACGGCGACGGCGGTCGGTTCCTCGTATTCCAGGACGATTTCCAAAGCGGCGTTGGCGTCTTGGATGTTGTTGAATGACAATTCTTTTCCGTGAAGCTGTTTTGCATTCGCCAAGCTGATCCCTTTATAATTCGGGATGCCGTAAAACGCCGCTTCCTGGTGCGGGTTTTCCCCGTAACGGAGCGATTGCACCCGTTCAAACGTGCGCGTGAACGTCTCCGTGAACAAATCGCTCGTTTCATCCGAAAAATATTTGGCGATCATGCTGTCGTAATGCGCCGTATGGCGGAACACTTCCGCGGCCAATTCTTTGCGCACTTCGACGGTCAACAAATCTTTTTCAAGCAGCTCCAAAATCGCCGAATAACGGGCTGGATTGACGATGACGGCGACGTCTTCATAATTTTTCGCCGCTGCACGGAGCATGGCTGGTCCGCCGATATCGATGTTTTCGATGATTTCTTCGTGGGACGCCCCTTTAGCGAGCGTCTCTTTGAACGGATATAAGTTGACTACGACGATGTCGATCGGCGCAATGTCATTTGCTTCCAGCGCTTTTACGTGGGAAGGTTCGCTTCGTTTTGCAAGCAGCCCGCCGTGGATTTTCGGATGCAACGTTTTGACCCTGCCATCCAAAATTTCCGGAAAGCCCGTCACTTGTTCGACAGGGATGGCATTTACGCCAGCTTCTTGCAATATCTTTAACGTACCGCCCGTGGATATGATTTCATAACCCAACTTTTCCAAACCTTCGGCAAACGGAATCAAATCCGTTTTGTCTGAAACGCTGATCAATGCTCTCTTCTTCATTCGACTGACTCCTCATCAAGATGATTGTTGTGTCACTTCGTTGATCACTTTAGTGTACAACACGTGTTCAACTTGTTGGATCCGCTTCTGCAACGTTTCGACTGTATCTTTCGGAAATACGGTCACCGGCTCTTGCGCGATGATCGGGCCCGTGTCGATGCCTTCATCGACGTAATGAATCGTCACACCCGACACTTTCACGCCGTAATCAAGCGCTTGCTTCACCGCATCTTTCCCTGGAAATGCCGGCAAAAGCGACGGATGGATGTTCAAAATGCGGTTCGGATACGCATCAAGCAACACTTTGCCGACGATGCGCATATACCCGGCCAACACGATCCATTGGACGTTCGCCCGTTTCAGTTTTTTCAATATTTCCCGCTCGTATTCCTCTTTTGAAGCGAACTGATCCGGATCGAGGACAACCGTCTCGACGCCGAAACCGGCCGCA
The DNA here is from genome assembly GCA_012518125.1 of Bacilli bacterium. Taxonomy (GTDB): domain Bacteria; phylum Bacillota; class Bacilli; order Bacillales; family Amphibacillaceae; genus Pseudogracilibacillus. The sequence goes on along the minus strand of JAAYTF010000078.1, from coordinate 13,197 downwards.
AGACCAATGACGTGCGCTTTCGGACGGTCACAGACGAGCATTACGACATCAAATTCTCTTTCGGGGCTGTTCATCATCGCTTCGAAATTCGATCCTTTCCCCGATGCAAAAACGGCAACACGCGGACGCACTTGAAAACTCATGCAAAATGAACTCCTTCCTCATCGATTACTTTTCCGATCGTATAAACGGTTTCTCCCGCTTCTTTCAACAGCTCTTTTACACGCTTTTCATCCTTCTCGTCGACAAACAACGCCATGCCGATCCCCATGTTGAAAATGCCATACATTTCGTCCTCAGGGATATTGCCCTGCTTTTGGATGAACGAAAAAATTTCCGGCACTTGCCAACTACTTTTGTCCAACTTGACGCCAAGCCCTTCCGGAAGCACGCGCGGGAAGTTTTCGTAAAAGCCGCCGCCGGTGATGTGGACGATCCCTTTCACGCTTGCGTTTTCAAGCACATGGGCGATCGGTTTTGCGTAAATTTTCGTCGGCCGTAACAAGGCTTCGCCCAATGGTTCCGACAATCCTTCGTACCGTTTCGCCAAATCGAACCCTTTTACGACTTGGCGCACCAACGAATAACCGTTCGAGTGGATCCCGCTTGAAGCAAGTCCAATCACAACGTCGCCTTTTTGAATCGACTCACCGGTGATGATTTCCGCTTTTTCGACGATGCCGACAGCAAAACCGGCCAGATCGTACTCGTCTTCGGCATACATGCCCGGCATTTCGGCCGTTTCGCCGCCGATTAGCGCCGCGCCCGCTTGGACGCACCCTTCGCTGACGCCGGCGACGATTTGTTCAATCACTTCCGGATCGTTTTTGCCGCAGCCGATATAGTCGAGGAAAAACAACGGTTTGGCGCCTTGCGCCACGATGTCATTGACGCACATGGCGACGAGGTCGATGCCGACCGTATCATGTTTGTTCATCTGAAAAGCCAACATCAGTTTCGTGCCGACGCCGTCTGTTCCGGAAACGAGCACCGGCTCTTTGTAATTCAAAGATGTAAGATCGAAAAGTCCGGCAAATGAGCCGAGCCCGCCGATCACTTCCGGACGCGCCGTCTTTGCCACGTGCTTTTTCATCCGTTCAACCGCTTCATACCCTTTTTCGACATCTACACCTGCACGTTTGTACGCATTCGTCATTCATTCATTCGCCCCTAATGTCATTTTAATACTTGCGATAAAACGCTTTTTTTCGTTCATTTTCCAAAACCGGATAATTGCCGGTCATACAAGCCGCACAAATCCCTTGATTGATCGTTTTGTCGCGGACGATCGCTTTTTCCATCCCTTCGAATGACAAAAATGCGAGCGAATCCGCACCGATCAGTTTGACCATCTCATCGAGCGTGTGATTTGCGGCAATCAACTCTTCTTTCGTCGACATGTCAATTCCATAATAACATGGATTCAAAATCGGTGGGGAAGAAATACGGACGTGGATTTCCTTCGTCCCCGCCTCGCGCAGCAATTTGACAATCCGTTTGATCGTCGTCCCCCGGACGATCGAATCGTCGATCAACACGACTTTTTTTCCGTTCACGACGCCTTTTACGGGGGAAAGTTTCATTTTCACCCCTTGTTCGCGCAATTCTTGCGACGGTTTGATAAAAGTCCGGCCGATGTAACGGTTTTTGATGATGCCCATTTCATACGGCAATCCGCATTGTTCCGCATAACCGATTGCCGCGGAAATGCTCGAGTCGGGTATGCCGGTGACGACATCCGCATCGGGGACGGGATGTTCTTTCCCCAATTCGATGCCCATCCGTTTGCGTGCGGAGTGGACGTTGACGTGATTCAAATCGCTGTCCGGACGGGAAAAATAGACGTATTCCATCGCGCAGAGATGACGTGGTTCACGCAAAAGGAATCTCCGCGATTCCAGTCCGGCGTCGCTGATGGTGATCAGCTCGCCGGGTAGCACCTCCCGTTCGAATGTCGCGCCGATGATGTTGAAGGCGCACGTTTCCGATGACACGACGTACGCATCACCCAAACGACCGATCGACAACGGCCGAATGCCGCGCGGATCGAGCGCAATGTACATCTTTTCCGTCGTCATGACGATGAACGCGTAGGCGCCGATCAGCATTTTCAACGCTTCGATGAGCGAATCTTCGACCGATTTTTTCCCATTGCGCCGCATCAAATGCGCCAAAATTTCCGTATCGGAAGTCGAGTGCAAAATGCTTCCCGACTCTTCCAAATTGCGGCGGATCGTCCCGGAATTGACGATCCGGCCTGTATGGACGATGCTCATGCTTCCGTCCAACGAGTGGAACAGATGCGGCTGCACGTTGTCGAACACTTTGTCATGTTTCGTTTTGTTGCGGATGTTTCCGATGGCAGCAAAACCTTTGAATTTCTGAAAGTCGAAATCTTTGAATACGTCGTTGACAAAACCTTCGCCTTTGTGAAGGTGCAAATTCGTCCCATCATTGACGACGAGCCCCGCACCGTCCTGCCCGCGGTGCTGCATGGCGTGTAGACCGTAATATGTGATTTCAGCGGCCTTGTCGTGACCCCAAATTGCAAACATGGAACCATCCCTTTTTCTAGTTTAACGATTTGGCAATGCTTTCTTTCCAAATGACTTCCAACGATGATACAGGTTCACGGATGATTTCGCCTTCTTCTTCGTGCAAGATGACGAGCGTTCCATCATCCGTTACGGTGCCGATCCGTTTTGCATTAAAGCCGAGCGCTTCGAACGCTTTTGTGTTTTCTTCTTTTACCGTGACGATATAACGCGATTGCGATTCACTGAAAAGTGCGACGGTTTTGTCGCCAGAAATCGTGACATGCGCCCCTAAACCATTGGAGCGGATGACCGATTCGCTGAGCGCCACGGCAAGCCCGCCTTCAGCGATGTCTTCCGCTGATTGGACGATGCCTTTTTGAATCGCTGCAAGCAATTTTTCTGCCTGGTCCTTTTCAACTTTTAAATCGATTTCAGGCGCTTTTCCGCTGTATTCGCCGTTGATTAACCGCTGCAATTCGCTTCCGCCGAACTCGACTTTCGTTTCACCGATCAAATAAATCGCGTCGCCCGCTTGTTGGAAGCTGTTTGGCGTGATGTTGTCCAGATTGTCGATCAAACCGACCATGCCGATCATCGGCGTCGGAAAAATCGGCTTGCCGTAAGACTGGTTGTACATCGACACGTTGCCGCTGATCACCGGGATGTCGAACGCCCGACAAGCTTCGCTGATGCCTTCGATGCTCTGTTCCATTTGCCAGAACACTTCTTCGTTCGTCGGGTTGCCGTAGTTCAAACCGTCGGTGATGCCGAGCGGTTTTGCACCGGCGCAGACGATGTTGCGCATCGCTTCGGCGACGGCGATTTTGCCGCCGGTTTTCGGATCTAAGTAAATGTAGCGCGCGTTGGCGTCCGTCGTGATGGCGATCGCTTTTTGACGATCCGGAATTTTGACGACCGCCGCACCATGGCCTGGTCCGACGAGCGTCCGGCCGTTCGCTTCGGAATCGAACTGTTCGTACACCCACGCTTTGCTTGCGATCGTCGGTTGGGCAAGCAACCGTTTCAACGTTTCGCTGTGGTCTCTGACCGCCGGAACTTCCGGTTTTTTCGCTTGGAACGTCCTGAAATATTCCGGTTCCCTTTTCGGCAAATAATAGACCGGTGCGTCTTTATCCAATGCATCGACAGGGATTTCCGCCCAAACTTTCCCTTTATGTTCGACGCGGAACACTTTTTCTTCAAGCACTTCGCCGACGACGACGGCGTTGACATCGTGCTTTCTGAAAATGTCGATGATTTCGTTTTCGGTCCCTTTCTTTACGACGAGCAACATGCGCTCTTGCGTCTCGGAAAGCATCATTTCGTAAGCGGTCATGTTTTCTTCCGCTTGCGGGACTTTGTCCAAGTAAAGTACCATGCCGGTTCCGGCTTTTGACGCCATTTCACTACCGGAAGACGTAAGCCCTGCCGCACCCATGTCCTGCATGCCGACCAAGCCGTCGTGATGGATGACTTCGAGGCAAGCTTCGATTAACCGTTTTTCCAAGAACGGGTCGCCCGCGGCCGGTTTGGCGTCTTCGGAAATTTCGTCTTTGGAGGAATGGGTCGCGCCGTGGATGCCGTCGCGGCCGGTCGGAGCACCGGCGTATACGACCAAGTTGCCCGCTCCTTCCGCGACCCCGCGTTGAATGTCTTCATGTTTCAAATAGCCGACGACCATCGCGTTGACGAGCGGCGCGTCTTCGTAACATTCATCAAATTGCAGGTCGCCGCCGACCGTCGGCACACCGACGTTGTTGCCGTAATGGGCAAGTCCGCGGACGACTTCCTTGAACAAATAGCGTGTCCGTTCATTTGTGAGCGGGCCGAACCGGAGCGAATTCATTGCGGCAATCGGGCGCGCACCCATAGAAAAGACGTCGCGCAAAATGCCGCCGATGCCGGTGGCCGCCCCTTCAAACGGATTGATTTTCGACGGGCTGTTGTGGCTTTCCATTTTGAAAACGACCGCTTCGCCATCGCCGATGTCGACGACGCCGGCCCCTTCGCCCGGACCGATGAGGACATGCGGCCCTTTCGTCGGAAATTTTTTTCAACAACGGCTTCGAAGATTTGTAACTGCAATGTTCCGACCACATGACCGAAAAGATGCCCGTTTCGGTGTAGTTTGGACGGCGGTTCAACAATTTTTTGATTTTTTCGTACTCTTCATCTGTAAGCCCCATGTCGCGGTACGCTTTTTCTCGTTCGATTTGTTCGGGATCCATAACCATTCAAGACCGACTCCTTTAATTTATTTGCTGATCATGACAGTCCATGCTACGCGGATACAAGTGTTATACCTCTAATTTGCTTCCGTTAATCCTAACCGTTCGAAAATGTAGTCGACATTTTTTAAATGGTACGTATAATCGAAACAATCTTCGATTTCTTCCTGCGTCAATTTTTCGCGGATCACCGGGTCGTTTTCCACGAGCGATTTGAAGCTCGTCTTTTCTTTCCAAGCTTCCATTGCAAGCGGCTGGACGACGCCGTAAGCATCTTCGCGCGACATGCCTTTGTCGATCAAACTCAACAAGACGCGCTGCGAGAAAATGACGCCGTGTGTCGCATCCATGTTGCGGCGCATGTTTTCCGGATAAATCGTTAAATTTTTCACAACATTCGTGAAACGGTTCAACATGTAATTGATAGCAATCGTCGCATCCGGGATGATGATCCGTTCCGCTGAGGAGTGGGAAATGTCGCGTTCATGCCACAAGGCGACGTTTTCGTACGCCGTGAGCATAAAACCGCGCACGACCCGCGCCATCCCGCTCATATTTTCGGAAGCGATCGGGTTGCGTTTGTGCGGCATCGCGGATGATCCCGTCTGCCCTTCGTGGAAAAATTCTTCCACTTCCCGCGTTTCCGTCTTTTGCAGGCCGCGGATTTCCACCGCGAATTTTTCGATCGACGTTGCGATCAACGCCAACACGGAAAGGTATTCCGCATGGCGGTCGCGCTGGAGCGTTTGCGTTGAAAGCGGGGCAGGTTTCAAGCCCAATTTTTCACAGACGTATTGTTCGACGAACGGATCGATGTTCGCATATGTACCGACCGCGCCGGAAATTTTCCCGTATTCGATCCGATCGGCCGCTTCATTGAATCGTTCGAGGTTCCGCTTCATTTCCTCGTGCCAAAGCGCCATTTTGAGGCCGAACGTCGTCGGTTCCGCATGGACGCCGTGCGTGCGCCCCATCATGACCGTATGTTTATGTTCGATCGCTTTTTCTCTTAATACATCGATGAAACGCTCGAGATCTTTCCGAATAATTTGGTTTGCTTGTTTGATTAAATACGACAATGCCGTATCGACGACGTCGGTGGATGTAAGCCCGTAATGGATCCATTTCTTCTCCGGCCCCAATGTTTCGGAAACCGCCCGGGTGAAGGCGACGACGTCGTGCCGCGTCTCTTTTTCGATCTCGAGGATTCGTTCGACGCTGAACGAAGCGTTTTTGCGGATTTTTTCCACGTCTTCTTTCGGGATGACGCCGAGTTCCGCCCAAGCTTCGCACGCCAATATTTCAACTTCCAACCAGGCTTTATACTTGTTTTCGTCTTTCCAAATGTCGCCCATTTCTTTTCGGGTGTACCGTTCGATCAATCCAAGTCCTCCTCGTACGCCTTTTTTAATGCGGCGAGTTCTTCGAAATTGTCCGCTATAAACGTGATGTGGCCCATTTTCCGTTTCGGTTTGGCTTCCACTTTCCCATAAAGATGGACGGAAGCTTCGGGCAACCGTTGCAACGCTTTTTGCGCCCGACCTACATCTTCGCCCAACACGTTGATCATCAATGCCGGTTTATGTTGTTCGATCTTTTTTAGCGGCAGAAGGCAAATGGCGCGGATATGCTGCTCAAATTGTGACACGTTGCACGACTCGATCGTGTAATGGCCCGAGTTGTGCGGGCGCGGCGCCATTTCATTGATGTAAATGTCATCGCCTTTGACGAACATTTCAATGGCGAACGTGCCGACGACATTTATTTTTTCCGCCAAAACTTTTGCCGCAGCGAGCGCTTTTTCTTTCACCGTTTCCGGTACGTTAGCCGGCGCGTAAGTTTCGGCCAATATATGGTCGCGATGCACGTTTTCCGCCAAAGGGAAAAACGCAATTTCCCCGTCCTGGGAACGGGTGAACACGACGGAAATTTCTTTGTCAAAGTCGATCCATTCTTCGATGATGAACGTCCCGCCCTGTTCGGCAAATCGGACAGCCGCCTCGATGTCGCTTTCCGATTCGAGTTTCAGCTGCCCTTTTCCGTCGTAACCGCCGCGGCACGTTTTGATGACAGCCGGGAATGACGTATGTTCCAAAGCGGTGCGGCACTCTTTGCCGTCCCGGACGATCGAAAATGGGGGAACCGGAATGCCGTTTTCTTTCATCAACGTTTTTTCCGCTTCGCGGTTTTGCGTCACTTCGAGGGCATAAGCCCCTTGCGGCAGTTTTCCTTTCGCTTCGATGTAACGCGCCGCCTCAAGGTCGACATTCTCAAATTCGTATGTAACGACGTCCGCTTTTTCCACAAGCTCTCTGATGGCATTCATATCATCATAAGGCGCCGTGATCTGCTCATCGGCGATTTGCGCCGTCGGACAATTGGGCGTCGGGTCCAAGACGATGATGCGATAGCCCATGTAACGGGCGGCGATCGCCATCATGCGCCCCAATTGGCCGCCGCCGATGATGCCGATCGTTTGCGGTGGCAATATCGATGAATGTGACTTATTTTTTTGCAAGTTCTTCCCTCATCTCTTCGACTTTTTTTCGCATATTCTCGCGGTATGCATCCAACTTTTCCGCCACATCGGAGTCCGAAAGTGCGATGATTTGCGCGGCAAACAGCGCGGCGTTGATTGCGCCCGCTTTTCCGATCGCCATCGTGGCGGTCGGGACTCCGCCAGGCATCTGCACGATCGACAACAACGAATCAAGGCCGCCAAGTGCACTCGTTTTTACCGGCACGCCGATGACGGGAAGCGTCGTCTGAGAAGAGACCATCCCCGGCAAATGCGCGGCACCTCCGGCACAGGCGATGATGACTTTCAGGCCTCTTGATTTGGCCGTTTTTGCATAATCGAACATATCGTCGGGGGTGCGATGCGCTGATACGACCTGTTTCTCATACGGAATCTCGAGTTCATCGAGCGTTTCGCATGCGTGTTTGATCGTATCCCAATCGGAAATGCTCCCCATGATAACGCCAACTTGTACCATATTGTCACCCCAAAAATTTTGATAAAAAGTAAAAAAAGTCTATTCTATTCCCTATTGTGCATAGGAGAAGATGAATAGACGATCGTTTTCATATATTTTCCCATATTTGACAACAAATGATGTCATCCTCTGTATTTGTTCCTTGCTCAATATTTCAGCGATCCATTGGATCGAAAACAGTTCCGAGCGGCATAACGCCGTACCTCATTAGTATAACAAAGTCGGCTTTTTTTCGTCAACGCAAATAGGAAAAACTGGTTATAATTTCGGCTTCACTTTCCGTTTTTGCGTGAGCGGCTTTTCAAAAAAGTCTTCCGAAAACTGTTCCGCCTCATTTTTCATCGGTTCTGTTTCATCGGTTTCATCTCGTTTCCCGTTTTCGTCAGCGACCGGTTCAATCGGCGGCGGTGAATGCTTTTTGATTTGTTTCACCCAGAAGCCGCCTTGGATGTTTTTCGGTTCGTAGCTGACGATGAACGCTTTCGGGTCGATTTCGGTGACAAGTTTATACAAGTACAGTTCTTGTTTTCTCGGGGCGAGCACTTGAAGCGTGAGCCGCTCCCCGTCCATGCCGCGCGATGTCCAGCTCGTCACGCCGAAACCGGCCTCCCGCAATTTTTTCGTAAACGGCAAATCCGGATTCGTCGAAACGATGTTGACGGTGATATACCCGAGCGCCAGCCGCTCCTCGATTTTGGAACCGATGATGATGCCGAGCGCAAAACCGACGGCATAGGCGATGACGTTTTGGATTTCGGACAAATTGTTCAACACGATGCTCAAACCGAAAATGTAGATGCTCACTTCAAACATGCTGACAAGCGCCGCTAAATACCTTTTTCCTTTTAATGTCAAAATCATCCGCAACGTGGAAAACGAAACGTAGACGATGTTGATCGTCAAGATCGCCAGCACGATGCCGATCGCATTTTCCAACACGAGCTTCTCCTCCTCGCAAACAAAAATTCAAGAAACCAGGTTATTCTATTCACGTTCATTTCGCCATATGCATCCAATCAGCGCAAACCTTGCAACCGACGCGCAAAAAATCGTCTCCAGCCGGGGGATAAAAGCTCGCACTGGCTCAGTTCGTAAGCTAAGCGCAAGTTTTCTTTGTCCACGTACATCGCCTCGTTGATCGCGGCAATCGACCACTCCGGATGCGGCCGGTCGATCAGTTCAAGTTCGACTGCCCCTTCGACATAGCCTTCTTCGATCACACGGTAAAACCACCCGGTTTTGCCCGTCTTTTTCATTTTCCTGATGAAATCTTCGCTCGAAAACGGATGATGTTCATTTAACCTCGGAAACAGCGGTTGGGAAACTTGGATGACCGCTTCCCCGAACCGGTACGTGTCCCCGATGAACGTCGTGTATTCATTGGCGCCGGATAATACGAGGTTTTCCCCTAATGCGCCGATGTCGATCGGTCTCTTGGTGAAATTTTCGTCCCAATAGTTATAATGAGTAAGGGGGTAGGCAAAAAGCGCCCGTTCGTGATCGACGGGCTGCCGGTCATTTTCCAGCCCCCGTTTCGTCAAATATATTTTTTCCGTGCAAATTCGTTTGTATAGGTGTTTGCCTTCTATTTTTAGTCCGTTTACAGTTTCGCCTTCAGGCATTGTTCCGGAGCGCAGCTCATCGACGTGCGGTGTATGCATGAAGCGATGCTCCCTCTTTTTATGTTATAGTAAAAAATAAAAACGATCGCGGGGTGCGGTTCTTGTCGAAACAAAGTTCGTTGTATCCTTTGAAACTGCTGCTCTTTTTATTTCACGCGACAAACACGATCGTGCTCAGTTTTTTGCCGCTTTATTTGCAACACAAAGGGCTGAACGGCACCGAAATCGGCTGGGTGTTGGCGATCGGGCCGTTTGCTTCCATTATATCACAACCTTTTTGGGGATATTTAAGCGACAAATATAAAACGGTCAAAACCTTTCTCATCTTGTCCGTCATCGGGATGCTTTCGTTCAGCATCCTCTTTTTCCAGATGAACAAAATCATCGCAATCTTAATTTTCGCAGGGCTTTTTTATTTCTTTTCTTCTCCCGTCGGGGCGTTGAGCGACAGTTTGGCGCAGCGCCGCGCCTTGCAATTGGGCGTATCGTTCGGTTCGATCCGGACGTGGGGCTCGGTCGGTTTCGCTTTTTCATCCTTGATCGTCGGCGAAATTTTGTCGCGGATCGGCATCGGCTACATGATGTATCCTTATTTGTTTTTCGGGGCGATTTTGCTCATCACGAGTTTCGCCATCAAAGACGTCGAAACCGACTCGACTCCCGTTTCCTTTCAAGATGTCAAATTGCTCATGAAAAATTTTCCGTACGTTCTGTTTTTAAGCATCATGTTGTTCATCACGATCACACACCGCGCAAGCGACAGTTTCATCGGCCTTTACATTGCCGAGTTGGGCGGCGCGGAAGATTTGGTCGGCATCGCTTGGTTTGTCGGGGTCATCAGCGAAGCGGCCGTATTTGCGCTTGCAGCGTTCTGGTTCCGTAAATTCCACCCGATTTCGTTCACGATATTGGCAAGCGTCTTGTACTCGTTCCGTTGGCTTCTTTACAGTTTCATCGACAGCCCTTATTTGATCATCGCGTTTCAATTTCTGCACGGATTGACGTTCGGCATCTTTTATGTCGCGACATTCGATTTCGTGACGAGGCTCATCCCGCAACATTTGCAATCGACCGGCCATCTCATTTTTTACTCCGTCTTTTTCGGCATCTCCGGCATCGTCGGCTCACTTTTAGGAGGTGCCGTGTTGGAACGTTTCGGCGGAGCGACGCTCTATTTCTCGATGGGGATCATCGCATTGCTTGGACTGCTGTTGTTCATCTGGTTTCACTTCTGGTTCAACAAAGCCGAACCAACGACAAAGCGTTGACAGCTTTTTCAGCTGCCAACGCTTGTTTCATCATTGCAAGAAGATGAAATACAACAGGAAGATGACAGAAAGTCCGTAGATGACCGGATGAACTTCTTTCGCTTTGCCTTGCATGATCATCGTGATTGGATAGAAGATGAAGCCGATTGAAATACCCGTTGCAATCGAGTAAGTCAACGGCATCGCAATGACGGTCAAAAATGCCGGCACGGCAATTTCGAAACGATCCCACTCGATATCTTTCAATGATTTTGCCATCAACACCCCGACGATGATCAATGCCGGTGCGGTCACTTGCGGTGTCACTATCGCCAAAAGCGGCGAGAAGAACAACGCCAAGATGAAAAATCCTGCCGTGACGATCGATGCAAACCCTGTACGGCCGCCGACCGCAACACCTGAAGATGATTCGACGAATGAAGTTGTCGTTGATGTACCGACAACTGCACCGACGACAGTCGAAGCCGCGTCGGCAAACAATGCTTTTCCTGCGCGCGGCAGTTTGTTGTCTTTCATCAAGCCGGCTTGCTGCGCCACAGCGACGAGCGTTCCGGCCGTGTCAAAGAAGTCGACGAACAAGAATGTCAAAATGACGACGAGCATTTCAAGCGTGAAAATGTCGCCCAAACGGAAAATCGCTTGGCCGAACGTTTCAGAAATGCTTGGCGGCGCGCTGACGATATCGCCGATGCCCGTGATCCACGGAATCAAGCCGAAAATCATTCCGGCAACGGAAGTGATGATCATGCCGTAAAAAATTCCGCCGCGGATGCCAAACGCCAATAAAACGACGGTGACGAAGACGCCGAAAATCGCAAGCAATGTGGTCGGTGCGCTCAAGTCGCCCAAAGACACGAGCGTCGCTTCGTTCGCCACGATGATGCCCGCATTTTGGAATCCGATGAAGGCGATGAAAAACCCGATTCCGGCTCCGACCGCAAGTTTCAAGTTTTGCGGGATTATATTGATGATTTTTTCACGCCATCCGGATAATGTGAATAAAATGAAGATGATTCCCGAAACGAAAACTCCCGCCAATGCCGTTTCCCACGGAATGCCGTAACCGAGGACGACCGTGTACGCGAAAAACGCGTTCAATCCCATTCCCGGCGCAAGTGCGATCGGATAACGGGCAAGCAACCCCATCAACAATGTACCGACAGCCGCAGCAATCGCGGTCGCCGTGAATACCGCGCCCGGGTCCATGCGGGTGACGCCTTCGGGCAATTGTTCCACCCCGTCAAGCGACAACACTTGCGGGTTGACGAACAAAATGTAGGCCATGGCCAAAAATGTCGTCAGCCCGGCCATGAACTCTGTACGATAATTCGTGCCGAGTTCTTCGAATTGAAAATATTTCTTCAAATTCAACGATGGTTCCTCCCCGTTTTGCGTATAAACAAATTGGCCAAAAACAAAAAGCACTCTTTTCAGAGTGCTTCCCACGCAAAAAACAACAGAAACCGACTCGTTAATGCGGCGATTAACGGTCGTTTCCATCATTTTGCGTAGTTGGACCATTTACGGTGGTCCAGTAGAGACTCTGAAGCCATATTCTTCAGATTATACGCAAATATTTGGTTTTAATATATAACAATCATACTTCTTAAACTATTTTTCGTCAATCAATTTACGATGACCATTTTTTTCAACGGTTTAATCCAACAATCGATTGTTTTCGTCGACGGAAAGCACTTTTGTCGACTCGCCTTCCATCCTTAAACCGGTGCCGCGGCAGACGCTGCATTTGTATTGCCACCCTTCGTCATCGACTTGTTTTCCCGTCCCGCCGCAGGCGACGCAAGCCACTTTCATCTCATCTTACCCCCTTTCTTGCTTTGATGAGGTTGATGACGCCGCCGGCCAAAATGATCTCTTTTTGGCGTTCGCTCAAGTTGTGCCGCACTTCGATTTTGTACGGTTTATTTATCACGTCGATATAAAAAGACTCGGAAGATTTGACCCGTTCATGCACGCTCGTCAACTTGAGGACATCCCCTTTTTCGAGCATGTCATAGTCGCTTTCATGGACGAACATAAGCGGCAAGACGCCAAAATTGATCAAGTTTTGGCGATGGATCCTAGCAAAATCTTTCGCCAAAACAACTTTCAACCCTAAATACCGTGGCGCCAAGGCAGCATGTTCGCGGCTGGAGCCTTGTCCGTAGTTGAAACCGCCGACGACAGCATGTCCGCCCTTGTTCTCAGGCGCCCGGGCCCTTTCATAATATGTCGGATCGATGATCTCGAACGTGAATTCGCTGATTTTCGGCAAGTTGCTGCGGTACGGCAAGACGCGCGCTCCACCGGCCAAAATTTCATCCGTCGAAATGTTGTCGCCCATTTTCAACAAAACCGGCAATTCCAAATCATTCGGAATCGGCTCCATCTCCGGGATTGATACGATGTTCGGCCCTTTTTCAAGCTCGACCGTCCTTGACACTTCCGGAGGCGGCGGCGCTTCGAGGGCAAGATTGATGTCGACTTCATATTCGGGCTCTTTGATTTTCGGGTACTTCATGTCGAGCGTCTTCGGATTCGTGATC
>JAAYTF010000077.1 GCA_012518125.1 Bacilli bacterium | reverse complement strand
CGCGTCCATGTTCGCCGGCACGGGCGGCTTCAATCGCGGCATTCAAGGCAAGCAAGTTCGTCTGGTCGGCGATGTCTTTGACGACGTCGACCAAATGGGAAATTTGCTCCGATTTTTGATCGAGGCCCAACACTTTTTCTACCGATTCGGATACCATATGGTCGATTTCACTCATTTGACGGACCGATTCTTGCATTAAAGCGGAACCTTGTTTCGTCAATTGCAATACTTGTTGGGACGATTTTACGACCGCTTCACCATCGGCTTGCGAACGTTGGACGGAGCCGACGAACACGTTCATTTTTTCAGACAAATCGGATGCGCTGTTTGCTTGCGCTTCAGCTCCGGAAGCTAGCTCGTCCATCGTGACGACCATTTGACGGCTTCCTTCTTTCACTTCGCGCGATGCATGCATGAGCAGTTCGCTGCTTGAAGTCACTGCTTGCGAAGCGTCTTTCACTTTTTTGATGATTTCCTTCATGTTTTGCTGCAGCACGTTGACCGCATTTGAAAGGAGGCCGATTTCATCTTTTCCATCATATGGCAAAGGTTCCCTCGTCAAATCGCCATTGGCAATTTGTATCGTGGCGTTGACGACTTGTTTCAAATGGTTCGACATGATGCGGCTGATGCTCATTAGCGTGATAAGTCCGAGCACGATGCTGACGATGTTGATCCCGATCAAATAGGAGATGCTGCGGTCCATGCTTGCATTAACGTTATTGATCGATTTCTGTTGTTCGACGGAGAAGCTTTTGATCAGTTCGCTGATCAAATTCATCAATGCATCTTTCATTGTATCGATTTCAATCTGTGTCGCGACGATGCTTTCGTTGTTCCGCTTTTTCGGAATGAGACGGTCGTGAAACAGCGAGTTGATCGTTTCAACGTTCATTTTAATCGCGCCGTACGTAAATTCTTCTTCGCTGCCGATGAAGACATCGTCCAGTTTGTTGAAAATATCGTCCATCTTTTCCGCCATCCGGTCGTATGATTCGATGTGGCGGTCATTGCCGACGATGGCGTAAGATGAAATGGCGGCATGCTGTTGTTCGACGAGCAGTGCCATTTCCGTTATCGAATTGGCGATATCGCTGTCGTGGATGATCGATTGCACGTCTTTTTTCGCAGTCGAAAGTTGAACGAAGACGATGGTCGTTGCGGCGAGGAACAGGACGACGGAAAAGAGGAAAATGATCAAATATTTCATGCCGATCGGTAAATTTGAAAATAATCGGATTCCTGTGAAAGCGCTTTTATTTCTTTTTTTAAAAAAATTTCCCTTTTTTTCATTGCGTTTTTTTCGCTGCTTATGATTCAGCGCGTCCTTTTGTTCTATCTTCAAACTTCTTCCTCTCCTTAAACTTGAAATATTTTTCCTAGTTGAAGGATGCATTTGGGAATTTTTCATATTTTTATTATAGTCAAAATTGACTAAAAGAAAAAGCGGAATTGTAGCTGTCATCAAAAAAAGTTGAACGAAAAGTTGAATGGTTTTCAACTGTTATTTATATTATCGGTTTTCTTTTAAATTAGTTTATAAAAAAGTACACTATAGATAAGATAATTCATGAAAGAGCAATGTTCGGGCATTTTTGTTGAGCATTGCGATTGGAGGAAGTTGTATGGAAGCGGATATTAACGTGCGGAAAACAGAGCACATTCGTCTCTGCCTCACGGATGCGGTGGAAGGCGTCAATAAAACTACTGGTTTGGAAGGGATCGATTTTCTTCATAATGCCTTGCCGGAAATCAATTTCGACGAAATCGACATCACAACCAGCTTTTTGGGTAAGGCAATCAAAGCGCCTTTCTTGGTCAGTTCGATGACGGGCGGTTCAAAACTGGCTGAAGAGATCAATATCAATCTAGCGAAGGCCAGCGAGGAGAGGGGTTGGGCGATCGGTCTCGGTTCGACGCGTGCGTTATTGGAAAGCGATGCTTACCAAGATTCATTTTTGATTCGTAAACACGCCAAAAGCGTCCCGCTCATCGCCAATCTCGGGGCGGTGCAATTGAATTACGGCTACGGGGTTGATGAAGCGAGACGCATCGTCGAGATGACAGAAGCCGATTCACTCGTGCTCCATTTCAATAGTTTGCAAGAAGTGTTTCAAGATGAACGGGATGTCAATTTTGAAAAATTGCTTCCGAAAATCGAGGAAATTTGCAAACGGCTGCCAGTTCCTGTAGGAGCCAAAGAGGTCGGTTTCGGAATCGACGGTTCCGTGGCGAAAAAATTGCATGATGTCGGCGTAGCTTACATCGATGTCGCCGGCGCGGGCGGAACGTCGTGGAGTCAGGTGGAGAAATTGCGCTCGAAAGATCCGCTGCGCCAACGTGCAGCAGAGGCGTTCAACAGTTGGGGAATTCCGACGAAAGTTTGCCTCAATTCCGTGCGTTCCGTGTTGCCGGATGTGCCACTCATTGCTAGCGGCGGGATGAAAACAGGCTTGGATGGTGCAAAGGCGATTGCGATTGGAGCGGACCTCGTCGGTTTTGCCCGGACATTGCTGAAAGCGGCGACCGAGTCGGTTGAAGCGGTCCTTGACGTGATGGAGCAAATCGAATTCGAATTGAAAGTGGCAATGTTTGGAATCGGCGCGCGCGACATTCAAGCGTTGAAAGAAACGAATCGTTTGGTGATCAACAACAGACCGATCGCGGAAGATCTATAACTCGTTCATTTGCTTTGGTTACGTGGTGAGCAAATCGATATTATGTGTGTCGTTGTCTATGTTACAATACCTCTTAAGAACGGGGTGTTGATAGACATGAAAGTCGAAATTTGGTCGGACTTCGTTTCGCCGCTTTGCTACATCGCCAAACGGAAATTCGAATTGGCGTTGGAGAAGTTCGAACAGAAACAATACGTGAAAGTGGAATACAAGAGTTACGTATTGCATTCTCACCGTCAATGCACAGGTTCGACATGGAAAGATCGGTTGACCGAGATGTGCAACGTTCCACGGGACAAAGTGGATGAGTGGATTGAACAAATAACGCTGCAAGCGAACGAGTTGAATTTGCCGTTTTATCTAGATGGCTTTGCCGCCACGGATACGTTCGATGCCCATCGACTCGTCAAATTTGCGGAACGGAAAGGAAAAGCGTTGGAACTTGTCGATTTATTATTCAAACATTTCTTTTCTCGTAATACAGCAACCGCCGGCAACCTCAACGACCGCAAAATCCTTGTCGATTTGGGCAAACGTTGCGGTCTGAACGCAGCGGAGGTCGAAGCTTTGTTGACGATGAACAAATATCGACGCGCGGTTGAAGATGACGAAGATTTGGCATCCGAGATGGGGATTGAAGCGATTCCGTTTTTCGTCTTTAACGAAAAATATGCTTTGGTCGGCAACCATCCGGTTGAAGCGTTTTTGGAAGTGTTGCAGGAAACTTGGAATGAGGATGAAGAATATTTTTTGAAAAAAGCGAATCGGCCAAGCGCAACTACATATTGTGAAGGTGATGAATGCGAGCTCTGATCAAACCGGGGGGCTAAAACCCGGTTCTTTGCACTAAAAAAAGGAGAGGGGGAATGGCCCCTCTCCTTGTTTTGGTTACATTTGTTTATTTTGGAATTGTCCGTTTTTTGCCTGCATCATTTGATTGTAGCGTTCATATTCTCTTTGACGGAGTTCTACGTGGCGGACTTTTCCGGAAATCGTTCTTGGCAATTCATCGATGAATTCGATTTTTCTAGGATATTTGTATGGTGCCGTATATTTTTTCACGTGTTCTTGCAATTCCGGGATCAAGTTAGGATCGCTCGTATCGACCCCTTCTTTCGGCACGATGAACGCCTTGACGACCGTTCCCCTCATTTCATCCGGGCTTGCAACAACTGCAGATTCTTTGACGGCCGGGTGTTTAAGCAATGCATCTTCCACTTCGAACGGCCCAATCGTATATCCGGAGCTGATGATGATGTCGTCCGCGCGCCCTTGGAACCAGAAATATCCGTCTTCGTCTTTTTTCGCGCGGTCCCCCGTGACGTAGAAGTCGCCGCGGAATGCTTTTGCCGTTCTTTCCGGATCTTTGTAATATTCTTTGAACAATGCCGGGCTGTCTTTATGCAATGCGATGTCCCCAACTTCACCAGGAGGCAGGATATTGCCGTTTTCGTCGATGATTTCGACGATGTTTCCAGGCGTCGGTTTACCCATGGAACCAGGACGCAATTCGTCGTCTTTCATGATGCCCAACAACAACGTGTTTTCCGTTTGGCCGTAGCCGTCACGGACGTTGATGTTGAAATATTTTTTGAACGTATCGATGACTTCGACGTTCAAGGCTTCACCCGCGGAAAGAGCGTTGCGCAAATTGCTCAGATCGAAGTCGGCCAAGTTGTCTTGTTTTGCCATGAAACGGTATTCGGTTGGGGTGCAGCAAAGCACGTCGATGCCTTCATTTTGCAAGAATGTCAAATAAACTTGCGGATCGAATTTTCCGTTGTAGACGAACGCGGTTGCACCAGAGCCGAGCGTAGCCAAGAACGGGCTCCACACCCACTTTTGCCAACCTGGCGCCGCCGTCGCCCATACTTTGTCGCCATCTCGGATATCAAGCCAGTTTTTCGCGACCGTGCGGATGTGCGCATAACCCCAAGAATGAGCGTGGACGACCCCTTTCGGATTGCCGGTCGTTCCAGAAGTATATGGTAAAAACGCCATGTCATCGCGTGATGTATCCGCCATTTCCAATTCGGTGGAAGCGCTCTCTTTCAATTCATCCAAGAACAACCAGTTGTCGCGTTTCTGACCGATTGTGAAGCGCTTCAATTGTTCGAATTGCTCCAACCCTTCGAACGCTTCAACATGCGGATAATACGTAATGACCCCGTTAGCACCGGAATGGTTGACGCGGTATTGCAAATCCGCAGTTCTCAACATGTCGGAGCTCGGAATGATGATGATGCCCGTTTTTAAACATGCCAAATACACTTCATAGGCCTCGACAATGCGCGGAACGGTAACAAGCACTTTGTCCCCGCGCTTCAAGCCGGCGTTCAATAAAGCGTTTCCAACTCTGTTCACATTTTCCGACAGCTCAGCGTATGTAACTTGACGCTTGTTCCCTTCACTGTCGCGATAATCAATCGCTATCGTGTCAGCTTTTGTGTCGAGGTGCTTCTCGAATTCCATCACGATGTTGTACTTTTCAGGTGCAATCAGATCTTCTCTCTTCATTGGCTCTCTCTCCCATTCTTTTCTGTTATTTCTTTTCTAATTTATGTAATTTCATTATATACAATGAATTTTCAAGTTTCAATTTTTTTGTGTATACGCTTACATTCTGATTGTGATAATCAATTATACCAGTTTTGTTAAGATAAGATATTCACCAAGGAAGGTTTCGCATTGTGATATAATATAAGTAAGCTTGTCAATTCGGATTTGAAGGGGAATCACATATATGAAAAAAGTGCTTTTTTTATTTTTTGTCATCTCCATGCTATTTTTCATAGGAGCATGCAGTGATCGTTCGGATGACCAAAATCAAGAAACGAAAACGGAAACGCCGACGATTTCAGAGGAAGAACGGATCGATCCGGATACGGTTGTCGTCACGGTCAATGGCGAAGAGGTGAAAGGCGTCGTATACAATTTGGTTTACGCGCAATTGAAACTCCATGCTTTGCAAACGGGACAAGACGTAAAGGATGAAGAAATTGTCGAAAAGACGATCGAATCGCTCATCGACCGGCAAATTTTATTGCAGGAAGCAAGGTCAAAAGGCATTGAAATAACGGAAGAACAAGCCAAAGAACAATTGGAACGGGTAAAAGAGCAGAACAAAGAGGCGTACGAAACGCTTTTGGAACAATATCAAATTACGGAAGAGGAATTCGTGCAAGATTTGATTTTTGAAATGACGCTGAATGAATATTTGTATGAACATGTTCAGGTGACGGTTACGGACGAGGAAGTCGAAAAAATTTACGAGGAAGAAAAGCAGAAAAATGAAAATATGCCGGAACTGGCGGAAATCCGCGACACATTGAAGAAAAACATCGAAAATCGACGCATGATGGAAGCGTTGCAAGC
The DNA here is from genome assembly GCA_012518125.1 of Bacilli bacterium. Taxonomy (GTDB): domain Bacteria; phylum Bacillota; class Bacilli; order Bacillales; family Amphibacillaceae; genus Pseudogracilibacillus. The sequence goes on along the minus strand of JAAYTF010000077.1, from coordinate 11,022 downwards.
CCGGGTGGATGAAATAAAAGAAAAGGCGGAAATAGAGCGTCATTTATGATATGACAAGACCGGCTTGAAGGAGAGATAAGCGAATGGACGAGGATAAAAAACGTCAGCGCCCCGTGATTGCTTACTATATTGTAATCATTTTGGCTGTCATTCTCTTAAACTATTTCGTTTTTCCGGAAATCGGCGAACGTAAAACAGAAGAAGTCGATTATGGCACGTTTTTGGATATGATCGAAGCGGGCGGCTTGGCGGAAGTGGAAATTCAAACAGATTACATTTTGTTCAAAACGAAAGACGATGACGCTGAAACGATTTACAAGACAGGGATCATCGAAGATCCGCAGTTGGTGGCACGATTGCACGAAGCTGATGTGAAATTTACGCGCGTGGTTCCGCGTGATTATTCTGCATTGTTTGCGTTTCTTTTTACGTGGATTTTGCCGCTCGTTTTGCTCGTGTTCATCGGGCGTTTTTTCCTCCGCCGTGCTCGGGGCAACATCGACAATGCTTTGACATTTACGAAGAGTAGTGCACGCATTTACATCGAAGCGGAAACAGGAAAAACGTTCGATGATGTGGCGGGGCAAGATGAAGCGAAAGAAGCGCTCATGGAAATCGTCGATTTCATGCATCATCCGGAAAAATACAAAGAAATCGGCGCGAAAATGCCGAAAGGAGTTTTATTGTACGGGCCTCCGGGAACGGGGAAGACATTGCTCGCAAAAGCGCTTGCCGGGGAGTCGAAAGTGCCGTTTTTCTCCATATCCGGTTCCGAATTTGTCGAGATGTTTGTCGGAACGGGAGCGGCACGAGTCCGTGATTTGTTTAAACAGGCGGAAGAGAAAGCCCCGTGCATCGTTTTCATCGATGAACTGGATGCAATCGGCAGAAGCCGGGGTTTGAGCAGCATGTACAGCGGAAATGAAGAAAGGGAACAGACGCTGAACCAGTTGCTTCATGAGATGGACGGGTTTGATGCCGATAAGGGGATTCTCATTTTGGCGGCGACGAACCGCCCGGAAATTTTGGACAAAGCGCTCTTGCGTCCAGGTCGTTTCGATCGTCACATCCAACTGGAATTGCCGGATTTAAAAGCGCGTGAAGCAATCCTTAAAGTCCACGTCCGCAATGTGAAATTGGCGGATGACGTCGACTTGTTGGAAGTGGCCCGACTCTTGCCGGGCGCTTCAGGCGCCGATTTGGCCAACATCGTCAACGAAGGGGCGCTCCGTGCGGTGAGGGAAGGACGCGACCGGGTCACGCAGGAAGATCTGATCGAGTCGATCGAAGTCGTCATCGCCGGCTATCCACGCAAACATAAAGTATTGCAGCGGGACGACAAATATACCGTCGCCTACCATGAAATCGGCCACGCGATTGTCGGTCATATCGAAGCGGAAGAAGCGGCGATCCAAAAAATTTCAATCGTGCCGCGTACGTCCGGCGCTTTAGGTTATACATTGCAAGTGGAAGAAGAGGATCAAGTGCTCATCAGCAAGGAGCAAGCACTGGCGAAAATCACGACGCTCATGGCCGGCCGTGCGGCGGAAGAGCTCGTCTTTAAACGGATCACATCCGGGGCCGCGGATGATATCGAGCAAGCGACGAAAATTGCCCGTGCGATGGTGACCCGCTATGGCATGAGCGACGAATTCGGCATGATGGCACTGGAGACCACGGTGCATCCTTATTTGAGCGATGAGACGAGGATGCTCGTGTCTCCGGAGACCGCGACGAAAATCGATCAAGAAGTGCAAAAGATTCTCAAACAATGCTACGACCGCGCAATGGAAATTTTGCAGGAACACGAGGATAAAATGCATGAACTTGCCGATTATTTGTTTGAAAAAGAAACGATCGATGGCGACGAGTTCATCGAAATGTTTGCGAAAAAATGAAGCGAAGCACCCTTTGGCGCTGCTAGCATTTTCAGCGGGCGAAAGGGTGCTTGTTATTTTCTTGCCGTAAATAAAAAAGGTACAAAACCGTACTGACGATCGATAAGCTGAGGAGCATGCCGCCGATGATGTCGCTCGGATAATGCACGCCGAGATATATGCGGCTTGAAGCAATCGAGCCGAACATGAACGACGTGACGGCCAATAGGGTGACGCGCTGCCAAGTGTGCCGGCATTTTACCCAAAATAGGATAAGGATCATCCCGTACAATGACGCAGCATACATCGCATGTCCGCTCGGATAACTGTAGCCGCCGATGTCGATCAATGAATTGATTTCTGGTCTCGGCCGCGAAAACAGTTTTTTCATGATGATGTTGACAAACGGCGTCGAAAATGTGGTGATGGTAAGGAGAACCGCTTCGTCATGCCATTTGCGGACTAAACAATAAGTCGTAAGAAGCGCCCAAATGATGACCGTCCCGAGAAATGAACCGATGTGGGTCACGGTTTTGAAAAAGACGGTCAACATCGGGTGTTCCAAGCGGTTGACAAATAACATGATCTGTTCGTCTAATCGATCGAAAAGATGAAAATGTACACCGAGCGTAAGCAAGATAAATATGAAAAAACTGTACAATGCCGATATCCGCCAAAATCGTCTTTTCATACATGTCACCTTGAAGAGGAATGTTATTTTTTATTTTAACGATTCTTGGAAATAAATAAACGGTTCCAGGTTGGATGTTTGGAACCGTTTTGTTCATTTCGCTATCTAACTTACAAAATGATTTCTTCTATGGCGCGGATCAACTGTTTCATTTCTTCGTCGGTGCCGATCGTGATGCGGATGTAATTTTCGATCGGCTTCGTTTTGAAGTAGCGGATCAATATATTCCGCTGCCTGAGCGCCTCATATAGACGTTCAGCAGGATACGTTTCATGGGTCGTGAACACAAAATTCGTTTGTGAAGGAAGCACTTTAAAACCTAACGACTGTAATTCTTCGGTCACCCACGTCCTGGTTTGAATGATCTTTTTGGTTATTTCCCGAAAATAAGTTTCATCTTCGATCGCCGCTTTTGCTCCGACAAGCGCGAGCCGGTCGACAGGATAGGAGTTGAAGGAATCTTTCATACGGATGAGCCCTTTGATCAATTCATTGTTGCCGAGGGCGAAACCGACACGGAGCCCTGCAAGCGCCCGCGATTTGGACATCGTTTGTACGACGAGCAAGTTGTCGTATTTATTGATCAATGTTGCGGCAGAAGCTTCCGCAAAATCGACGTATGCTTCATCGACGATGACAACGCGGTCTTTGTTATGCTCTAAGATGCGTTCGATTTCATGAAGCGGCAAGTATATGCTCGTCGGTGCGTTAGGGTTTGGGAAAATGACGCCGCCGACACTTTCAAAAAAGCGTTCGACATCTAGTGTAAAATCGTCATTTAACGGAACTTCTTCATAGTCGATGTTGAACACTTTTGCATAAACCGGGTAAAAGCTGTACGTGATTTGTGGGAACCGGATCGGTTTTCCGGGATCGAACAAGCCCATAAACGCAAACGCCAACACTTCATCCGAACCGTTGCCGACGAACACGTTCGCTTTATCCAAGCCGTAATAGGCGCCGATCGTCGTGCGCAGCTCATCCATCGTCGGTGATGGATAAAGCCTTAAATTTGTTGTATGTAGTTCATTTTGGATGGCTTCAATCACTTTCGGCGATGGCGGATACGGGTTTTCGTTCGTGTTCAATTTGATGATGTTCTTTTTGGCGAGCTGTTCGCCGGGAACGTACGGTTCGGCGCGTTTAGCCATTTCGCTCCAAAACTTACTCATCGTTCTCTTCCTTTTTCTTCATGTGTCGTTCGTATAAAACATCTTTAATGTCGTTGATGCTGACACCCGTCATGTTCATCAAGACGAGCGTATGGTAAACGAGATCGGCGATTTCCCACTTGATTTCCGCTTTGTCGTCGTTTTTGGCCGCGATGATGACTTCGCTAGCTTCTTCGCCGACTTTTTTCAGGACTTTGTCGATCCCTTTGTCAAACAAATAGTTCGTGTACGAGTTCGGCACAGGATGTTGTCGGCGGTCTTCGATGACTTTGGCGAGGCGGTGGATCACGTCACGGCGTTCGTCCAATTCGTTTGTCACCGGTTGGAAAAAGCAAGTCTCGTTTCCGGTGTGGCATGCCGGTCCAAGCGGTTCGACGGTGACAAGCAGGGCATCGCCATCGCAGTCGATGGCGATTTGCTTCACTTTTTGCCGATTGCCGGAAGTCGCTCCTTTATGCCAAAGTTCTTGGCGGGAACGGCTGTAAAACCACGTTTCTTTCGTCTCCAACGTTTTTTGCAACGCTTTTTCATTCATGTAAGCAAGCATCAACACTTTGCCGCTGTCGGCATCTTGGACGATGGCAGGGATAAGTCCGTTTTCATCGAATTTGATTTTGTCCAACATGATTTCTAATCCTTTCCCATTATTGTAGTGCCCGTTTAATGTCTTGGATGCTGATTTCGCCGTAATGGAACACAGAGGCGGCGAGCGCGCTTGAAGCGAAGCCTTCATTCAAAACGGTCACGAAATGTTCGATTTTACCGGCGCCGCCGCTTGCAATCACGGGGATGCGGACCGCTTCCTTCACCGCTTTGTTCAAAGCAAGATCGTAACCATCTTTCACGCCGTCCATGTCGATCGAATTGAGCAAAATCTCACTTACGTACGGTTCGTTCGTTTTCGCCCATTCGATGACATCGAGCCCGGAATCTTTTTGGCCGCCGTTTGTAAATGCATGCCATTTTCCTTCGGCAACTCGTTTGGCGTCAATCGATAAAATGAGTTTATCTTTTCCGAACTGCTCGGCTGCTTCTTTCATCAAATTCGGATGGTTGATCGCGGCGCTCGTGATCGAAACTTTCGCCGCGCCAGCCGCCAACGTATCTTTGATATCGTCGAGCGAACGGATGCCGCCGCCGACGTAAAGCGGCAAGGAAGTGGCGTTTTTCACTTCACGGACGATTGTTAAAAATGTATCCCGGTCAGCGCCGGTTATATCGAGCAAAAACAGCACGTCGGCGCCGTCGTTTTCGTATTTTTTGGCAAGATCGACAGGGTTTGCGACATCTTTTACATTTTGGAACTTTTTGCCTTTCACCACTCGCCCATCGCGAATGTCCAAACATGGGATGATCCGTTTTTCCACTATGTTCGGCAATTGCTTTTATGCCAAGCAATTGCCCACCCTCCTTCAATTGATGAGTTCTTCCAATTTTAATTTTCCATCGTACAACGCTTTGCCGATGATGACGCCGTATAAACCGAGGCGCCGTAAATTTTCGACATCTTCTTTTGTCGCAACGCCGCCGGAAGCGATGACGTCCATCGTCGTCGCTTCGTTGATCGCTTTTTGTTCAGCCAAGTTCGGCCCTTGGAGCATGCCATCTTTGGCGATATCCGTATAAACGATCGTTTTGACACCGATGTTTTCCAATTTTTTCACTAAGTCCAACGCTTTGACGTCGCTCGTGTCGGTCCATCCGTCGGTGGCGATATAACCGTTTTTGGCATCGAGCGATACGACGATGCGTTCTCCGTACGTTTCAACCGCTTCTTTCAAAAAAGCTTCGTCCTGGATGGCCGCGGTTCCGATAATGACCCGGTTCACACCGTTTTCCAAATACGTTTTCACCGTTTGCATCGAACGGATGCCGCCGCCGACTTGAACAGGAACGTTTACCGTTTTGGCAATTTCCAAGATGATGGCTTCGTTGATCGATTTTCCCGATTTGGCACCGTCCAGATCGACGATATGGATGAATTCGGCGCCTTTTTCTTCCCATTGTTTCGCCATTTCGACAGGCGAATCGCTGTACACTTTTTCGCGGTTGTAATCGCCTTGAATCAGGCGGACGCATTTCCCATTCAAAATATCGATAGCAGGAAAGATGATCATAGTCATGCTCCTCGTCTATTTATAGTAAACCTTTTGTCGAAGGGACGCCTTTTATGCGCGGATTGATGCTGCTTGCATGGTCGAGCGCGCGGGCGAACGCTTTGAAAATCGCTTCGATCATATGGTGCGTGTTTGTACCGTATTCCAAGTTGATGTGCAGCGTGACGCGCGCGTGGTTTGTGAACCCTTGAAAAAATTCTTGGACGAGTTCGGTATCAAACGTGCCCACTTTATCTTTCAAACCGGTAACGTTGTACACGAGGTGCGGACGGCCGCTAATATCCAGATGGACCGTGGCCAATGCTTCATCCATCGGGATCGACACCGAAGCATAGCGGTGGATGCCTTTTTTATCGCCGATCGCCTCGTGAAACGCTTGTCCAAGCGCAATGCCGATATCTTCGGTCGTATGGTGGTCGTCGACTTCCGTATCGCCATCACAGGTCACTTTCAAATCGAACAAGCCGTGCGCGGTAAACAGGACAAGCATATGGTCGAGAAAACCGACGCCCGTGTCGATGTCCGCTTTGCCTTCGCCATCGATGGAAAAGTGCAGATGGATTTTCGTTTCAGCCGTTTCGCGGCGGATTTCTGCTTGTCTCATGTCGTATCCTCCTTAAAAGAGTCCGAATGTTTTTCGAACATCACATTTATTCAAAGATAATTTTCCCGGTCTTTGGATCGATGAGTTTATAATCGCCTTTTTGCGTCGTAAATTTATCTTCGCGGGAGTATTCCCTTCTCACTTTTTCAAGGTCGATGCCTTTTGCTTTCAATCTAGCATCCGTTTCAGCGTTAAGACGACGCAAAAATGATTGTTCTTCTTTGCTCAACATTGTCGTCCCCCCATTTGCACCCTGGTCCAACGCATATTTTGGGCGTTTTCAATCTTTATTTTTACAATCACGTAATATCGCTGGTTTGTAAAATACGGCTTTACCTACCGCAATGTCCATTATAAAAAGACTCTTTCTTATAGTATTATGGTATGCAGCTATTTGCGGCGGATGCGAATCGCTTTTGCGTGTGCTTCGAGCCCTTCCATGAGCGCGATCGTTTCAATATATGCCGCTTCTTTTAAGAGGGCGGATTCCGAATAGCGGATGATGCTCGATCGTTTCATAAAATCATAGACGCCAAGCGGGGAAGCAAACCGTGCCGTACCGCTCGTCGGAAGCGTATGGTTCGGTCCGGCGATGTAGTCGCCGAGCACTTCCGGGGAATAGTTGCCGACAAAAATCGCTCCCGCATGTTTGATATGCCCGATGTAGTCGGAAGCATCCTTGATCATCAGTTGCAAATGTTCCGGGGCGATTTGGTTTGCGATTTCAAATGCGGTGTCCAAATCCGGACAGACGATGACTTGGCCGTAATTGGCAATCGATTGAGCGGCAATCTCTTTTCTTTCCAATTGTGCAAGTTGTTTCGTCACTTCTTCGGCAATGTTTTCCGCCATCGTTCGACTCGTCGTGATGCAAATCGCTTTTGCCGCTTCATCGTGTTCGGCTTGCGACAAAAGATCGCTTGCAACAAAATCGGCGCGTGCGGTTTCATCGGCGATGACCAAAATCTCGCTAGGACCCGCAATCATATCGATGGCAACGTCGCCATACACCCATTTTTTCGCCCGTGCAACGTAATCGTTTCCCGGTCCGACGATTTTATCGACTTTTTTCACCGTCTCCGTTCCGTATGCAAAAGCGGCGATCGCTTGCGCACCGCCCATTTTGTAAATGGTGTCGACGCCGGCAATTTTAGCGGCAACGAGCACGTGCGGATTGATTTTGCCATCTTTTTGCGGCGGGGTGGCGATGAAAATTTCCGGGACGTTGGCGATTTTCGCCGGTATGGCATTCATCAAAACGGTGGATGGGTAAGCGGCTTTGCCCCCAGGCACGTAAATGCCGACCCGGTCCATTGGCGTCACTTTTTGTCCGAGCATGATGCCATCGTCTTTGAACGTAAGCCATGAATTTTCCAATTGACGTTCATGAAAGGATGCGATGTTTTCTTTCGCTTTTTTGATCGCTTCGATGAACGATGCAGAAACAAGTTTTTCCGCTTCGAGCCATTCCGCTTCCGAAACGGTCAATTGCTCGAGTTTCACGCCGTCGAACGTTTCCGCATAGTCGTACAACGCTTTGTCGCCGTTTTTACGGACTTCGTCGATGATTTTCAGCACGGTCTCGTCAATTTTGCGGATCCGTTCTTGGTCGACTTCCTGCGCCAAAGCTGACGCGGAAAATTGCTCATGGGTGATGATTTTCATACGTTTTAGTCAACTCCTTTTATTCCAAAACGTTTTTCAAGCGTTCGATGAGATGGCGAATTTCTTTCGTTTTGGTGGCAAAACTCGCTTTGTTGACGATGAGTCGTGTGCTGATTTCATCAACGTCGGTGATGATCGTCAACCCATTTTCGCGGATTGTGTTTCCCGTCTCGACGATATCCAAAATGTAATCGGCAAGTCCGATGATCGGCGCCAGTTCCACCGAACCGTTCAATTTGATGATTTCGACCGGGACGCCGATTTTTTTGAAATAATTCCGCGTCACATTCGGATATTTCGAAGCGACTTTCACCGCCGTGCCTTTTTCGATTTCCGTTTTATTTAAACTAGCGATGGAAAATTTGCATAAACCAATCTTCAAATCAAGCAGCTCATAAACATCTGCTTCGGCTTCCAATATATTGTCTTTTCCGACGATGCCGACATCGGCCGCCCCTTGTTCCACATATGTCGTGACGTCGACAGCTTTTACGTATATCATTTTGATTTTTTCGTCTTCGCTGTAAAAAACTAGTTTTCTGCTTTTCTCGTGAAAATCGGGAAAGTGGAAACCCGCTTTTTCCAACAATTTGATCGAATCTTTAGCGGTTCTTCCTTTCGCTAAAGCTAATGTGATTTGCCCCAATTACGCTTCCTCCCAAATGTTTTCGATTCGCTGGATCAACTCGTCTTCCGTCTGAACCGTCGCTTCTCTTGTGCTGTCACGGTAAGAGAGGGATCCGTCCGAAACGGTGACAACCGCCGTCGCATCGGGAATATGCCCGGTTTCATCGGTTTTTACATACGTCAATACGTGGTACGCTCGTTCGCGCAATTGTTGCGCCAAAGATATGGCGCGTTTTTCTTCCTTTTTGTCATAAAAAATGACGATGTCGATCGGAGGAATGACGAAGTCTTTTTGCAATGAACAACCTGCCAACAATAAATCCATATCAAACGCAAAACCGATGGCAGGAAATTCCGCGCCGAAGTGATGGGACAGCGTATCGTAGCGGCCGCCCATGAGGACCGTTTTTCCGATTCGTTCGATGAATCCTTGGAAAATGATATCGGAATAGTAATCCATATGGTTGATCAAACTCAGATCGATGACGATATGTTCTGCGACGTCGTATGATTTTAACACATCGTAAATCGCTGAAATATCATCCAATTTGTCATGCAACGCTTCCGATAATGGGAGTTCTTTCGTTTTTGCGATCACGTCATCGAGTTTTCCATAGAGAAGAGGCAGGTTGTTGATGATTTTTTTCGTTTGTTCTGGTAGGGCCAGCCGTTCAAGCAAACGTTCCAGTTCCGGAATGTTTTTGCCTTGGATGAATCGTCTTAGTTCGGCAAAATCTTCTTTACGTATGCGAATTTCCGAAATCAATTGTTTGAAGAAACCGGCATGACCAAGTTCGATCGTGAAATTGCCGACGTTCAACTCCTTAAGAACGTGTGCCGCTAAAGCGATGATTTCCCCATCGGCTTCATATGAGCCATTGCCGAAGTATTCGACGCCGGCTTGCATAAACTGTTCGTAATCCTTCGTGCTGTTTTTTTGCCTGTAGACGTCCAGGATGTAAAAATAGCGCAAATCCTTGTGTAATTTCGGTTGCTTTTGTGCGAGCTGTTTTGTAAGCGGTATGGTTACGTCTGGCCGTAAAACCAGCACTTCCCCAGTATTGTCAATCGTCTTAATCATTTCTTGTTGATTGACCGTTCCATTCATCGTTGCATACAGTTTATACTTTTCAAACACCGAAGTGGATATTTCACGATAACCGTAAGTTGAAAAACGGTGTTTTAATTTTTGGATTAATTGTTCACGTGCATAGATGTGTTTAATATTTAAAATTGAATCATTTTCTGTATTGTGATATACATACATAAATAAGGAAAACTCCTTTCAAAGTCGAGGCCATTCCACTTTACTTCTCTACCATGTTAAAGCAAGAATATGAATTCTATCATAATATTAAATGATTAATATGTCAATGACAAATTATTGGGGGCTTTTTTTATGTTTGATTACCATATGCACAGCGACTTTTCGGAAGATTGTTCCACGCCGATGGAACATACGATCGATAAAGCGATCGAAAAAGGCTTTAAAGAAATTTGTTTCACGGAACACCTCGATTATGATTATCCGGACCCTGACTTTACGTTTGATTTGGATACGGCGGCGTACGAGGAAAAAGTCCGGGATATGCAGCAAAAATATGACGGCCGGATTTCCATCAAAAAAGGGATTGAAATTGGCATCCAGCCACATTTATTCGACCGTTATCATAAACTGTTGAATGAGGAAAGGTTCGACTTCATCATTTGTTCATTGCACGCTTCCGACCGGAAAGATCTTCACAACGGGGATTTTTTCAAAGGCCGCACGCCGAAAGAAGCGTATCAATATTATTACGAAGATTTGCTATATTGCGTTGAACGATTCGACCGCTTCAACGTATTGGGCCACATCGATTTGGTGAAGAGGTACCAAAAATTGGATGTCGACGAAAATTTCCACGAAATCATCGGGGAAATTTTTAAAACCATCATTCCGAAAGGGAAAGGAATTGAAGTGAACACGTCCGGGTTCCGTTACGGTTTGAACAGTGCCATGCCGAGCCGCGACATTTTGGAGCTTTACTACGACCTGGGCGGTGAAATCATCACGATCGGTTCCGATGCGCACAAGCCGGAGCATGTCGGGCTCCGTTTTGATGATGTGTTAAAGCAATTGCAATCGATCGGTTTCAAATATGTCGCCACCTTTCAAAATGAAGAGCCGACCTTCCATGAAATCGACAAACTGCTTTGATTTTTGAAAGACATTTGTCTCGATTTTTTATATAATATGAATAGCATTGGTTGAAAAAGGGATGATTTTTTT
>JAAYTF010000076.1 GCA_012518125.1 Bacilli bacterium | reverse complement strand
GACGCGATCAGCATCACTTCAAATGTGACGAACAAGTTGAAAATGTCGCCCGTCAAAAACGAACCGTTGACACCAGCGATCAAAAAATGGGCAAAAGTGTAAAAATACAATTTTTCCCGTTTGATACCGATTGAAAAGAACGAATAATACAAAATGATGAGGCTGACGATATTCGTTGTCGCCACAAGCAGCATCGCGAACGTATCAGCGACGAACAAAATACCGAAAGGAGGAAGCCAATTCCCGAAATCGAGCCGGATGATGCCATGATGTAAAACATGGTGCAAAATGAAAATGCTGATTCCGATGTTCAACAGCAAACTGATGACCGTAATCGTCCTCATGATGCGCACGTTTTCGCGCAAAAATACGAGGACGATCGCTGTCACCAGCGGAATAACCATTGGCAAGACGATGAAATTATTCATGGCGATACCCTCTTAAATTCCTTAAATCTGTCGTATTTGATGATTGGTATATATGATAAGCCAAAACCAGGAAAAATGCCGTGATCGCAAAATTGATGACGATCGAAGTCAAAATGAGCGCCTGTGGCAAGGCATCGACGTATGTCGTCTGTTCATGTCCGATGATTGGCTCAGATGCCCCTTTAAAGCCGCCCATCGCCATCAACAGTAAATGAACGGCATGCGTCAACACTCCCGAACCTAAAATGATATGCAAAATTTGATCGGAAAGCAGCAAATATGTTGCTGACGTGATCAACACACCGATGACAATGATGATTAACGTCTCCATGCTCAAACATCCTCTGCAATGCTTAAAATGATCGTAACGACGACGCCGACGACGGCCAAAGCGACGCCGGCTTCAAACAGCGTGACCGTTGAAAATTCAACCCGCCCATATAGCGGCAGGGAAAAGCTGAAAATCGCTTGTTTTAAAAAAGGTTCCCCAAAAACGATCGCCCCTAGTCCGGTAAGGACGACGATCAAAGCTCCGGAAGCGCCGACGAGTTTAAAATCGAGCGGGAGCCCTTTCCGGATCGTTTCCATATCGTAGGCAAGCAACATTAAGACAAAACTCGACGCAAGGACCAATCCGCCGATAAACCCTCCGCCCGGAGCATTGTGTCCGGAAAAAAATAAGTAAATGGCGAGCGTCAAAATGATGAAGACGACTACTTTCGTCACCGTTTGCAAAATGACCTCATTAATCTTCAACATTGCCCGCCCCTTTCGCTTTCTTGTATTTCGTCAACGCGTATATGCCGATTCCGGCGATGAACAAAACGATCGCTTCCAACATCGTGTCAAATGCCCGGAAATCGCCCAAAATCGTGTTGACGATATTTTTTGCACCGGCCAGTTCATCGGCCTTTTCATAGTAGCTTGAAATCGATTCGAACAAACGGTTGTTGTTCACCGCAAGTGCGATGACGGTGAACACGAAACCAACCGAAACGGCAATGAGCAGATTGCGCCATTTGAATGGCGCCCGCTCGATATCCCATTTAGGCAAGAAGTAAAATGCGAGCAAAAAGAGCGACGTTGACACGGTTTCGACGATCAACTGCGTCAATGCCAAATCCGGCGCGCGGAAAAGGACGAAATTCATCGCCATCAAATAACCGATGAAGCCAGTGAGCAACACAGCGCTTAAACGTGAACCGACCATCGGAACGGTAACGGCGGTGACGGCGATCATGACGGCGATGATCCATTGAAACGTCGAGATCGCCTGATCGTTTTCGCCGATGGAAAACGGTATATGTAAAGCGAAAAACGCACCTCCGATGACGATGATGATGAAGAGAAAGATATAGGAAAAATAATGACGCAAATAGCCAGTCATATACAAGTTCGTCATTTTCTTCGCCAATTTTTCGCTGTAGGCGAGCGCGTGATTGTAGACATTGTCAATGGACAATTCATAAGGGAAAAAGAGGAATGCTTTTTTAAATTGATTACGATAGAGAAACAGGATCGTTCCGACAACGATGATGCCGACAGTCATCCAAAATTCAGCCGTAAAACCGTGCCAATGTTCGATTTTTCCGAGCTCGTTCGTGTCAACGAACGGATAGACGCTCCCAACGGCCGGTTTTAACACATAATTGGCAAGCGTATTCGGAAAAATGAATATGATGATAACAAGGCTCGCCAGGATGATCGGCGAAATTAACATGCCAAAAGGAGGTTCCCTCGTTTCGTCGGTGACTTTCCCTTTCTTTTCTCCTAAAAACGTTTCAAAGACGAGCGTCATGCTGTAGATGAACGTAAAAACGCTGGCGATCCATGCAACGACCGGGAACAGATTGATGACCGCTTGCACCGAAAAAATGTCAAATTGCGTAAGCTTTAACATTGCGGTAAAAAACATTTCTTTGCTTAAAAATCCGTTAAACGGAGGGAGCCCAGCCATGGAAAAACTGCCGATTAAGGCGATGGTGAACGAAATGGGCATGAAATAGATCAATCCGCTCAAACGGCGCAAATCACGTGTCCCGATTTGAAAGTCAATAATTCCGACGATCATGAACAAGGCGCCTTTAAACGTCGAGTGGTTGACCAGATGGAACAATGCGGCAAACGTCGCTTGGGTCAAAAGAACGGTCGAAAGCTGGATGTCTGGATGATATGCCAATGATCCGACGCCGAACAGGCTCATGATCAGCCCAAGCTGGCTTACGGTGGAGTAAGCGAGCAACGCTTTCAAATCGGTCTGGCGGATCGCGTTGAACGCGGCCCAAAATAACGTCACCATCCCTGCGGACGCAACGAGCCAAAACCATAACATATCACCGCCGAAAATAGGCGTAAATCGTGCAACGAGGTAAATGCCCGCTTTGACCATCGTCGCCGAATGCAAATAAGCGCTGATAGGCGTAGGGGCCTCCATCGCATCTGGCAACCAAATGTGAAACGGAAACTGTACGGACTTTGTAAATGCGCCAAGCAACAATAAAAGGATGATCGGGATGAACAGATCGTGATTTTTGATGACATCCGCCTGCAGCAACATTTCACGGATGCTGAACGTACCCGTCACATAATGGAGCATGAGGAAACCGATGAACATCGAAAAGCCGCCAAATACGGTGATGATTAACGATTTTTGAGCGCCGTAACGCGATCCTTTTCGTTGGTACCAAAAGGCGATCAAGAGAAACGAAGAGATGCTTGTCAATTCCCAAAATACATAAAGAACGATCACGTGGTCGGATAACACGACGCCGAGCATGCTACCCATGAACAGGAGCAAATAAACGTAAAAATGTTTCAACTGCTCGTCTTTCGTCATGTAATAAATGGAATACAGGATGACGAGCGTTCCGATGCCGGTAATGAGTAAACTGAACAATAAACTTAAACCGTCGAGGTAAGTGGAAAGATGTATCGAAAATGATGGAATCCAATTTGTCGTTGTATAAAACGTTTCACCGTCGGCCACGTCAAACAGTCGGCGCATAAAATAGATGAATAACAGGATGGGGACAATCAAAACTGCCCAACCGATGTGATGACGGAACTGGTATGTTGAACTCAAAATGATGAGCAAAGCTGCAAGAAAGGGAAGAAAGATGGCTAGTAAGATGCTGAGCATGAGGCCCCTCCTTCATGAAATGGCTAGAAATGGAGTCTCGTTCCATTTAATCGATGTCAAGTATATAACAAACAATTTCTTCATTGGAAAAACACTTTCACTTCATTATAGCAATGCACGTGAAAAAAATTAAAGTATTTTATTCGAAAAAAATGATTAACAAAGCTTAATATAGATAAAAAGATGGTATAATGAAAATCTTTTTGAAGTTATGCCAATAGAGGATAGAAAAAACAAATTAGATAACGTATAATATATAGAAATGATTAAAAATGTGAATCATGGCCTAGCGAAAGTGACTCGTTGTATGGGTGATTGCAAAACAAAGATGAGGTGACATTTCTTGGGAAAAGTTAAAAGCCACATGGATGAGCGAATATTGGTCTGTGTCTATTACGGACCGAACGGAGAACGGCTCATCAGGCGAGGCTATGAATTATCCCAATTTACGAACAGCCCTTTTTATATCCTAACCGTCGATCCGCTCCCTTATGAGGAATTCGACGCGGAAAAAGCGCAATATATCGACCGCTGGCGCGAGTTGGCGGAGGAGTTGGGGGCGGAAAAGTTCATCTTGAAAGACAATGAACCGCGCCCCATCGTCAAAGTGATCAAAGAAGTGGCTTATGAAAACAACATTACGCAAGTGATCATCGGAGAAACGCCGCAAAACCGTTGGGAAGAAATCACGAGAGGTTCCTTTGTTAATGCATTGATGCGAGAATTGGTCTTCATCGACATCCACATCGTTTCCGTCGACCGGGCGCTAAAGACGACGGACGAAGCGGTTTACGAAAAAGGGATCCGCGGATATTTGCGCAAAGAAGGCGACCGCTACGTGCTCACTTTCACGAAATCGAAAGAAAACGTGTTCGAAGGCGTTTTTTATAAAGAGACAGGCACGGATTTCGACAACGGGATTTTCAAGTACGTTTGCGGCGGAAAAAGCCATCAAGTGCGAGTGGAAGAAGGATATGTCACGGAGGATATAAAAGAACCGTCCAATATCAAAGTGAAATAAAAACAGAGGAAGCGACGTTGCTTCCTCTGTTTTGTTCATCGGGCGAGTTCGCGCAGTTTTTCATCGATTGCGATGAGCGCTTCTTTCACCGACAAATCGCGGATGACAACATCGAAGTATAGATCGAAATCCGTCGGTTCGCGATTTACGATGACTAATTTGGCGCCGTTTTCTTTGGCGATGATTGGGAACATGTTCGCCGGTGAAACCATGAGCGATGAACCGAGGACGATCATCATATCCGCTTGTTTTGCCAACGTTTCCGCTTTTTGGAACGTATCTTGCGGGAGCTGTTCGCCGAACAAGACGATGCCCGGCCGGACGGTGCCGCCGCATTCGCATATCGTTTCCCCGTTCAAGTATGCTTCACGTTCGTGTCGTTTTTTGCAAGTGTGGCAATAAAACGTATGGAATGAGCCATGCAATTCCAATACCGTTTCGTTTCCTGCGTCAAAATGGAAAGCATCGACATTTTGCGTGATGATGCCTTTAATGATGCCTTTTTTTTCCCACTCGGCCAAAATGTAATGGCCGCGGTGCGGTTTGTATTTGTCGATTTCGCGAAGACGATAACGGTAAAATTCCGTGAATTCTTTTTCGTTGTGCACTAGTGCATGGACGTTGGCCAATTCATCCGGATTGAATTTTTCCCATAAGCCGCGGTCTTTGGAACGGAAATCAGGCAAACCACTTTCCGTCGACATCCCTGCTCCGGTAAAAACGACCGCATGGTTGCTCGAATGCAACATTTCCGCTACTTGTTCAACCATTTTCCATCCCTCTTTAAACGTTGAATTTCCATCGATACACTTTACTTCATCATACCATACTTACATGCGAATTTTAGGGAAAAGCAAAAAAGAGTTCATACGAACTCTTTTTTTGTAAAATGGATCAAACGACGCCTTGCTCGATCATCGTATCGGCGACTTTCGTAAAACCGGCGATGTTCGCCCCGACGACCAAGTTGCCAGGATGGCCGTATTCATTTGCCGCATTGACGACGTTACGATAGATGGTTTGCATGATGTTTTTCAACTGTTTGTCGACTTCTTCAAACGTCCACTTCAATCGTGCGCTGTTTTGCGCCATTTCTAATGCGGAGACAGCGACGCCTCCGGCATTGGCCGCTTGCGCCGGTCCGAATAACACCCCGTTTTCGATGAATACGTCGATCGCTTCACGCGTGCACGGCATATTTGCCCCTTCGACGACGACTTTTACATTGTTTTCGATCAGCATATTGGCCGCTTCCAAATCGATTTCGTTTTGCGTCGCACATGGCAAGGCGATATCTGCCGGAACGGACCATATTTGTTTTGCGTCGTCAAAATATTCCGCTTCCGGATGGTAGTTCAAATATTCTTTGATCCTGCCGCCTTCATCAATTTTGATCCGTTTAATCGTCTGTAAGCTTAAACCGTTTTTGTCATAGATGTAACCGTTCGAGTCGCTGCACGCCACGACCCTTGCACCGAGTTGGATCGCTTTTTCCATCGCATGGATCGCCACGTTTCCAGAACCAGATGTGATCACGGTTTTATTTTTGATTGTCGTCCGTTTTTCTTTCAACATTTCTTCGACGAAATAAATCGTTCCATATCCGGTCGCTTCAGTGCGCCCTAAGCTGCCGCCGTAATGGATGCCTTTTCCGGTAAGCACCCCGGCTTCATAAGCACCCCGCAACCGTTTATATTGCCCGAACATATACCCGATTTCGCGTTTGCCGACCCCGATATCACCAGCGGGAACGTCGATGTCCGGTCCGATATGGCGATACAATTCGGTCATGAAACTTTGACAAAAACGCATGATTTCTTGGTCGGATTTGCCTTTCGGATCGAAATCGGCGCCACCTTTACCGCCGCCGATCGGCTGTCCGGTCAATGAATTTTTGAATATTTGCGTCAATGCCAAAAATTTCATCACACTCAAGTTGACGGTCGGATGGAATCGGATGCCGCCTTTATACGGTCCAAGTGCACTGTTGAATTGAACGCGGTAGCCGCGGTTAACTTGAACGTTGCCTTCATCATCGACCCAAGGAACACGGAATGAGATGACTCGCTCCGGTTCGATAATCCGCTCCAAAATATTATGTTCAATGTATGTGCGATTCTTCACAAATACGGGTATAAGAGAATCGAACAATATCTTTGTCGCCTGCAAAAATTCCGTTTCATGAGGATCGCGTTGTTTCACTTTTTCGTAGACGGAATTGATGTAATCAATCGCTTCTTGTTCCGCGATTCCTTCAGCGTATGTTTGTCTGTTCACGTTTTCGACCTCCTTCCGGAAGAGAAAAACAACCGGAGATGCCTTTTTTTAACTGCTAACTATATTGTACCGAAGCGAATCAATCTATACAATAGAAAATATAGATAAGAATCATATCTGTATGCGATGAAACGGGACAGATGATGATCATTTCGGGACTAATGGAGCGATTTTTTTCATTTCGTCTTTATCCTTCTTTTCCGTTCATATGAAATGACCTTTGAATGAATACGGTGAAACTGAAAACGGGAGCTGACAACATGGAGTTAAGGCAAATCAAATATTTTATTGAAGTGGCAAAACGCGAACACGTAACGGAGGCGGCAAACGCCTTGCACGTGGCGCAATCCGCCGTCAGCCGGCAAATTTTCAATTTGGAAGAAGAGCTTGGCGTCGATTTGTTCATCCGTGAGGGAAGAACGGTAAGGCTCACGAAAATTGGCAGAATTTTTCTCGAACATATGGAGCGGGCACTCCATGTGATCGAAGATGCGAAACGGGTCGTCGAACAATATCGCGATCCGGAAAAAGGGACCGTCCATATCGGGTTTTCGGCCAGCCTCGCCTCGTACATTTTGCCGACGGCTATTTCGTACTTCCGCCGTGAACATCCGAACGTCCAATTCGTTTTGAACGAAGGTTTGTATTACGATTTGGTCGAAGACGTCATCCGCGGCGAGATCAATATGGCGTTGTTGGGTCCCTTGCCACAAGAACAAAAGAAAATAAAAAGCCACGTATTATTTACGGAAAACATCGTCGCGTTATTGCATCAAAGCCATCCATTGGCGAATCGTTCGACGATCAAGCTGAATGAACTGCGCGATGAGCCGTTCATTTTATATCCGAAAGGGTTCATTTTGCACGATGTCATCGTTGAAGGTTGTCTGCAGCGTGGTTTCCGGCCGAAAGTCGCGTTTGAAGGGCGCGACCTCGACGCAATCAAAGGACTGGTTTCGGCAGGTCTTGGCGTGACGCTTTTGCCGGAAGTCACGTTAATCGACAATTTGCCGCGTTCCACCGTAAAAGTGGAGATCGTCGATCCGAGTTTGAGCCGCAACGTCGGGGTCATCATTCCGGCGGAGCGGGAATTGTTGCCGGCGGAGAAAGTGTTTTTCCAATTCATCCGCGAGTTTTTCCAACGGCTTGAACGTTTCCAAAATTGATATTTGGACGGTGTCCGTTTACGAATAATAAAATTTTTATCAATTATCTTTGGCGGTTTTCAAAAACATTTATAATGAAAACAAATAAATTGACAAGAAGTGGTGACGACAAATGAATTTTGATCGACGTTTAATTTACGCTTCCTTTGCGGCATTCGTCGTTTACATGCTTTATTTGTTTTTCGGTCCAGATTATGTGGCGTATCCGCTTCCTTCCTACACGAGTGAAGAGGCGTTGGCGAAAATCGAACAGGAAGCAGAAAAGCTTGGTTTGGAGCCGATACCGGAAGAGAACATCTATTATAAGGAAATCGTCGCCAATTCAAGTTTGGGACGATATATCGACGCCAACGAGCTGTCCGAAGAAGAGCTTCTCGCCCTACATGAAGAAGTGGCGATTCAAACGTTCGAAGTGTCGTCCTTCCTTCAAGTTTATGGTTACGACATGGAACATGAACGTTTGACGAAAGCGGAAAGCATCTATTTGGAGAAAGATCCCGACCAATTTGTCGCGGAATATTTCGGTGAACAATATGAACCGAAAGGCAAGGAGACGGACATTTTTGGCGATACGATCCTCACGTATGTAAAGGAAACGAAATATCCCGACATTTTGGACATCGTCGAAGTGACGGTAAACGAAGATGTGATCATCGGTTTTGAACAATACGGATTGGCGCGTGGCTTCCCGAAAGCGGAGCTTTCCGTCGTTGAAATGTTGGCAAGTTTATTCGTCTTGTTCATTTTGATCGGTTTGGTAGCCGTTGCGACGATTCATCTCATCGTGAAATCGGCCAAAAAACAGATCGAGGCGTTTTGGGAGCCGCTCATGCTTACGGCTGTGGCTGGATTCGGTTGGTTTTTCATTACAAAAGCGCTAGGTAGCGGTTCATCGTTTTTCAGCATGATCGAAACATTGATGATGATTTATTTGACGCTTGTTGCGCTGTTGATCCGGTGGAAAAAATCCACTCTTACTTTCAGAGAACGGCTTATCAAGCTGCAGCCGTCCGTCGTTCATGGATTGGCACTCATGTTCATATCGGTGCTGTTGTCTGAAGCGTTTTTCTTCTTTGCTAAATTTTTTGATGCCTGGGGATCCCCGGTGACGTCGCATATCGTCCTCAGTCAATTGGATTTATGGCTCATACCGGTCTTCACGTTGTTTATCGGTTTAAGCGCGGCGATTACGGAAGAAGCGGTTTTCAGAAATTATTTGGTTCCGATTTTTGACCGTGTCGGTGTACTCTTTTCACTCATTTTGACGTCGTTTTTATGGGGCATTTTTCACATCGGCTATCATATGTATCCGTGGTATTTGTACGTTTTGGAATTCATCGTCATTACCGGACCTTTGTTTTACTTTGCATATAAACGCTACGGCTTCACTACGGCGATCTTTTTGCATTACTTTTACAACGCTTGGGTGACGACAATCTTTTTATTTACCGTTGATGTCAAAGTGGCGCTCGTTTCACTTTTCGTCACATTGAGCCCATTTTTGGTTTTCCTTGCCGGGAAAAACGAGCAAGCTTGGCAGCCGGAAATGTAGTTGTTTCAAAAAAAATAAAATATTTTTCCAAAACGCTTGCTTTTTATGAGGAAAACGTGTAAAGTTGACATAGCAATTGGAAATTGAAGAAATACATGTTTACGACCTCTAGCAAGAGTGTGTAAACAGAATTGTTCAATGACATTGCGCACTATTTGTATAAGGAGGTCGTAACACGATGTACGCAGGAACAGTAAAATGGTTCAATTCCGAAAAAGGTTACGGATTCATCGAACGTGATAACGGGGAAGATGTATTCGTACATTTCACGGCAATTCAACAAGACGGTTTCAAGACGCTTGAAGAAGGCCAAAACGTCGAGTTTGACATCGTCGAAGGCGAACGCGGGCCGCAGGCGGAAAACGTCGTCACACGATAAAACGAACGAAGGGCTTATTTCGATAAGCCCTTTTTTGTGTTACGATTGAAACCGCTTGCAACAATATGCTTCCTCTATTACCCATCATCGTATATAATGGACATGATAATAGGAAACGTTTAAGCAAAGGGAGCGTATCAAATTGAGCAAAGTCGCCAAATGGGATGAAAATGTGAAACAAGCATGGGACAAGCAAGCAGAATCGTGGGATTCCCGAAGCGAGAATATGTGGGATCGTGGCAGCAGGAAAGACATTGTGCCGTTTTTTGAAAAATATGTCGCAAAAGGGAGCAAAGTGATCGACATCGGCTGCGGCAGCGGTTATGGCACGTTCAAATTGCAACAGGCTGGTTACGATGCGGTCGGTATTGACGTTTCGCAAAAGATGATTGAACTGGCAACTGATCAGTTTTCGCGTTATCCTATCGAATATTTCGTTTGTAATATTCGCGATCTCTCCAAACGTCCGGATTCATACGATGCGATCATGGCGATCAACATCCTTGAATGGACGGAAGATCCAAAAGAGGCCATCAATGATTTGTACACCATTTTGAACGACGGTGGTTATTTATGCGCGGGGATTCTCGGGCCGACTGCAGGCCCTAGAAAAAACAGCTATCCTCGTTTGCACGGCGATGACGTCATTTTTAACACGATGATGCCTTGGGAATTTGAACAATTGGCGCAAGAATTGGGCTTTACGTTGATTGATGAGTACGGCGTGTACAAAAAAGGCGTCACGGATGAGATGACAGAGAAATTGTCGAAAGAGTTGAAGCAGGCGTTGTCGTTTATGTGGGTGTTCATGATGCAAAAAAATGAAATGAAGGATGACCGTTCATGAAATCACGCCATCAGGATGACTATGTAATCGAACGGTACCTACAAGATGAAAAAACGATGATTTTGTTGTTTGCCCAGTGGTGCGTCAATAACGACCTTGATCCGCTCGAATTGTACGAAAAAGCGTATCCGGACCAACCGAAAAACAAGGCGCTTGTTGAGGCGCTAAAGCATACGGTCGACAAAGGAGAAGCCGGGTCCATTGCAAAAGAAAGCGTCATTTCGCTCCTCGAAATGTTCGGCAATGTCGATTTGGCGTTTCAAGTCGCCCAAGTGGAAGAAAAGCATGGTGCTGAACGGCAAAAAGGATAAAGAGGCTGGAGGTTAGCGATACAATCGCTTTGCCCCTGCCTCTTTTTTTATTCATAATATTTGATCAAACCGTGAATGCCCGTTTCGCCTTCGCCCATTGCGACCAACTTTTCATACATTTCAAGCGCCAGTTTTGTCCCCGGGGTGTCCAAGCCCATTTCTTGGGCGGATTCAATGGCGATTTTCAAATCTTTTATGTAATGCTTGATGGCAAATCCCGGATCCAAATCGCCTTTTAAAATGCGTGGCGCGTAATTGTCGAGCGCCCAACTACCAGCTGCGCCGGTGGAAATCGCTCCGAGCACTTGCTCAGGATCCAATTTCGCTTTTTTCATATACATCAACGCTTCACAAAGCCCGACCATCAAAGGGGCAATTGTAATTTGGTTCACCATTTTCGTATGTTGGCCGGAGCCCGGGCCGCCGATTAAGCGGATGTTATTCCCCATCACCTGGAAAATCGGAAGCATTTCGTTGAATGCCTCTTCATCGCCGCCGACCATGATGGCAAGTTTCGCTTCCCTTGCCCCGACATCGCCGCCGGAAACAGGGGCATCGAGGGCATGCAACCCTTTCTCTTTTGCCGCTTCATATATTTTTTGCGCGAGCTTCGGGCTTGAAGTCGTCATGTCAATCAAATAGCCGCCGCGTTTAACGTTTTCAATCAACCCGTTTGGTCCAAAATAAACTTCTTCCACATCTTTTGGCGTTCCGATGATTGTGATGACGACATCGACGTTTTTGGCCAGTGAAGCGACGGTGTCTTCCCAAACTGCGCCGTTTTTAATCAACTCTTCTGCTTTATGTTTCGTACGGTTGTAAACATGTAGCGGATGCCCTGCATCGAGCAAATGTTTTGCCATGCTTTTGCCCATCACACCCGTCCCGATAAAACCAATCGTTTTTTTGACAGCCATCTAAATAACCTCCCAAAATTAATGCGCTTCCACTTTATCCACATATTAACACAACCCAAATGCCGAATGAAAGAATCATTTTGGCAAAAGTACATAAAGTAAACTGACAAAAGAAGCGCTAAATCACCATTTGACGAGGTTTTGTTCAAGCATTGCAAACGTCCAAAAGCTTTACAGGAGGCTAAACAATGAGTGGATTGACGAAAGAACAATTGCACCGTTTTAAACGGATGTTGAACCAACGGCAAAATGAACTGATTGCGCAGTTGAAAAACCGCTACGGTTTGGAAGTATCCCAGACGGACGCGATCGGCGAGCTTTCCAGCTACGATAATCACCCTGCCGATTTAGGGACGGAATTGTTTGAGCGAAGCAAAGATGTCGCACTAAGAGAACATAAGGAACGCGAATTGGAAGAAATCAACAAAGCGTTGCATGCAATCCATGAAGGCACTTACGGCATATGCAAAGTCTGTAGCATGAACATTCCGTATGAACGCCTCGTTTCAAATCCGACGGCGGATATGTGTATCGAACATGCGGAAAATGATGCGGCAAATAACGATGACCGTCCGGTTGAAGAAGAAATCATGAACCCGTCATTCAAAGATTTGGACACAGCGATTGATGAAGAGTCGTTTTACGATCGGGAAGATGCATGGCAGGATGTGAGCCGTTACGGGACTTCCAATACGGCGAGCGATTTGTACGGGGATCATGCATCCTACAACGAGATGTACGAAAACAGAGGAGAACGAATCGGCAGCGCCGATGATATCGAGCTTTATTCCGATGAATAAAAAAGTCAATCAATTTTATTTTCATCCGTTAACGGACGCGATGCGATGTGATATACTTATTACGCATCCAAAGAGAAGGAGAGCGTAACAGATGACAAAAATGCGTGAAGATATCCGCAATATCGCCATCATCGCACACGTCGATCACGGGAAAACGACGCTCGTCGATCAATTGTTGAAATATTCGGGAACGTTTAAAGAACATGAACAAATCGAATCGCGCGTGCTCGACTACGATGACATCGAACGAGAACGGGGCATTACGATTTTGGCGAAAAATACGGCGGTAAAGTACAAAGATGTCACGATCAATATTCTCGATACGCCGGGACACGCCGATTTCGGCGGCGAAGTGGAACGGATCATGAAAATGGTCGACGGGGTCGTCCTCGTCGTCGATGCATATGAAGGGACGATGCCGCAGACCCGTTTCGTGCTGAAAAAAGCACTCGATGCTTCGCTCAAGCCGATCGTCGTCGTCAATAAAATCGATCGCCCAAACGCCAGACCGGAAGAAGTCGTCGATGAAGTGTTGGATTTGTTCATTGATTTAGGGGCGGATGACGATCAACTTGAATTTCCCGTTTTGTATGCATCCGCTTTAAATGGCACATCCGGTGTCGAACCGGACGAGCAACGTGAAACGATGGATCCCATTTTCGATGCGATCATCCAGCATGTCCCCGCGCCGGTGGACAATAGCGATGAACCGTTGCAGCTGCAGGTGACGCTTCTCGATTACAACGATTACGTCGGGAGAATAGGCATCGGCCGCATCCGCCGCGGTACAATCCGCGTCGGCGACAAGGTTGTCGTCATGAAGCAGGACGGTTCAAGGCAGACATTTCGTGTCACGAAATTGTTCGGCTTTTTAGGCCTCAAACGGATTGAAATTAACGAAGCGAAAGCCGGCGATATCGTCGCCGTAAGCGGTATGGAAAAAATCAATATCGGTGAGACGATTTGCCCGATCGACCATCCGGAGCCGCTCCCATTATTACACATTGACGAACCAACGCTGCAAATGACGTTTCTCGTCAACAACAGTCCGTTTGCCGGCAGGGAAGGCGAGCATGTTACGGCGACGAAAATTGAAGAACGTTTAATGACGCAGCTGGAGACGGACGTTAGCTTGCGCGTCGAAAAAACCGACCGCCCCGATGCATGGCTCGTTTCCGGGCGCGGCGAATTGCATTTGTCGGTGTTGATTGAAAATATGCGCCGCGAAGGTTTTGAGTTGCAAGTGTCAAAACCGCAAGTGATCATGAAAGAAATCGACGGCGTGTTGTGTGAACCGTTCGAAGAAGTGCAAATCGACATCCCGGAAGCATATATGGGCAAAGTGATGGAATCGCTCGGAGAACGGAAAGGTGAACTCCTCGATGTGACAAATGACGGTTCGGGGCAAGTGCGCCTTCGCTTTAAAATTCCTTCGCGTGGCATGTTCGGCTATATTACCGAATTTATGTCGCAGACGAGGGGATACGGGATTTTGAACCGTACGTTCAGTGGATACGAACCGGTCGTAAAAGGACTGATCGGCGAAAGACGCCGCGGGGTGCTCGTCAGCATGAACCAGGGAAAAGCATCGACGTATGGCATCTTGCATTTGGAAGACCGGGGGACGATTTTTGTCGAACCTGGCACGGAAGTGTACGAAGGGATGATCGTCGGCGAACATAATCGGGAAAACGACCTCACCGTCAACATCACGCGTGAAAAACACGTCACCAACATCCGTTCGGCGCACAAAGAGCAGACGGTGACGATGCAGAAGACGAGAAAAATGTCTTTGGAGGAAGCGCTCCAATATTTGAACGATGACGAGTACTGCGAAGTGACCCCGAAATCGATCCGTCTGCGCAAAAAAATATTAAACCAGGCGGAAAGGGAAAGAGCGGCGAGAAAAAAGCGGAAATGAACCGAAAAATGGAAACGGAAACGGTTGAACGTTTATTTTTCCGCAATCGAACGTAACAAAACGACATTTTTTCAAACATTGTGAAAATGGGTGTAAAAAATTTATCTTTCATAGGATATTCGCTTGAAAACATGTTATGATATAGTATATACTTCAACGTTTAGACTCGTCATCTCGACCCTTCTAGAAAAGGTTTAGGAGGTATAAAATGGAATACGTGATCGGGGTTGTTTTACTTCTGCTCGTCGCCATCATAACTGTTCTTCTATTTCGGAAACGTATCTACGATCAAGTCGATTATTATGAAAACTGGAAACTTGACATCATGGGTCGAAATGTTGCGGCCAAACTGAGCAAAGTGAAGGCCTTCAACATACAAGGAGAAGTCAAAGCCAAACTTGACCGTTGGAAACATGAATGGGACAACATTTTGACGAAAGATTTGGCCGATGTCGAGGAAGTGTTGTTCGATACGGAACAAGCAGCGGATAAATTTCGTATTCCACAAGCGCGTAAGCTCGTCGGCCAATTGGAAGACATGTTGGTGAACATCGAAAAGAAAATCGATGCAATTGAGGCGGAAGTCGATCAATTCATTGAAACGGAAAAAGAAAACCGCAAAGAAATGGAAAACATGATACCGGTGCTGGATGAACTGAAAAAACGGCTGTCGCAGGAACGTTACAGCTACGACCGGGCTGCGTTGAAATTTGAAACCCGATTGGACGACATCGATGAGGATATTGCGATTTATCATGAATTGATTTCCTCCGGTACATACAGCGAAGCGGCGGTAATCGTCGACAAAGTGAGAGAAAAGCTGTCCTTCGTCAAAGAAGCGATGGATGATTATCCTGAATTGTACAAAAAGTGTAAATTCGACTTGCCGCAACGTTTGGACGAACTTTACAAAAACATGAAAGAAATGGAAGCAAGCGGCTATTACCTCGAGCATTTGAACTTGTCCAAACGGATACACGATTACCAGGCGCGTCTACTCGACTATGTCGTTGAGTTGGACAATTTAAAAACGGTCAAAGTCAAAGAAGAACTTCCCGAAATGGAAGAACAGATTGATGACATATTCAAACAATTGGAAAACGAAGTGATCGCGAAAAACTTCGTCGAGTCAAAATCGGCAAACTTCTCGCAATCATTGAAACAGTTGCTCGAAAAGTTCAAAGAAACGAAAAAAGAAGTCGAACAATTGAAGCGTTCGTACCATTTCAACGATGACGATTTGGAAAAATACATGTCGTTGGAAAAGCAAATTGAACAGTTGTACGAAAACCATCAAGCATTCAAAGAAAAACTGACGACAAACCAATACGCAAATTCGGAACTCCGCAGCGACTTGGAAGCGGATATGGAAAAACTGGAGAAGCTCGAAGCCGATCTCGAAGCGTACAAAAAGCAAATTGACAACTTGCGCAAAGACGAGCTTGAAGCACGCAACCAGATTGAATGGATGACGAATGAACTGAACAAAACGAAACGTAAACTTCGTCAAAGTAATTTACCCGGTATTCCAAATTTTATACTTTCCATGCTAGAAGAGGCGATGACGAAAAACGAACGTGTTATCGAAGCGCTTGATAAACAGCCGCTCGACATTGTTCAAGTGCAAAAAACGTTGCAGGAAGCAAAAAGTGCAGTCGAAAATGCGCTCGAACAGACGAACCGCTTGATTGAACAAGCGAAATTGACGGAAGTCGTCATCCAATATGCGAACCGCTACCGCAGCCGCGATCCGATTTTGGCGGCAAAGTTGTTGGAAGCGGAAGAACTGTTCCGCAACGCCGAATATGAACTCGCACTGGAACAAGCGGCAAAAGCTCTCGAAGAAAAAGAACCGGGAGCGTTAAAACGCATCGAAGAAATCCATCAAACCGTAATCGCATAAATGTGCATGTAAAGAACGAAACGGAACCGTTGCGTTCTTTATTTTTTCGTTTTTGTGATAAAATAAGTTCGAATTAATATGAACGGCAAGAGAGGATATGATGATGATCTATTTAGACAACGGTGCGACGACAAAACCACATCCGGAAGTGCTTGAAAGTTTTCAAAAAGTATCGGAAAACTATTTCGCGAACCCATCATCGATCCATGAATTGGGTGGGACCGTGTCCGATTTGCAGTCGGAAGCGCGTAAACAAATTGCGCAAATTTTAGGTGTAGAGCCGGAAGAAATCGTGTTTACATCCGGGGGCACGGAAGGAAACAATTTGGCGATAAAAGGCATCGCGTTGGAACATCAAAACCGGGGCAAACATATCATCACGTCAAAAGTGGAACATCCTTCCGTCTACAACACGTGCAAATCGTTGGAAACATTAGGCTTTGAAGTCACGTATTTGCCGGTCAACCGCCATGGGATCGTCGATGTTGAAGACGTGAAGCAAGCGCTGCGCGATGATACGGTTTTAGTTTCCATCATGCATGTCAACAACGAGATCGGCTCCATTCAACCAATCGAAGCCATCGCCGATCTTTTGATTGAGTATCCAAAAGTGTTTTTTCACATCGATGCGGTGCAAAGTTTAGGAAAAGTACCGTTGGATTTGTCCCACGAAGGGATTGATTTAGCGACGTTCTCAGGTCATAAAATCAACGGTTTAAAAGGGACTGGCGTCCTCTATGTCAAAAAAGGAACGACGCTGTTCCCGCTCTTTCACGGTGGCGGGCAAGAATTCGGCATCCGCTCCGGTACGGAAAATGTCGCCGGCAACGTCGCGTTCGCCAAAGCGCTGCGCCTCATCAAAGAAAAAGAACAGGCGAAACGGCATGAACTAAATGAAATACGTATGAAATTGTATGAAGCGCTTGAGCAAATGGAAGGCGTCGAAATGAATTCGCCAAAAGAAGGTGCCCCGCATATCGTTCACGTTTCGGTTCCCGGTTTTAAACCGGAAGTGATCATCCACGCACTTTACGACCAAGGAATTGTCATTTCGACCCAATCTGCTTGTTCATCAAAAAGGGAAGAAGAAAGCAGGGTGTTGAAAGCTTGCGGTCATGACCGCAAAAGAGCAAGCTCAGGACTCCGCATCACATTGTCGTATGATACGACGGAAGCGGAAGTGCAAACATTTTTACAAGCATTCGAGCGGGTCCTTAACGAACTAAGAAAAGTATTGGAGTAGATGAAATGATTTACGACCACATTTTAATCCGCTATGGCGAGTTAGGTTTAAAAGGGAAAAACAGACATTTGTTCATCGATCAATTGCATCGGAATTTAAAAAACGTGTTGGCTCCATTTCCGGATGTGAAAGTGAGCCGTGCAAGAGATCGGATGTACGTTGTATTAAACGGCCAACATCCTGAACCGGTCATTCGAGCGTGCCAAAAAGTTTTTGGCATTTATAGTATGAGTTTGGCAATGAAAGTAGAAAATAAGGAAGAAGCGATCAAAGCAGGGGCGTTAAAGGCGCTTAACAATGCGAAAGACGCTAAAACATTCAAGGTGAATGTCCGCCGCGCCTACAAAAAATTCCCTGTTTCGTCGCAAGAAATGAACCGGCTCGTCGGAGCTCACTTATTGAAAAATACGACGGGCATTTCCGTCGATGTCCATGAACCGGATGTCGAAATCCGCATTGAAATCCGCGAAAATGGAACGTTCATATATTCTGAGGTGATCGACGGGGCGCGCGGCCTGCCGGTAGGCACAGGCGGAAAAACGCTGCTCATGCTTTCGGGCGGGATTGACAGTCCTGTCGCCGGGTATTTGATGATGAAACGGGGCGTCGAAGTGGAAATGATCCATTTCCATTCCCCGCCGTTTACGAGTGAACGGGCAAAACAAAAAGTGTTGGATTTGACGGGAGTGTTGTCGCAATACGGAGGTCCAATCACATTAAATATCGTGCCGTTTACGAAATTGCAGCAAAAAATATTCCGTGAAATACCGAATCGTTACGGCATGACGGTCATGCGCCGCGTCATGTTCAAAATCGCCGAAAAAGTTTGCGAACGTCGGGGGATTTTATCGATTGCCACAGGGGAAAGTTTAGGGCAAGTGGCGAGCCAGACGATGGCGAGCATGAACGTCATCAATGAAGTGACGAATCTGCCGGTCATTCGTCCGCTCGTGGCATTTGACAAAGAAGAGATTGTCAATATCGCAAAGAAAATCGGTACGTATGAAATTTCGATCCGTCCTTACGAAGATTGCTGTACGATTTTCGTACCAAGTTCGCCGGTGACGAACCCGACGCGCAAGAAAGTGAACGCCTTGGAAGCGGGTGTCGATTTTAACGAGGAAATCGAGGAAGCGCTCCGCAACATCGAAGTGTTGGAAATCAGTCACGCCCAAACACAAAAACAGCCATTTTCTGATTTGCTGTAAGCGTCCGAACGCCTATAAAATGGAGCTATATTTTTTCGAAATACTATATAATCCTACTACTAACAACAGTTACCAACTGAAAACATGTATGATAGCCGTCCTTGGTGCGCAATCTAAAGGTACCAAGGAGGTGAAGCATCAATGGCGAATAGAAGTTCAAATCAGTTGGTAGTGCCAGGAGCACAACAAGCTATCGATCAAATGAAATATGAAATTGCACAAGAATTTGGTGTACAACTTGGTCCAGATAGCACTTCCCGCCAAAACGGTTCTGTTGGGGGAGAAATCACAAAACGTCTCGTTCAAATGGCACAACAACAATTAGGTGGAACGCAACAACAATAAGCGAAGCTAATGAATCTTCAAATTTTTGGCACAAAGAAGGAGTTCAGTTGTTATAACTGGACTCCTTTCATTGTTATAACCTTCTGCTAGAATTCGCGCGTTCAACGATTATTTTTGCGGTCGTGCAAATGGACGACAACCCCGCGGACGTAGCGGATGTTTTTATCGTCGACGGTTCCCTCTTTGGCGAATTCCCTCCGCCCCCACTCGAGCGTGATAAATAAAAGGGCGAACGCGTAGCTGAACATTTGCGTTATTTTCAAAATGCCGCCAGCAAGCTGTTGATCGTAAATCGCAGTTAGGAGCGGCGTAAGCATCTGTTCCACTTCATAGTACAATGGAAAATGCGCTTTTTGCACGAGGACGAAATAAAAACCGATCGGCATCAATAAAATCGAAGCGAAAAAAATGTATGCCGCCCGTACTAATGGGTGATTCGTATTTAACTCAGGCACAGGCTGGATGATGACAAACCACATAAAAATCGCTAATATGAACAAGATGAATTGTGCGACAGCGTGCAATACGACGTATTGTTGCAAGAAATTGAACACAGCCGGGATCAAATAAATCGACAACAAACCGTTAAACGTAAAAAGCGAAATCCACGGGTGCGCCAAAAGGGTGACGAAGAACCGCGTGCGGTAATTCCAAACGAACTTCCGGAAGAAATCGCGCGGAAGGCTCAAGATGAAAAGCGGAACCGCGATGAAAAAAATGAAAGCCAGTTGCAAAACGTGTGCACTGAACAAATAATATTTGCCGATGACATCGATCGGACTCGCTTTTAACACGATAAGTAAAAGGATTGCGATGAAGAAATAAGTGATTTGATTGCCAGTTACGGAATAATGGTGTGAAAGGGTGATTTTTCGTGTATATAAATAAATGAGCCAAATGCACAAAATGAGCCAATGGAGTTTAAACAAACTGTATAAAGAATGCTCTTCCATCAAGATTGCAGGCATCACATTTTCCTCCAAGAAAGCAGTTACTTAACTTTTTCCATCAAAAAGTTATTAAATTAATTACATTTTATCAGAAGAAAGTGAAATCGAGAAGGTTGTTCGCTCTTAATCGGATAATAGTATAAATAAAACGATCAAAATCAATACGACCCAAAGCAGATTTTTTTGTGTTTTCCGGGATAAGAAACGGCGTTTGTTCCAACGGTTTGGATCGAACGAGGAGCCGCCGTCTGATGCGAACATCGGCCGATAATAGGGACGGGCTTGTTTAAGGATGAACGGTGCGAAGATGAAGCCGCTTAAAAATCCGAAAAGATGTGCAGCAATATTGATGTTCGGCCGGATGAACGTCAAAACCAATCCGATGATGAAAATTGTCCGGACGATTTGCGCGCTTTGCGCATCAATCAAATCGCGCCGTTTAAAGGTCATGTAGATGTAGATGCCAAACAATCCGTAAATCGCTCCCGAAGCGCCTAAGTGCGGAACGATGCTTTGCGGATTGATCAAGTACGTGCCGATATTGCCGGCGATTCCGGTTAATAAATAGATGATCAGAAACGGCACTTTTCCTGTCATCCGTTCCAAAGCGGGGCCGAACAACACGAGGGCGAACGAATTGAATAACACGTGGCCGAGATTCGCATGCAAAAAAACGGGCGTCAACAACCGCCAATATTCATTTTTTGCGTAAATGGAAATGTTGTGGCCGACGCCATACTGATAAACGAGTTCGCCCAACGCCGTATGCGACACGTTCGTCAGCAGCCATAAAAGGATGTTGATCGCCAAAATGACCGAAACGACAGGATAAAAATGAACAAATTCGCGGATGCTCCGCTCCGTACGGATAAACATGAACAACCTCCTCGACAATGCTTTCTTTTGTAAGCGTCCATATTTTGCCAAGAACAAAAATAGGCGCGCATTGTGTATAATTTTATTATACGTTTGAAAAAGATGGAACGAAAGTAGGTAAGCGATGATTAAAGGAATCGGCATCGACATTGTGGAAATCGCAAGGATCGAACGTCTCATGAAAAAAAATGAGCGCTTTGTGAAACGGATTTTGGGCGAAAAAGAACGGGATGAATTCGAACGCCTCAAAAACAACCGGAGGAAAATTGAATATGTGGCAGGCAGATTCGCCGCTAAAGAAGCGTTTTCCAAAGCGATCGGCACAGGCATTGGTGAAATCCATTTCGCACATATCCAAGTGTTGCATGAAGCGAATGGCAAGCCTTATTTAACGGCAAAAGGATTTGACGACAAAAAACTTTTCGTCTCCATATCGCACAGCGATTCCTACGCTGTCGCGCAAGTCATCGTCACCGATTAAAATTATGATATCTTTCAACAAGCCTTTTGCATAATCGGAAAACTCGTCTCATATAGTGTAATCAACAAATGAGCAAAATCATGAAAAAGGGAGATAAGGTTATGCAAAAGGATCGTAAAATGTTTTTTCGTTTCGTTTTAATCTTGAGCGTGATGATGCTGGCGCTTGCCGGATGTGGAAGCAATTCGCAAGAGAAAGTAAGCAAAAAAATTGAAAAACGTCTCGAACAGATCGACGGCTATAAAGCACGCGCCGAAATGACGATGAAAACGGGACAAGAAGCGCGGAAATACCATATTGACATTTGGTATAAAAAAGGCGAAAACGATTTTTATCGCGTCGATTTAGCGAATGAGGAAGATGACAACCGCCAGACGATTTTGAAAAATGACGAAGGTGTTTTCGTTTTGACGCCGGTGTTGAATAAAAGCTTTAAATTCCAATCCGATTGGCCGGAAAATAACGGACAACCGTACTTGTATCAATCGTTGATCAAAGACATCACCGCAGACAAAGACGCCGTGTTTAAAGCGACCGATGAACATTACGTTTTCAAAACGAAAACGAATTACATGAACAGCAAACATTTGCCTTATCAGGAAGTTTATTTTGATAAAAAAACGTTTTTGCCGCTTCATGTAAAAGTGTTGAACGAGCATGAAGAACCGTTGATCGAAGTGACCTTCCATGATATCAGCATCAATCCGCAATTTTCGGAAGCCGACTTTAACCGCGAAGCGATTTTAGGGGATGCCGGTGAAAAAGAATCGTTCGCATCGATGGCGGAAGTCGACAATTTCGAAGTGTTGCTTCCACTGACGACAAAAGGCGCAGAGCTCGTTGAAACGGAAGAGGTTGAACTGGAAAGTGGCAAGCGGGTCATTTCGACTTTCAAAGGGGAACGAAACTTCACGTTGATTCAAGAACAAATCGAAGCGATCCCGACATCTGCAAGCGATTTTGTGGAAATGAATGGCGAACTCGTCCATTTAGGCCATAGCATCGGCGCGATCACCAACGAAATGGTTGAATGGAACCATCAAGGAACGCATTTTTATTTGGCGAGTGAAGATATGACGATGGATGAACTGATCGAAGTCGCCTCATCGGTTTATGGCAGGAGCGTCAAATAAAGGGATGAAACCCACAAGTTTTCGCAAATGGCGCAAAGATAAAGTGTGGAAACGCTTACAATCTGGTTGAAAAGGCGCTCGATATCAAGTAAAATGCAAATAGACATGTCTCGATTGGACTTAAGACGGCTAAAAAGGAGCCAAATGATGACTAGATATCGGAATACTTGGGCAGAAATAGATTTAGGAGCGATACGATACAATTTAAAACAATTGAAACGGTTACTTCCGAAAGACCGCGAAATCATGGGGGTCGTAAAAGCCGACGGCTATGGCCACGGCAGTGTCGAAGTGGCCGAAACGTTAATCGAAGAAGGCGTTCGATATTTGATGGTGGCTTATTTGGAAGAAGCGATTAAACTGCGTGAACATGGCATCAAGGAACCGATCTTCGTAATCGGCCGCGTGCCGCCGCAATTTGCGCAAACTGCGGTCGATTACGACGTCGAACTTAATGTGTTTCAAGCGGAGTGGATTAAAGAAGCGCTCGAACACGGTTTCGACGGTGTTTTGTCGATACACTTGGAATTTGAAACGGGCTTTAATCGGACCGGGATCCGTTCGCTGGAAGATTTGCGCGAAATTGTCAAACAGATAGAAGCTGCCAGCGGCAAAATCAAAATCGTCGGAGCATACACCCATTTTGCGACGGCGGATGAAATCGACTCCGAGCATTACAACCATCAGAAAACGACATACGAAAAAATGCTAAAAGAGTTGAACCGGCTTTATAAAGGCCCAATCATGACACACATCGGAAACAGCGCCGCGGGAATCCAATATCCGGAAGATATGCGCCAGTTCACGCGCTTCGGGATTTCGTTGTACGGTTTGTACCCTTCAAAAGCGATAAAAAGTTTGAACAAAGTCACCTTAAAACAAGCTTTCTCGCTTTTCAGCGAATTAATCGAAGTGAAAAAAATCAGTCCCGGCGAGTATATCGGATATGGAAGAACGTATCAGGCGGAAGAGGAAGAATGGATCGGGACGGTACCGATCGGTTATGCGGATGGCTGGCCAAGAGCGCTGCAAGGGTTTCACGTATTGATTGGCGGAAAAAAACAACCGATCGTAGGACGCATTTGCATGGATATGATGATGGTGAAACTTGATCGCCCATATTCAGTGGGGGAAAAGGTCACGTTGATCGGAAAAAGCGGCGCGGAAGAAATAACGGTCGATGATGTGGCGGACTATTTAAACACGATCAATTACGAGGTGCCTTGCATGATTACAAGCCGCGTCCCGCGCGAATATGTAAATCGAAAAGTTGATTAACAAAAACGCATGGAAAGCGTTGCCGGATGCTTTTCGACATATATTTTTTTGCAAATAGCGAAAGAACCTGCTATGATAAAAGCATAATTGAAGGTCGTTTGATTAACAGCGGAGGTGCGTGAGATTGCCTGAAAATCTAGAAGAAGTTTTAATCCGACTGCCGAAAAGTCTGTACTTGGAAGTAAACGGGATCGCGCAAAGCGAGAATAAAGACATCAATGAATTGATTTATCAAGCGACGAAAAATTACGTCCAGTACAAGAAAGAATTAAACCAGTTCCATGAAATGATGCAAAAAGGCTATATAGAAATGGCTAAAATCAATTTGCATCTTTGCTCAGAAGCTTTTTTGGCTGAAGAGGAGGCAAAAAATACATTAGACCGCCTTGTGATCGGGGTGTAGCGATTGAGAATACGGAGGGGCGAAATTTATTACGCTGATTTGTCCCCAGTCGTGGGTTCAGAACAAGGCGGTGTTCGACCTGTACTCATCATTCAAAACGATATCGGAAATCGTTTCAGTCCAACGGTTATCGTCGCAGCCATCACGGCACAAATCCAAAAAGCGAAACTGCCCACCCACGTTGAGGTCAAAGCGGATAAACACGGTTTGGAAAAAGATTCGGTCATTTTGCTGGAGCAAATTCGCACGTTAGACAAACAACGCTTGACAGATCGCATCACGAAATTGGACGACGAAATGATGGCGAAAGTCGACCGTGCTATCGAAATAAGTCTAGGCATTGGTTTTAAAAATTTATATGGCGACGATGATGACGATGATGATCATCTTGAAGTTAAAGATAAAAAAAATCCCCAAACATGATGAGGGATTTTTTATATGGCTTTGAAATTCAAAAACGGCAGTGAATGACGGCCGCAAATGAATCATGTTTATCCGCGGAATGTTCCGTTTACTTATTTCGCCTCCAAACCATGAATAGTAACGCCGCTAAAGCTGCGGAACCGACGACGAGCGGCTTTCTCTTCAGTTTGTTATCCTTCGTATATAGTTTATCTTTGACGATCAATTGAATGTTTTGCGGACGCTCGGCCAAACGTCTCATGAAATATCCGAACCAGTCTTGACCGAACGGGACGTACGTGCAAAATTGATATCCTTCATCGACCAACTGTTTTTGCAATTCGGTCCGGAATCCATACAACATCTGAAATTCAAAATTTGTTCTGTCGATATTTTCTTCCTCCACAAAGCGCTTCACTTCATCGATGATTCGGTGATCGTGTGTGGCGATGGATGTGAACGCATCCCCTTTTAAACGCTTTTTCACCAGCTTAAGGAAGTTTTCATCAATTTTTTCTTTCGTTTGATAAGCGACTTCTTCACTTTCTTTATACGCCCCTTTTACGATGCGCAGTCTGACGTCGCTCAATTCATCCATGTCAGCTTCCGCCCGATATAAATATGCCTGAATGACCGTCCCGACATTATCGTAATCCTCCAACAATTTTTTCAATATGCGCAATGTCGCCTCATAATGGGCGTAATCTTCCATATCAATATTGATGAAAATGTCATATCGCTTCGCCAAGCCGGCAATCTCGCGCATATTTTCCAAACAAAATTGTTCATCGATGTCAAGCCCTAATTGCGTCAATTTCACGGAAATATGGCTGTCTATTTGTTCTTCGTGGATTCGATTGATAAGCGTCAAGATGTTTTCTTTCGCTTCGATGGATTGTTGTTTGTCGGTGACGAATTCGCCGAGATGATCGACTGTCGCCGAAATCCCGAGAGCGTTTAATTGTTTGACAGTTTCCAATGCACTTTCGATGTCGGTACCTGCGACAAACTGTTCCGCACCGAGGCGAAACCCCCATTTTTGCGCACTTTCATTTAAAAAGCGGTTATTCGACAACGCCATAAAGAAATTTTTTGCTAAATTCGCCATGTTTTTCGACTCCCTTCCCAAATAAAAGATGTTATTAGTATGTTGTCCGTATGTCAAACTATAACTGAAAAATTTAACACGAATCCGAACGGAATTCCGACGAATCGCTTGAAATTATACATATACATGCTATAAATATAATTGATTACATATGTTTTCCGCTAGAAATTAAAACAAGCTCCCTTTGCGGTTTTTGGATTTGACAAATTCGAAAAAATGTTGTATATTTGATAGTGCTGTTGTTGAGTGCTGAAGTTTCCTGGCGTTCAAAAGACATTTCGATTTATCTTAATCATACTATAACTTATGATGCTTATGAAGCCTGTCAGATGAATGTTTTCATTCCACAGTAGCTCAGTGGTAGAGCAATCGGCTGTTAACCGATCGGTCGTAGGTTCGAGTCCTACCTGTGGAGTTTTCACGGAGAAGTACTCAAGAGGCTGAAGAGGCGCCCCTGCTAAGGGCGTAGGTCGT
>JAAYTF010000075.1 GCA_012518125.1 Bacilli bacterium | reverse complement strand
CTCACCATTCCTTCATATTATGAAAGCACGACTTCCCGTTTTTCCGAAAGTTCTAGTTTTCCATCCGACATCCGGTACACTTTGTCGCAGTATTTCAACAATCTTTCGTCGTGGGTGACCATGATGGCGGCTTTGTTCCGCTTTTTCACCCCGTTTGATATGAGCTCGACAATTTCGAAAGCGCGTTGCGAATCGAGGCTTGCCGTCGGTTCGTCGGCCAAAATGATGTTCGGATCGTTCATGAACGCCCGGGCGATGGCTGTCCGCTGTCTTTCGCCGCCGGATAGTTCCTTCGGATATTTATCCAGCTTATCCCCCAAGCCTACTTCTTCCAACAGTTGAACGGCAAATTGTTTATCTTCTTTTTTGATGCGGCCCAACATCCGTTTTACGACAAGCAGTTGATCCAAAACGGTCAAATAGGGAATCAAGTTTGATGTTTGCAAAATGAACCCGATCTCTGTCAAACGTATTTTTGACAATTCTTTTTGTTTTAATTGGGCGAGATTGACGCCGTTGATGTAAACATTTCCTTCAGTCGGTTTGAGCAGCGCGCCTGCAATGGAAAGGAACGTGCTTTTTCCCGAACCGGACGGTCCAATGACGGCGACGAACTCGCCGCTGTTTACGCTCATATTGATGTTATCCAAAGCGGTGAACGTCATATTGCCTTCTTTATACACTTTTGAAATGTTTTCAAAACGGATCGCTTCCATTATTCCACCCTCCCGATTGCTTCCAATGGATCGATTTTGCTGATTCTACGTACGGAAAGCAATGAACTTAAAATTGAAACAATCAACAATGCAATGGCGTAAACGGCGACAAGCATCGGATCGAGCGCAAATGGCATTGAATCCGGGAATATCGCTGCAGTTCCGTAAGTGAGTAAAATCCCTGCACCGATGCTGATGACCGATAAAACGAAAACTTGAGCGACGACCGTTCTGCCCAAGAAACGG
The DNA here is from genome assembly GCA_012518125.1 of Bacilli bacterium. Taxonomy (GTDB): domain Bacteria; phylum Bacillota; class Bacilli; order Bacillales; family Amphibacillaceae; genus Pseudogracilibacillus. The sequence goes on along the minus strand of JAAYTF010000075.1, from coordinate 8,203 downwards.
TTGCTGGCGCCAATCGCTTTCATGACGCCGAATTGGTTCGTTTTTTGCAAAGTTAAAACGTAGAAGAAAACCGTCACGACGAATGCGGAAATGATGGCCAAGAAGGATAACATTAACATGATCGTACCGTTTTCTTCTTTATAACCTGGGATTCCGTTGATCGCTTCTTGTTTCGTCGCCATTTCAATACCGTCAATTTTCGCTTCGATCGCTTCCGGGTCAATATTTTCACCTTGCAACATGATCGCATTCACCGGATTGTCGATCCCCATTGTCGAACCTGGTGCGGCAAAGTAAAAATTGCGCCATTGATCGATCGTCATAAAGATGGATGGCAAGTGGTTGAACGATTCATTTTCGACAAAGCCGACAATTTCGAGTTTATCGGAATAGCCATCGACATTAAGTGTATCGCCGATTGCAAAACCTTCATTTTTTAATGAATCATTGGCCAACACTTTTAAATGTTCGTCTTCGGAAAGTTGTTCCCCTTCGATCGCTTCGGGTTCCAAAAAGGAACCAGGTACGATGCCGATGAAAGATACGTCGATTTTTTCTTCATCGTCTGTCGCGTTTTCACGCATGACGACGGCTGTCTGCGAGCCCATCGGTGCCGCGCTTTTTACTGTGTCAAATTCCTTTAATTCGTCGATCAAATCGGCGGAAATGACGGAACGAAGCATTGAATGTCGCGCATCGTCTTCAAAAACGACGTACTGGGCGTCCATGTTTTTGAACGTCGCTGCACTAAGTGTAGACAGCCCGTTGCCCAAACCGGACAAGATGAATACGAGCCAGGAAATCATCATTAATATGGCGCCGATCATAAAAAAGCGCAGTTTGGAGTATTTCAATTCTTTGAGTGCCAGAAACAATTTTGTTCACCTCATCTGTATATGATTTGCCAAAGTTACACTTATGTAACTTTAGGGACGAGATTAGTGTATTACAACGCGATGGAAGTGTCAATTTATTACGTTTCCTCCATTCCGCGCAGGAGAAATTCTTTCAGCATATCACACCATTTTTCGCTTGATAAATCAGGCTGTTTCGGGATGTTTACCGTTTGAAAGATGAAACCTAAAATCATTTCATCCGGAAAATGTGGTTTGAGTTTCTTTTCTTTCCGCCCAAGGTGGATGAACCGTTTTAAATGGCTGTACATGTCAAGATGTTTTTCTTCCAATATGTTTATGTTTTCCTGCACTTTTTCATGGGTGGAGGGAGGGATGCGGAAAATGGTCAACAAAATTTGATGTATTTTGCTATATTTGAAAATCAATTCCAATAAATAATCAAGCTGTCCTTCAAAAGTTTCATATTGGTCGATTTGTTTTAATTCACGCAAAAATCGCTCCATTTCATAGAGCATGAATTCGGTGATCAATTCATCTTTATTGCGGTAATATTTGTAAAGCGCGCTCCTTGTCACTCCCAAACGTTCAGCGAGCAATCCGAAATGGAATCCGTCGTAGCCATGATGAATGAGCAACGAGCGAGTTTTGGTGTATAGTTCATCGATGGTGAATTTGCTTTCCCGAGCCACTGATCCGACCTCCCGATTATTTGGACGAAACAAAACCTCTTCATTCAGTTTCTCATGTATTCATCTGCAATGCAAGATGGAGCAACTCATTTCCGGTTGATACGCTATGGGGAAAAATTTATTGGCAATCTGTATCGTAAGTTATAATATAGTTTGTAAAGTTTATTATTTCGATAAACTTTAAAGTTTATAGCGCGATGGAATCTTGAAAAACCGGGGGGGTATGGGATGAAATATTTCGCCGTGTTTTTGAAGCCGGCTGACAAAGAGGTTGCCAAACGTTTGAAAGATGAACACATCGCTTACGTAAAAACATGCTGCAAAGAGGGGAAAATCCACTTGGTCGGAAAACTCGTTGATGCAGGCGGCTTGATCGTCTTCCGTGCGGAAACGAAAGAAGAAGTGGAAGCGTATGTAGCGGGCGATCCATTTGTCCGACATGGGGCAAGGACGTACGAAATTTACGAATGGGATATGAAGACGGCGGATGAATATTTGGCATAAGAGATTACATGTAAATGGGTGGTTGTGAGTGAACAATATTGTAAAAGGCATCATCTTGATGATCGTTTCGTCAATTGGCTTTTCCGTGATGACGTTATTTGTGAAATTGTCGGGCGATTTGCCGTCGATCCAAAAAACGTTTTTCCGCAATGTCGTCTCGATGGTGATTGCATTCTTCCTCGTCATCTATTACAAGGAATCATTGTTCGGCAAAAAGGAAAACCAGTGGTTGTTGATCGCGCGTTCGACGTTCGGTTTGTTGGGCGTCGTGTTCCTGTTTTATGCGATCGACCATCTTGTCATGTCGGACGCGGATATGTTGAACAAATTGAGCCCGTTTCTGGTCATCATCTTTTCGGCGATTTTCCTGAAAGAACGGGTGATGCCGTTCCAAGTGATTTCCGTCATTGTCGCCTTCATCGGTGTGTTATTTATCATCAAGCCGTCTTTTTCCATCGATTTGGTGCCATATATGGGCGGTTTGGCTTCCGCGGTGTTTGCGGCGGCGGCATACACGTTCTTGCGGGTGCTCGGCGATAAAGAAAAATATTATACGGTCGTCTTTTACTTTTCGTTTTTCTCGACCGTCGTTTTGTTGCCGTTTTTCATCATTTTTTACGAGCCGATGACGATGAAACAGTTGATTTATTTGTTGCTGGCCGGTTTTTTTGCGACGATCGGACAATTCGGCATCACGTTGGCGTATAAGTTTGCGCCGGCGCGCGACATTTCCATCTTCAATTATTCGACCGTCATTTTCACGACGATTTTGAGCATCATCTTTTTGGGGCAAGCGCCGGATGTATTCAGCGTGATCGGTTATGTAATCATCTTAAGCGCGATGACGTTCATGTTTTTGCAAGGACGCAAATTGCAGAAAGCAAATGAAAAAAATTGACGGCCTGTTAAGCGCCGTCTTTTGATGAATAAACGGAAATGGTTATTTGGAATTAGCACTTTCGATTCATATGTGTTCAGATGAGGAAAGGGTCTTTATGCTGAATCGCGAGAATACATAAAAAGAAAGTGGCGCATTTACTTGAGAAGATAGAGTCATCAAACTGATCGATCTGTTTTTATATATCGTCATCCCGCTTTTTATCATCGGTTTTGTTGCGTACATTTATTTCAGCCTCCCAAACCATTCGCAAGTGTACGTCACGGGAGATTTGAACGAAGCGGATGAGTTGGCGGATGTGCCGGAAGGGCTGAATTTGTATGGGGTTAGCGTACGATTGATCACGGTGGAGGACCGTTTTGATTTCATCAAGTTCTGGTGGTAAGACAAAAAGGTTCATGCGAAGTTTGTTTATCGCAAGTTCACGGAAGAAAAAGTGGTGAAAGACCAAGTTTTTGAAGATGTGAAACAGTCGCTCGAAGCGGAAAAAGAAGCGGGCATCGCGATCATCGAGTACGTTTTTGAACATTACAGTGAAACAGAAACGGTTGAGTTGCTCGGGGAATTTTCATGGAATGAAGACTATCTCGGCGATTCGGCGACGTTGCTCATCATCACGGCGTTGCTTGGCGTTCATGAAAATAAAGCTTGGATTGATGCGGATGAAAAAATCGTGATCACCGGAAGTTTCGACAAAGATGGGAATGTGCTTCCGGTCGGCGGCGTCGCGTTAAAAGCGTTGACTGCGGAAGAGAAAGAGGTGGACATTTTCATCGTGCCGAAAGAACCGATTGATGCTGCTTATACATGGGTTTCGCCAAATTCGGATTTAACAGTCGTCGGTGTCGATACGTTGGATGAATTGATCACGGGGTTCGATGAAAATTTCCAATAAAGATTGTGCGGAGGCGTCATGACAGCCTCCTTTTTTTATGCCACATGACAGGTTGTGAAATAGTTGCGAAATTTTCAGCATATCATGTTCACTTCGCTGCGGCACTGTGTCATACTAGTAGGTAAAGAACCAATTTTTCACAATATGTGTACGTTCGGAGGACGGACATGATCCAAAACAGGGTAAAACATGGTAGACGTTATCAAGAAATTATCAACACATTCGTCAAACATGGTTTCAGCCATATGTTGTTCCGCCTAGGATTGACCGACAAACCTTCTTCGCGCAGGGAAAAGATGGGCACCTTGGAGCATAATTTGTCCGATATCGGCATTCAGTTGCGCAATGCGTTGCAAAGTCTCGGCCCGACATTCATCAAACTCGGACAAATTGCTAGTTCCCGCCGCGATGTCGTGCCCGAGCCGATTGCGCTGGAACTGGAGAAACTGCAAGATGACGTGCAAGCGATTGATTATTCGGTCGTAAGGGAAATCATCGAACGCGAACTCGGAGAAGCGCCGGAAACGTTATTTGCCGAGTTTGACGAAGAAGCGCTGGCCACCGCCTCAATTGGCCAAGTCCATGTCGCAAAGCTCCACAGCGGCGAGGAAGTGGCGGTGAAAGTCCAACGCCCGGATATTGAACATATCATCTTGACGGATTTGGGCATTTTGAACAATTTGGTGCGCATGATGCATCAACGAGTCGAATGGGTCCGCACTTACCGGATCCGGGAAATTGTCGAGGAGTTTTCCCATTCCTTGCTCAATGAACTCGATTATTTGCTCGAAGGCAGGAACGGGGAGCGGATCGCCCGGCAATTTGCCGAAGACCCGACGATCAAAATCCCCCGCATTTATTGGGATTACACGACGAAAAAAGTGTTGACGATGGAAATGATCCACGGCATCAAGGTGAACAAATACGACGAACTTGAAGAAAAAGGGTATGATAAGAAACAGATTGCCGAGCGGATCACGGATGCGATGTTGTATCAAATTTTGGTCGAAGGATTTTTCCACGGCGACCCGCATCCGGGGAACATTTTCATTTTGCCGAACAATAAAGTGGCTTTCCTCGATTTCGGGATGGTCGGCCGCTTAAGCGACGACATGAAGTACCACTTTGCATCGATCATCATCAACATCCAAGCGGGTGATTTGGATGGCATCATCGATACGTTCAACACGTGGGGGTTGTTGGATCGGGTGGAAAACCTCCATGCATTAAGGCGCGACATCGATTCGCTGCTCCAGAAATATTATGACGTTCCGATCAATCAATTGAGTTTGGGAAATGTCATGTTGGAGATGTTCACCATCGCGTATAAGCATCGCATCGAAATTCCGACCGATATTGCGATTTTGGCGAAAGTGATTTTGACGTTGGAAAGCATCATCAGCAATTTGGATCCGGATTTGAGCATCATGGATGCGATCGAGCCGTATGGACGCCAGTTGTTTTACGAACGGATCCATCCGATCAATGTTGCGAGGAAAAATTGGAAACGATTCGTCAAAAACGTCGAGATTCTTTCCGAACTTCCGAAAGATTTGAAAGATATGTCACAAGCGTTGAAACGCGGTAAAGTGCATTTTGACATCAATATTTTCGAACTGCACACGATTTTGCGAAAATTGGACCGCATCGCAAACCGGATATCGTTCAGCCTCATTTTGTTGGCGTTCAGCATTTTGATGATGGGATTGATCATCGGCAACTCGATCGTCGGACAAGCGACATTGCTTTGGCAGATTCCCGTCATTGAAATCGGTTCGGTCGTAGCGACGTTGATGTTTTTGTTATTGCTATTTGTCATTTTCCGTTCAGGGAGGATGTAAACGAGGCTGGGGCAAACGGAATCAGCCGAGTTGCCCCGGCCTTCATGTTTCGTTTTCCGAATTTTCCAAGCATCAAACAAATGCCGGAGCGAAACTCGTTCGTTTTCCTTTTGCCAAAGGGTAAAATGGACTTAGTGAACGCTTATGTATCTGCCAGTTTCATCGAACCGGCCTATCGTCGAAATGCCGTTCTTGATTCAACCTCATTGCCACAAACGTTTTTTCCGAAGTTCATTACATTCCATTCATGTGAACCGCCTTTTAAATTGCCGCTTTGTCGCTACCGTTTGTAAAAGCTCATGCACATTTTCGTTTTTTCAGGTAAGATAGTAAGTACATAAAAGGTTAAACGCTTTCATCCTGTCATTAATTTGCATTGAAGGATGTGTTGGTTCGTTGTCCAAACGTTTGGCTTATTTCATCGTTTTATGTGGAGGGATTTTGTGGGGGACGACCGGGACGGCGCTCACATTCGTTCCGGAAACGGTCGACTCGTTCGTTGTCGCCGCACTTCGCTTGGCGATCGGCGGCGTCGTCTTGATGGTTGTCCTCGCCTTTCTCGGCAGATTCAAGTTTTCCAATTGGCCGTGGAAACATATTTGGATCGTTTCTCTTGCTCTGGCACTTTTCCAATATTCGTTTTTTACTTCCGTCCGTTTGACCGGCGTCGCCGTCGGCACGGTCGTCACCATCGGAAGTTCGCCGATTTTCACCGGGGTGTTGGAATCGATTTTTTTACGCACCCGCCCGACTCGGCAATGGTATGTTGCGACAAGTTTGGCGATCATCGGCTGTGCATTGTTGTTTTTGAACAAGGATGAAGTGATGATCCATCCGTTGGGGATTTTATTTGCGTTATGTGGCGGTTTGATGTTTGCGACGTATTCGTTCGGCAATAAACGGATCGTCGCAAAGATCGACACGCTTGAAGCGGTGGCGATCGTCTTTGTGATCAGTTCGCTGTTGCTGCTGCCGTTTTTCTTCGTCTTCAGCAAAGAAGGGTTGTTGACACCGTCCGGCTTGATCGCCATCGTGTATATGGGGGTGTTTACGACGGCTTTGGCATACATATTGTATTCGTATGGCTTAAAAAGCATCCCATCATCGTCGGCGACGACATTGGCGCTTGCCGAGCCGTTCACGGCGGCGATTTTGAGCGTCGTCGTTGTCGGCGAGATGTTAAGTCGAACGAGTTGGTTCGGGGTGTTTTTGCTGCTTGCAGGCATCGTCATTTTGACGGTGCAGCCGGATGTGTCGTTGTTGCGCCGTTCCAAAACGTGGTCCAAATAAAGGTCGATATACATTTGGAGGTGTCATGATGATCATTTACAAAAAAGGCAATTTGCTTGAAGATGAAGCGGAAGCGCTCGTCAATGCGGTGAACACGGTCGGGGTGATGGGCGGCGGAATCGCGCGGCAGTTCAAAGAGAAGTTCCCGGACATGTTTGGCGAGTACGAGCGGGCTTGCCGAAACGGCGAAGTGAAACTTGGCAAAATGCACGTCGTGAAAGTGGATGCACCGGAAGGGGAGAAGTACGTCATCAATTTCCCGACACTCGAACATTGGTCGCATCAGTCGAAACTTGAAGATATTGAAAAAGGTTTGCAAGATCTAGTCCGTGTCGTGAAAGAAAAGAACATTCGGTCAATTGCGATACCGCCTTTAGGTTGCGGCATCGGCGGATTGAAATGGGATGATGTACGTCCATTGATTGAAAAAGCGTTTGAGCACATTGAAGATGTGACGGTTCATTTATACGAACCGCTTTAGAAAAAATGTTCAGGGGGTGACAGAATGATCACGGTTGAAGATACGGCGCTCATCGTCGTCGATGTGCAAGGGAAGTTGGCGGAAATTGTCCATGAAAGCGAGTTTGTCCTCGGACAAATCGAAAAATTGATTCGAGGCGCACAAATTTTGGACGTTCCAATCATATGGATGGAACAGTACCCGGAAGGGCTTGGGCGGACGAATGACAGGCTGCTTAAACATCTTGAAAACGAACGTTACGTGACGAAACGGACGTTCAGCGCCTGCCTCGAAGCTTCGTTCCTCGAGGAATTGCAAAATTTGAAGCGGAAATCGTATCTCGTTGCGGGCATCGAAGCGCACGTTTGCGTGTACCAGACGGTGCGCGATTTGTTGAAACGAGACTACGAAGTGGAAGTCGTGCTCGATGCGGTAAGCTCACGCACCGAATTGAACCGTACAATCGGGATCGAAAAGATGAAAAAATTGGGCGCGTCGATCACTTCGGTCGAAATGGCGCTGTTCGAACTGATGCAAACTTCCAAACATCCGAAGTTCAAAGAAGTGTTGGAAATCATCAAATAATTACCAGTGCTCGAGATGACGGGCACTTTTTTGTTGGTTAGTGACATCCAGTTCGGAAAAATGTTCGCTCTCATTCAGCGGAGTGAACCTGGATAAATGAATAAAACGTTACCGGACGAAACATGACATGTAGCAGGAAGCGTTGGCGGAAAAATTGCATGTCTCGAGACGGACGGTTTCCAAT
>JAAYTF010000074.1 GCA_012518125.1 Bacilli bacterium | reverse complement strand
AAATTTTATGATAAAGACGGCGAAATGTTCGCCGATATGGGGACGGAAAACCGCATCAAAGTCCAGTACGAAGATCTTCCGCAAGTGCTCATCGATGCCGTCATCGCAACGGAAGACGCGCGTTTTTTTGAACACCCTGGCATCGATTTGCGCCGCATAGCCGGTGCAATCGTCGCCAACATCAAGCACGGATTCGGTTCAGAGGGCGCGAGTACCATCACGCAGCAAGTCGTCGAACATTTATTTTTAAGCCCTGAGAAAAAATTGAAGTTGAAAGTTCAAGAACAATGGCTCGCCTTGCAACTTGAACGCGAACTTTCTAAAGAACAAATACTTGAAATTTACTTGAACAAAATTTTTTATGGCAACAACGCTTACGGCGTTGCAAAAGCCGCCGAAGTTTATTTTGGCATCGAAGACTTGCACGATTTGAATTTGGTGCATGCTGCAATGCTTGCAGGATTGCCGCAGCGACCATCCGCATACAATCCATTTGAAAACCCTGATTTGATGCAGGAACGTGTTCATACCGTGCTCGACTTGATGGTCCGTCACAATAAAATCACGAAAGAAGAGGCGGAAGAAGCGAAAAAAGTTGATATCCGCACCGTTTTGACGGATAAAAAACCGGACCCATTGCCATATGAAGCGTTCCGTCAGCAAGTGATCAAGGAACTGGAAGAAAAATTGCCGGATGTAGACATTTTTTCAGCCGGTTTGGAAATCCATACGACATTGGACCAATCCATTCAATCGCATGTCGAGTTTTTGCTCACGGACAGCGCCGAAAACCCGATTCCATACCCTGATGAAGACTTGCAAGCAGGGATGGCAGTCCTCGATACTAAAACGGGTGAAATCCGTGCAATAGGCGGAAGCCGCAACCGTGAAAACGTCATGGGCGACAACTATGCAATCAAACTCGACCGTCAGCCTGGTTCAACGATCAAACCGCTCTTGTCGTTCGGACCGGCGATCGAATATGAAAAATGGTCAACATACCATCAAGTGAAGGACGACAAACCGTATCGCCTGCCTTCCGGCCATGAAATCCGCAACTGGAACCGGACGTATCAAGGTCAGGTATCGATTCGAACCGCGTTGAAAGATTCGTTGAACGTGCCGACGATCCATACATTCATGGAAATCGGGCCGGACAGAGCGAAAAAATTCGCAGAAAACTTGGGCATCAAATTTGCCGATAAACATTTGGCGCCAAACGATGCGATTGGCGGTACAAGAACGACCGTCACACCGCTTCAGATGGCGGGAGCATTCAGCGCTTTTGGCAATGAAGGGATTTACACCGAACCGCATTCGGTTAAAAAAGTCGTCTTCCCTGACGGCTCCGTCATCGATTTGAAACCGAAATCGGAAGCGGTGATGGCCGACTATACCGCTTATATGGTAACGGACATTTTAAAAGATGTTTTAAAAAATGGAACGGGAAGAACGGCGAACATTCCACATTTACCTGTTGCAGGAAAAACGGGGACAACAAACGTGGAAGGAAAAAGCGGTGCAAACAACTCTTGGTTCGTCGGTTATACGACGAATTATACGATCGGTGTTTGGGCGGGATACAGCAAAGAACATAACCGGATCATTCCGGATACGAGAATCCCGCAGCATCTATTCCGTCATACGATGACGGAAATCTCGAAAGACATCGAAACACCGGATTTCAAAAAACCGGATTCCGTCGTCGAATTGCCGATTATAAAAGGCTCAAATCCACCTGAAATCGCCAGTGAAAATACACCGTCTGAACATGTGACACGTGAATTGTTTGTAAAAGGCACGGAGCCGACGAACGTTTCAACAGAATTTGAACAATTGGAGCCGGTGAAAAACTTGACGGCCGTTTACAATGAAGCGGCGAACCGAATCGATATTAGTTGGGACTATGATAGTACGGAAAATATCGTCTTCAAAGTCGATTTCAGCGTCGATTCAGGTGACATGCGCCATTTGACGACAACCGAAGAAATGTCGGCGTCAATCGATCAAGTGCAAGTCGGTTCAACCTATACGATACAAGTCGTCGCCATTGATGAAGAAAATGATTTGATGAGCGAACCGCAAAGCGTCAAAGTGACGATCGAAGGTGAAGAGGAAGAAGAAGAAGAAAATGTCCCACCTGTATCGAACTTGAACGCCCAATATGACGCAGGATCGATGTCCATCGTCGTCCAATGGTCATATAATGGACCGCCTGCTTCGTTTGAAGTGACGATCAATGGGCCACAAGGGACGCAGACGGAAACGGTGACACAGCAAAATTTACGGATTACGAACGTGCTTCCAGGCGAAACGTATACGATCAACGTGACGCCGGTCAGCGGTCAAGTTCGTGGCGAAACGCGATCGGTCAGCATCACGACGGATCCATTGCCGCAAGATGAGGAACCGAATGACGGCGGTGGAGACGGAAACGGCACGGAAAACGAAAATGGAACGGATCACGAAGAACAGACAAATCAACATGAAGAACAAATGTAAAAAAATGAGGCTGGAGCGATTCATTGGAATGAATTTGCTCCAGCCACTTATTTTGGTTTGCGCAATTGTTCCTTTTCCATCTTTTTCATCCGTTTTTTGCCCTCGCGGCAAAGCGTAAGCAATGGGCATTCACCACAATTTGGGTTTTGGGCTTTGCAATGGTAGCGGCCAAAAAAAATAAACCGATGGTGCGAAATGCTCCACTCTTCTTCCGGGATTTTTTTCATCAACGTTTTTTCCACTTCCAAAACGGAATCTTTCCAACGGCAAAAACCTAACCGTTTTGCGACCCGTTCGACGTGCGTATCAACGGCGATCGCAGGTACGCCGAACGCCACCGATAACACGACATTTGCCGTTTTTCGCCCGACGCCCGGCAATTGCATCAATTCTTCGCGCGTCCGCGGCACTTTTCGATCATATTTCTCAATCAAGATTCGGCACAATTTTTGGATGTTTTTCGCCTTCGTACGATACAAACCGATCGAACGAATGTCATTTTCCAATTCTTTCACGTCGACCGCCAAATAATCGTCCGGCGTTTTATATTTCTTAAACAACGTCCGTGTCACGCGGTTTACGCTCTCGTCCGTCGTCTGCGCAGACAATACGACGGCAATCAACAATTCGAACGCATTGTTATGTATCAATTCACAATGGGCGTTCGGAAACATTTCTCCCATCGTATCCAAAACGAAACGGATTTGTTTTTTCGTGAGCATTACAATCCTCCATCTTCCAACCAATTAAAATAGACAGACGTATCTCTTTTTTCCGGCGTGTATGTTTTGACGATTTGACCTTTGCGGAAAGGTTCGCTCGCCTGTTTTGCTTGTTCAACGGATTGGACCCCTTTTTTCTTCCATTCCCGCAAAATCGAATCGATGTATTTAAAATTCAATTTTCCCATCAAAACGGCTTCTCTTAAAGCGGCTATGATCAATTGCGGATTTATTTCTTCTTCGTCGATCCAGATGTTGATCGTTTCAATTTCAAAAGGGGAAAGCGGTCGGCCAAATTCTTTTTCGAATAGGACGAACAATTTGCCTTCTTCGTTTTCTTTTTCTTCATCATTTAGCAATAGCCGTTTCCACAGTGGCTCCAAACTGTACGCTTCCGAAATTTTTCCCTGTTTCGTCTGATAATGGATGATTTCGATGACGTTTTTATCAAGCAATAAACGCAATTTGTCGGCGCATACTTCTTCCGAAATCGTCAAATGCTGCGTAAGTTCAAACAGGGTGGGAAATTTATGCCCTTTTTGCAAATAACGGTGAATTTGCAAGAGGATCATGACATCTATTTCATCCAAGCCGAGCCGATTATAGCTCGTCAACAGTTTTTCAGGTATCGTCAATTGATTTTGTAAAAGTTTCGAAATGTTTTGTTCTTTCATGAGCTACACCTCAACATTAGTATACTAAAAAAAGTGTTTCTTCCCAAAGAAAGAAACACTTTTCGAACCTTTACGAACGCTTTTCGACAAAGCGTTTAATGCGTTTCGCCGCTTCACGGATCGCCTCAAGCGACGTTGCATATGAGAGGCGAACGTTGTTCGGTGCGCCGAATGCACTCCCCGGAACGAGCGCCACTTTTTCTTCTTCCAATAATGCTTTCACCCAATCATCGACCGATTCAAATCCGGTGTTTTTCGCCGCTTCGGACGCATTAGGAAAAATGTAAAAGGCACCTTTCGGCTTCGCACACGAAAGCCCAGGAATATCGTTGATGAGCTCATAGAAAACATCCAAACGTTCGGAAAAGACCCGTTTCATTTCTTGATTTATCTTTTCGTTTTCTAATTTGTTCGCATATGCTTCCAATGCGGCGTATTGCGCGATCGATGTCGGGTTGGATACCGCATGTGAAGCGTGGTTTGTCATCGCTTTGATGACCGGTTCCGGCCCGGCCGCATAACCGATCCGCCATCCCGTCATCGCATGCGATTTGCTGACACCGTTAATGACGATCGTTCTTTTTTTCAATTCGTCAGAAAGCGAAGCGATGGAGACGTGCGGATCATCGGTATAAATCAATTTTTCGTAAATTTCATCGGAAATGATCGTTAAGTCATGTTTCACGCAAACTTCGCCGATTTGTTCCAATTCTTCTTTATTGTAAATCATCCCAGTCGGGTTGCTCGGCGTGTTGATGATGACCGCCTTCGTTTTTGGCGTGATTGCTTCCTCCAATTGTTGTGCGGTGATTTTGAAGTCGTTTTCCTCATACCCTTCCACAAAAACGGGGACGCCGCCTGCTAATTTGACGTGTTCGATGTAGCTCACCCAATATGGCGTAGGGATGATAACTTCGTCGCCTTCATCAAGCAACGATTGAAACGCTGCATAAAGCGCATATTTAGCCCCTGTCGTAACGATGATTTCGTTCCGTGTATATTCCAATTGGTTATCCAATTTCAATTTTTCAATGATTGCATCTTTCAAAGGGATGATACCGCCAGATGGCGTATATTTCGTTTCACCTTGTTCCATCGCTTTCTGTGCTGCTTTTAAAATGTATTCCGGCGTATTGAAATCCGGTTCGCCAACCCCTAAGCCGATGACATCATACCCTTGTTCCTTCAATTCTTTCGCTTTTGCCTGGATCGCCAATGTCGAAGAAGGTGATAAAGCCAATACTCGTTTCGATAGTTGCATCATTCGATCATTCCTTTTCTTATTTTGTCGTCAATTTAAGTTTTTCATATGTTTGTCCATTTTTTAAATATTTGTATTCGATTACATAACGGTTCGACGCATCATAATATGTCAATTCCCAAAGCGGCACTTTGTCGATCATCGCCGGCTTCGAATGGACGAGTTCGCAAGATTGGCACTCGTTCATTAAACTGTTTTCGATTGCCGTCTGCGACAACACTTCCTTTTTCGGTATGATATATAATTGATTGATCGAAAAGGTTTCATCATCTCTTAAAAATACGAAATAATCATCGTTCCCGTCATCGGCTTCTAAGATAAAATAGCCTTCCGCCTCTTGGAAATAACGGATGTCATCGATGCGTTCCATATCTGTTTGTTGCAAAACGAATTTGACCGCTTCGTCAAAACGGTCTGTTTTGCTCGCTTGGATCGTATGATACAGCCAAACTGAATAAAGAATCGCCACAAAAATAGAAAACAAGAGTACAACGAAGAGTACTCTTTTCCAATTGATGTGCATCTTCTTTTGTTGTTTAAGCATTTTGATCAACACGCTTCTTTATATTTTATAAAGAACAGATGACAATTTCAAACATTTTACTAGATTACATGACAGTAAACGGTTGTTCTTCTTCGATGAACTGCTCGATTTCATTGCGTTCATTCATGATGGCGATTTTCGGACGGAAATTTTTCAACTCTTTATCTTCAATGAGTGCATAAGCGATGATGATGATGACATCGCCTTTTTGCACGAGTCGGGCTGCAGCGCCGTTGACACAGATGACGCCAGAGCCTCGTTCGCCCGGGATGACATACGTCTCAAAACGTGCACCATTGTTGTTGTTGACAACTTGTACCTTTTCGTTTGGCAAAATATCGACTTTTTCCATGATATCCTGGTCGATCGTGATGCTGCCAACATAGTTTAAATCGGCCTCTGTCACACGGGCACGATGGATTTTTGATTTCATCATTGTTCGAAACATACTTAAACTTCCCCTTACCTTATGATAGTTTCGACTTGTTTGCCGTCAGGACTTAAAATAATATTATCAATTAATCGGGCATTTTTGTAGTATATTGCAACGGCCAAAATGACTTGTTCGTCAACCCTTTTAATTTCGTTCAATTCCGGATACGAAAGCATCTCGACGTAGTCAATCGTCGCGTTCATATGTTCGGTGATGTACGTCTTAACTTTTTGCACGATCAAGTCGACATCTTTTTCTCCGTCCATGACCATTTTTTGGCCCAATTTGAGCGCTTCATACAACGTTTTTGCTTCTTTCCTCTCCTCTTCCGACAAATAAACGTTGCGGCTGCTTTTGGCAAGTCCGTCTTCTTCGCGGACGGTTGGCAGTCCGACCAACTGGATCGGAAAATTGAAATGGGAAACCAGCGTGTTTACGACGGCAAATTGTTGCGCATCTTTCAAGCCGAAATATGCGCGGTCTGGTTGAATGATATGGAAAAACTTCGTCAAAACCGTCGCGACGCCGTCAAAATGTCCAGGCCGTGAGCGGCCGCAAAGGACATCGGTGCCTTTTGTCACTTTCATTTCAATTCCCATTTCGTTCGGATACATGACGTCGACGGTCGGAATGAACAATAAGTCGACGCCATGTTGTTCTGCCAGTCTCTTATCGCGTGCTTCGTCGCGCGGATAACGTTCGAAGTCCTCATTCGGGCCGAATTGTAGCGGGTTGACGAAGATGCTCATGACAACGACGTCATTTTCTTTTCGTGCTCGCTTTACGAGCGATAAATGGCCTTCGTGCAAATACCCCATCGTCGGCACGTATCCGACGGATTGTCCAATCACTTTTTTCAATTCGTCTCTCATTTCCTCTATGGTCCGAATCGTTTTCATACTTCCATACCCTCATCATCAACATTTTATGCTTCATACGTATGTTCTTTTTGCGGAAACTCGCCTTCTTTTACTTCTTTGACATACCGCTTCATCGCGTCAATGCCAATTTCGTCATAGTTGGCGTAATTTTTGACGAATTTTGCGAAACGGTCTACTCCATACTGTAGAATATCATGATAAACTAAAACTTGTCCATCACAAAATCTTCCAGCACCGATTCCGATCGTTGGCACATCAATCGCTTCGGTTATTTCCTTCCCCAAAGGTTCAGGAATCCCTTCCAACACGACGGCGACGGCGCCGGCGCTCACCAAGTCTTTTGCATCTTGCAACAATTTTTTACGAGTTGCATCATCGCGTCCTTGTACGCGATAGCCGCCCATCACATGCACCATTTGCGGCGTCAATCCTAAATGGCTGATGACCGGTATCCCGCCATCCGTCAAAATCTCGATCAGTTCCAACGTATTTTTCGAACGACCTTCAATTTTAACCGCATGGCAATCCGTCTCTTGAAACAATTTTGCCGCATTGTTGATCGCTTGTTCAAGCGACGTATGATAGGTCATAAACGGCATGTCCACCGCAATAAATGTATTCGGTGCTCCCCTTTTCACCGCTTTGGCATGGTGAATCATGTCGGCCAAAGTCACTTTCGTCGTCGAATCGTAACCTAAGACGACGTTGCCCAATGAATCCCCTACCAAAATCGTATCGACTCCGGCTGCTTCCGCTTGTTTTGCGGAAGGGTAATCGTATGCCGTCACCATCGTAATTTTGTCGCCGTCTTTTTTCATGCGTTTCAAATCCAATGTGGTCAACATTTTTCTTCCTCCTAAAACCAAGCAATTTCTGCCGAGTATATTTTTTCGACTGAACCATCCGACTTTTCCGCAAGCAATGCACCATCTTCCCCGATTCCGCGAAAAATGGCCTCAAACGTCTCTTTTGCTGTCTTTATTTTAAGCCGTTCATTTATTTTAAATCCATAGTTTTCCCAAGTCTCTTTCACGTCTTTGAATCCTTCGATCAAATAGGCATCGTACTTCTTTTCAAACTGTTCCAATATCTTTTGGATGATCGGGACAATTTCCCACTCCACTTTTGTCTCAATGAAGAGCGAAGTTGCCCGATTGCGGATTTCTTCTGCGATTTCATTTTCCGTTTGGTTGATGTTCATGCCGATCCCGATGATGACATATAGCACTTTATCTTGTTCCGCCTGCATTTCCGTCAAAATCCCGGCCACTTTTTTTCCATTGATCAAAATGTCGTTCGGCCATTTTATTTGCGGTTTGATGCCGCAATGTTCATCAAGGACGTTCGCTAAAACGGTCGCGGTCAACAATGTCAATTGCGGCGCCAAATAAGGCAAGATGTCAGGGCGTAAAATCATGCTCATCGCGATGATTTTCCCTTTTGGCGAGTACCATTTCCGGCTTACCCGCCCCCTTGCTTTCGTCTGTTCATTGGCCACCACAATGGTGCCGTGTTTTGCCCCGTCAAGTGCCAACTGATGGGCCAACGTTTGCGTCGATTCAATCGAGTCGCGGTGAATGACGTTTTTTCCGAGCCATTTCGTCTCGAGCCCCCACATGATCGTGTTTTCCGTCACCGTCTTCGGGGCGCTGATGATGCGGTACCCTTTTTTGGCCACACCTTCGATGATGTAGCCGTCTTTTTTCAACTCGTTCATATGTTTCCAAATCGCGCTGCGGGACACTTGCAATTTTTCCGACAACTCTTGCCCGGAAATGTATTCGCCTTTTTTCTCCGATAAAATTTTTATCAATTTGTTGCGCGTGGATGACATAGTATCCATTCCTTTATTTGTTGTTCTTCATTTTCTAGTCGTCCCATGACGACTTCATATTCGGCCTGTTCGATCAATTTCTGCATCCATCGTCCTGGTTTGCGTTCTGGGAACCATTCCAATAAAGCGTGCCCGTTTAAGGCTAGTTCGCTACGGGACCGAATGGGAAGACGTTTTCTTATTTCGTTTATCTCCTTTTCGCTGAGCGAAGTTTTATATATCGTCTCAATCAAGCGGATGAACGGCCGATCCAACGACTCGTCCAGTTGATAGACGAGAAAGTTGGTCAAACCGTCTTTTCCATATGCATTTACCGCCTTCAGCAATTGAAGTGCTTCCGCCTTTTCTTTGTTCGACCCGCTCCACGATTTGATCCATTTCGTGACCGAAATGCCCGGCTCATAATGGACGAATAAAGCGATCAATTGCGCAAATGAAACGAACGGTTTTTCTGCTTTATTTAAAATGGTTGCATATGCTTCATGTTCATCAAAGAGCGGCAATTCATTTAGCAATTGCGTTTCGATTACGTAGCGTTTTGCGGAAGGAAAATGGTCCCCTTTTATCAGCTTCGTCATCTCATCTTTCAAACGTTCGATGGCGACGCGGTTTATTTCCGTTTTCAATTCGGATATGGCGTTTAACGTCGTTTCTTCAATCGTAAAACCGAGTTGGCTGCTGAAACGGACCGCCCTTAACATCCGCAACGGATCTTCCATAAAACGGTCATAAGGATCAAGGACCGCACGAATGACCTTTTTTTCCAAATCTTCTTTGCCGCCGAACAGATCGACGATGTTTCCTTCCTTGTCCATCGCCAATGCGTTGATCGTAAAATCACGGAACGCCAAATCTTCTTCGATCGTGTCTGCAAAAACGAAGTTGCCGTCTTCGTCTTGTTTGCGGAAAGTCGTCACTTCAATCGACAACTTGTTTTTCCGCACGATCACCGTCCCGTGTTCAAGGCCAAAAGGGATGATTCGTGTAAAAATCCGTTTGACATCATCCGGCGTCGCATTCGTCGCCACGTCGTAGTCGTTCACGTTTCGATCGAGCAATAAATCCCTTACTGCACCACCGACGACGTATGCGTGAAACCCGGCATTTTCCAGCTGCGTCAACAGTTCAAAAACCGCTTTGTCGATTTTCGCCATTTTTTTCACCTTGATTTTCCGATAATAGTCGTTGATATAAATCGGTGTATTGTTTTACGATATACCGTGAATGAAAGACGTTCGCCGCCCGTTCGTAGGCAGCCTTGCGGAACGATGCCAATTTTTCTTCGTCAGTGAGCAACTGAACCGCATATTCGGCTGCCCGTTTTACATCTCCCAATTCGACGAGGTAACCTGTCTCACCGTGAACGATGACTTCCGGAATGCCCCCGATATTTGTTCCGATCGACGGCACTTCACAAGCCATCGCTTCCAACAAGACTAAGCCAAAACTTTCTTGTTCGGATAATAAAAGCATCAAATCGGAAATCGACAATAAATCGCTTATATTCTTTTGTTTGCCGAGAAACCGGACGTCGTCTTTGAGCCCCAATTCATTCACAAGTTCAAATGCCGCAGGGCTTTCCGGGCCATCACCGACTAACAACAGTTTTGCCTTTATCTGTTTGCGAATTTCATGAAACGTATAGATGATATCGGGGATCCGTTTTACTTTGCGAAAATTTGAAATATGAATGATCACTTTGTCGTCGCTTGCGATGCGGTAATCGCATTTTAAATAATCCCGGTCCTTTTTATGATACACTTGTTCATTGACGAAATTGTAGATGACTTCGATCGCTTTGTTGACGTTCAAATACTTTTTCGTTCGTTCAACCAGGTCTTTCGATACGGCGGTCACCGCATCGGACTGTTCAATGCCGTAGGCGATCATTTTTTTGAACGTTTGGTCGAAACCTAAAACGGTAATATCCGTGCCGTGCAATGTCGTTACAATTTTCACATCCCGCTTGGCGATGTCGCGGGCCAAAATAGCGCTGATCGCATGCGGCATCGCATAGTGGACGTGCAAGATATCGAGTTGTTCCCGATCGATGACTTCTGCCATTTTGGCGGCCAGTGCGAGATCGTAAGGGGGATAGCGGAACACCGGATAATGGACGGTTTCCACTTCGTGAAAGTAAATTCCCGGATTCACGCAATCCAAACGGAATGGAAGGCTCGAAGTGATGAAGTGCACTTCGTAATCTTTCGTTTCCGCAAGCATTTTTCCCAGTTCGGTTGCAATGATCCCAGAACCGCCGATCGTAGGATAACACGTAATTCCGATTTTAATCATAAACGAACAACATCCTTTTTCAAAACGAACGAATCAAGAAACATATTAAGCATAAAAGATAAACGTATATTGACCATATACGTTTACCTTCATGACGACCGATTTGCATAAATCTATCATAACATGTTTGTTTTTAATTTGTACACGTTTTGAAAAAATTTATCGACCCATGCGTTCATGGCTTCGAGTGAACTACCCTCCACTTACCACCCTTGCGGGTTGCTTGAAGTGGGGGCTTCTCGGGTAATCCTGTACCAACCGACATACATCTCCCACCTACTCATTGGGCCGCGCCCTGCACATTCCTTGTGGATGGGAGACTTCTGTCGGAAAAGTTAAAAAACTAATGTAAATTTCTCAATCAATTTTAAAATTTTTCATACCTTACTATTTTTTCACGATCGATATGTTTTTTCGGGGCTGGATGCTCTTTCGGATAGCCTATTCCTAACACAGCGATCACTCGGTTTTCATCAGGAATCTCCAAAATTTCCCTCGCATAACTTTCACGTTGAATCGACTCTTCTTCATCTTCATTGTTGAAAACAGCCCCAAAGGCACTTCCTAAACCTTCTTCAACACATTGGAGCCAAATAAATGCACATGCGATCGATGCGTCTTGCAACCAATATTTACTCACTTCTGGGTTTGCCGTAACTGCAATCGCTGCTTGAGCTTCTTTCAACCATTTCATATATGGTGTCGTTTCCGCGAGTCGATCTAATGTTTCACGATTTTTGATGACGATTAAATTTTTCGAAGGCAAATTATTGCCAGTAGGAGCAAAGTAACCTGCATCTACTACTCTTTCTAATACATCATTCGGAATTGGCCGCTCTTCATATTTCGTAATTTCCCGTCTCTTTTTAATCGCTTCAAATACATCCACTCTATATCCCTCCAACTTAACTTCTTATACATATTATACCACTGTTATTAGTCGGATTTACAACCTGTTTTGAACTACCCTCCACTTACCACCCTTGCCGGTTGCTTGAAGTGGGGGCTTCTCGGGTAACCCTGCACCAACCGACATACATCTCCCACCTACGCATTGGGCTATCGCGCTTCACATTCCTTGAGAATGGGGACTTCTGTCGGAAAAAGTTAAAAGTTTATCATATCACTTAGTCACATTCTTATCTAATAGCTGTAATATTCCTTAACTTTTAAAAAAACCAGTAATCATTCCCGAAATTTCAAAAAAACCGTGCTGATGAGAGTGAATAGACGTAATCAAGCCTTAAATTCCGAAAAAATCACACCGAAGGGATCGAATAAAAATAATCTTGTCCAAACTGGGAAATATTACTATTGAAGGGCGCAATTAGTACTTTATAGTACTTTAATATTCTGTTCACATTTAAAAACGGGTCTAACACTGGAAATGCTAATTTAACTATGTACAAAAATGATTGTTTAAAGCTATATAGCTTCTCTCATTGCCTTAGGGCAACTTTACATGGAGAGGCGGGCGTGATAGCCTTGTTAGGCGGAGCCAGCTATTGATATTGCTGGCTTCTTGTCTCGTAAGTCATGCCCGTAGAGGCTCCATGTCAAGTTATTACTATCCACCACTTAATAACATAATCATCCATAAAATCATCTTTG
Organism: Bacilli bacterium; assembly: GCA_012518125.1. Lineage (GTDB taxonomy): Bacteria > Bacillota > Bacilli > Bacillales > Amphibacillaceae > Pseudogracilibacillus. The sequence goes on along the minus strand of JAAYTF010000074.1, from coordinate 397 downwards.
TACATCACTATACAATCAAAATTGTGCATTCTTATTTTGACATTTACACGCTGTTGGATCGAGTTACCTTTTTAGAAGATATTAAAATACTAGACACCGTCTTTTTATAGCGTGCGGAAAGAAAAGTCAAACTGGATGGAACGGTTACGCTAAATAAACAATTATACGAAGTCCCAGCTTCTTATATTGGACAAAAAATTGAATTACGGATAGATGAAACAAATGTGTACATCTTTGAAGACGATAAGAAGTTGGCCGAAGCTGTTCCGATATCTTTCCATGATAACGCCCATGTAAAAAGAAATCAGTCACCATTCGCAATTCCAAATCACCCTTTAGATAGGGAGGGTGAAGACAATGTATAAAACATATTATTCATTGGCAAAAACTCCGTTTT
>JAAYTF010000073.1 GCA_012518125.1 Bacilli bacterium | reverse complement strand
TAGCACCATCAGCGCCTGTTTGAGTTGAAATATCTACACCCGATACACCCAGACCGCTAGCAGACGCAGACATGTTACCGATCTCTACTTCAATAAATTGCCCACTGTTCGCACCAATGTGGAATTTTTTATCTGTGAACGTACCATTTAATAAAGTTTGTGTGTTAAATTCAGTATCTGAAGCAATTCGATCGATTTCAGCAATCAATTCAATAATTTCGTTTTGTAGTGCTGTACGATCATCATCAGTATTTGTATCGTTTGCTGCTTGAACTGCTAGTTCGCGCATACGTTGAAGGATAGCATGAGTTTCTGTTAATGCACCTTCAGCAGTTTGGATAAGCGAAATTCCGTCTTGTGCGTTTTTCGTAGCCATTTCCAAACCGCGGATTTGAGCGCGCATTTTCTCGGAAATCGCAAGACCTGCTGCGTCGTCGCCCGCACGGTTGATGCGAAGACCTGAAGAAAGTTTCTCCAATGATTTTTGTACTGCATTCGTATTGGCGTTCAATTGACGATGTGCGTTCAATGCAGAAATGTTGTGGTTGATAATCATTACCAATCTACCTCCATGTATATTGTTTTTCGGGTCACTTCCCTGTGTCCCTATTATAACTATCGGCGGTTTTTAGAAATGTTTAATGTTTTTTATTAAAAATTTTATTTTTTTGGCGGAAATTGTTACAAAAGATTGACATAAAACCAAATTCAACAACAAAATGCATGAAGAACATTCGTTTTTATGTAAAATTGCTCGATCATAAGCATCTATTTGTCCATGAACCCATCCGGTATGACAACCGCAACGACGTCGCCTTTGGCGCAAACTTCACCGTTGGCCATCACTTCCGTCAACACGCGGAAACGCTTCGGATGGATTTCCTCGACTGTTCCGACCAACTTCAACGTCACGCCATGTGGTGTGGGCTTCAAATAATCGACATGAAGCGATGCCGTCACAAAGCGAGGCGGTTCGACGCCGCTTCCCGGCTCATGTCCGTTTTTGCGATGCAAAGCGAGCGAAGCCGATCCCGTACTGTGGCAGTCGACGATCGAAGCGATCAACCCGCCGTAGACGACACCTGGAACAGCGATTTGATCTTCACGTGGCGTGTAGTACGAAACGGTTTTGTCGCCGTCCCATCCCGTGCGCACATGAAGCCCGTTTTCATTCAAACGTCCGCAGCCGTAACACCAGGAAAAATCGTCAGCATACTCATCTTGTACGGCATGTTTTACTTCTTCCACTCGAAATTCCTCCTTTGATGTAAATTTTTGGATGCCATCAATTTACAGTTTACCACATTCATTTCCCAGCCGAAATAAATCGCTTACATCATTCACGAAATTTTCAACGATTTTTCCATGAAGGCGTCTTTTTTCCGTAAACTTTAAACAGTCACTGCTATACATCTGAATGAGCGCAAGTCATCCATAGCACTTTCTGCAGAAAAAACATCACATCGCCACCAACAGCCCCTCCACACTCATGTTCCGACTTCCATGAACGACTCGGGCATGATCGCGGCAACCACTTCTCCTTTTGCACAAACCTCGCCATCGGCGATCAAATCGGTTTTTACGACAAATCGTCTTTCAGAAACTTGTTCGACTTCGCCAACCAGTTTCAACGTCACACCGTGCGGGGTCGGTTTCAAATAATCGACATGAAGCGATGCTGTGACAAGTTTCGGCGCGTCCACCCCGTCACCCGGTTCGTGCCCGTTTTTGCGATGCAAATACAATGCGGCAGAGCCGATTCCGTGGCAATCGATGATCGAAGCGATCAATCCGCCATAGACCACCCCGGGAACGGCGATTTCGTCCTTCCGCGGCGTGTAGTATGAAACGGTCTTGTCGCCATCCCAACCGGTGCGCACGTGCAGCCCGTTTTCATTCAAACGTCCACAGCCGTAACATTTCGCAAAATTTTCAGGATATTCATCTTGGATGGCGTGTTTGATTTCTTCCATGAACCTACCCCTCCCAAATAGCTGCTATTAATCATTCAGTTTACACGACGATTTAACATTTTACTAGTTAAAATGGAAAAACCTGCACCAAAAGAGACGCCTTTTCGTGCAGGTTTCACCGAAACACAACTTTGTCAAATCGAAATCGAGTAAAATTCAATCAACCTATTTGTTTATATCCATGCTTCTCATTTTCCATTTGCCGCCTTCTTTGACAAATTCAAAATCGACGACAAAACTGGATTCGTTTTCGTAATCGATCGCTCCAAAACCGACATAAACGACCCCGTCTTCTTCATGTGTATAACGGAACTCCAATTCGCCCAAATCTTCTTTTGTAAAAAATTCCATTTCAAACGGGTACGTCACGTTTTCAAATTTGAATTTGTTGTTTTTGCGGTCGACTGTCGTACCTTCCGCCGCAATGGATTCCAAAAAGGCGTAATCTCTCTTGTCTTGCGCTTCAAAAATGTCATATGCCAAATGGACAATTTCCAAATGGTTCATATTGTCGATTTTGTCGGGCTTTTTCCAACCGTCGGCTTTCGCTTCGGAAGTGTTTGTTCCTGTTGTTTTTTCATCTTCTTCACAGTCCGCGGCTGAACTACCACTCGTGCTTGCTCCGCCGTTTGTGTTCGTCGCGGCGTTTTCGTCACAATCCTTCACTTGTTCCGTTCCTCCACTTTCCGCTGTTTCATCCGTTTCTTCGTTCGCTTGAGGGTCTTCTTCGTTTTCCACTTCCACATCATCTTCCATCGCTTCTTCCACGTCCGTCGTCTGGTCTTTGTCGGCTGGGGCTTCTTCTTTGTTGCCGCACGCTGCAACGGCCATCAGAAATAGTAACGACATGAAAATGACGATTCCTTTTTTCATCCCGATTCCTCCTTAGGAGAAACATTCTCCTCAAATTTAAGCGCAGCTGTCCTGATTTTTTCAATATGGTTATAGTTCAATTTTATCACTTTCCCGTCAAATAATCAGTTCATGTCGTTACATTTCATTGACAAATTTATTCGTTTTCCGCCTCCAATTGTTTCAGGACGACCGGAAGCAACCGGTGAAAGTCGCTTGCGGTCATCGCCGCTTCGCTGTAATGCTTTGCCCAATGATCCGCACATAGGCCGTGGACGAAAACGGCGTTGACAACCGCCCGTTCCACATCGTCATGCGTCGCAAGGAAACTGACGAGAATACCGGTCAAGACGTCGCCGCTTCCGCCTTTTGCAAGCCCGGTGTTTCCGGTCGGATTGATGAACACTTTCCCGTTCGGAAAAGCGATGACGGAATGCTTTCCTTTTAATACGACGAAGACGCCATGTTTTTCCGCGAATTCTCCGGCAAGTTCGATCCGATTGTTTTCGATTTCTTCCACTGAAAGTCCTGTCAAACGGCTGAACTCGCCAGGATGCGGCGTAAGGACAACCGGACCGGCCGCTTCCCATGAATCGCGGCGCATGAGCGCGCCGGCATCAACGACGACGGGGACGCCCAATTGAAACAATCGGTCGAGCGCTTCGTTCGTCAGTCGTGCATCGACCAAGCCGGGACCGATGCCGACGGCGGCCAATTTTTCGGGAATTTCCCCTTCAGCGATCCGTTTGAGTCCATTGGCGAGAAATGTCGCCTCAGGCACGTGGGAGGCGATGACCGGAATTGCCCGTTCGGTCGTCGCGATGATAAGTCGTCCCGTTCCAGAACGGATGGCGCCTATCGCCGACAATGTGACGCTTCCCGGCATTTCGTCGCTGCCCGCCACGATCAAGCTCGCGCCAAACGTCCCTTTGTGCCCGGCTGGGTTGCGCACCGGAAGCGTCCGGACCACTTCTTTCCGCTCGGTCACTTTCACGCGGCTCGTCTGTTTCACGCCGATGTCGACAACGTCCAATTTCCCGTAATAGGCGCTAGCCGGATGCAAAAACGCGGAAGGTTTTGCGCCGTGCAGCGAAAACGTATAGTCGGCTAGGAATACATTTGCGGCCGGGATGGATTTTTTTCTTTCATTTATATGTAGTTTTTCGTCCGTCGTTTCGACATGACCTCGGTCGGAAAGCAATCCCGTCGGAACGTCGATGGCGATGCGCAGCGCATCTTGCCCGTTCGCCCAGCGGATGACACGCTTCACATCGTCCCGCAAAGGGAGCCGCGTCCCGATTCCCAAGATTGCATCGACAATCACGTCGAACGTTTTCGCCTCATCCCAAGCATCCACTTCGTAACCTTGGTGCAAGTAATGGTCCAAATGCGCTTTCGCCACATCCGAGGATGGCTCGCCCAACGGAAACATGAGCGTCGCGCGGAATCCCGCTTTTTTTAAATATCGCGCCAGTACAATCCCGTCACCGCCGTTGTTCCCTTTACCTGACAAGATGCCGATTGTCATGTCGGGCGCAATCAAGGGCGTCATTTTTTCAAACAACCCCCTGCCCGCATTTTCCATCAACGTAAATGCCGACAACCCTTGACGTTCCGCTTCCGCATCCACATGCCGGATTTCCTCCGCTTGATAAATGTACATTCGCTCCACCCTTTCAACAAATCGCTCCGCCAAAATCAGCTGCCAGTTCTTATCCACTTTCATTGTAACATCATTTTCCAAGGTGTTT
>JAAYTF010000195.1 GCA_012518125.1 Bacilli bacterium | reverse complement strand
CGTAGTGAAAATCTGCGGAACGACCGGTTGCCCTTGATGTGACCGAACACACTTTCTACCTCAACTTTCCGTTGTGCGTAGATAGCGGCTTTCTCGGCACATTCAAGGGCTGCTTTTGCCTTGGCTTTCATTTCTTCATATATAGGATTCCAGTGAATCTGACGATTCCCTTTTGCCTTTGTACATTGGGGTTTTAATGGGCAATTTGAACAATCTTCACATTCATATATTTTAAAGCTCTGCTCATACCCCGATTGATTTTTTCTGTTTAGATATTTTTTGAACTTCACTTTCCTTCCGTTTGGACAGATAAAAATATCATCTTCCTCTAAATATTGCCAGTTCTTCGCATTTTTTATGTCGTTTTTATATTTACGAGTCTGTTCTTTTAAATAGGTTCCGTAAGGAATAAGAAATTCAAAACGTTGTTCTTTATCTTCTCCCACGGCATAGACATAATTTTCTTCACTACCATATCCCGCGTCGGCAATTACTGTTTTCGGCATTGGTAAGGAAGAGGTTGCCAGTTTCTCCATATGCGGAATGAAACAACGTGTGTCTGTCGGACGTTGATGAATACTATAAAACAGAATAAATTGATTCTCTGTTCCTATTTGTACATTATAACCTGGTTTAAGTTGGCCATTTTTCATATGGTCTTCTTTCATACGCATAAATGTGGCATCTTTATCTGTCTTTGAAAAGCTGTTTCGATCGCCAAAGGTCGCTTGTTGTTCTTTATATTTAGCCATGCGTGGAATGAAATCTTCTTTTATTTGTTTTACAACCTTCCTTAACTGGCTACGCTCTTTACGTATTTCTTTACGTTCCGAAGGAACGGTTTTCTTCTCAATTTCTTCAGTGAGTTCTTCAACTTTTTCTTCAAGGTCATTGGCAATTTGCTCTAATTCCTGTTCCGTAACTTCTTGATTTTCTTCCAATTCTTTAAGGTTTGTTTCTGCCTCTAGCCTTGTAATTTCATGGATATGTTTCAAAGTTTCTTGAATTTTTTCTTTTAATTTTGCCTCAAATTTAGAAGTTGCTTTTTTCCAAACGAAAGTATACTTATTGGCGTTTGCTTCAATCTTCGTTCCATCTAAGAAGTAGTTTTCCATCGTTATGTAGTTCTCATCGATCAATTTCTGAATAATGGTTTCAAATAACTCATCGATCAGATTTTGCATACGTACACCACGAAACTCATTTATCGTACGAAAATCCGGTTGCTGCATTGCAGCTAACCACATCGCTGGAATATTTTCTTTTGTCAACTTTTCAATTCCACGACAGGAATAAACTTTCTGAGTATAACCATATAGAATGATTTTAAGCATCATTTTTGGGTGATAGGAGGCTCTTCCTCCGCCTTTATAATAAGAGAAAAGTTGTTCATCAGTTACAGATTCAACCATTTCATCCACTATTCGTGCCGGATGATTTTCAGGTATTAGTGCTTCAATATCGTATATAACTTGGACTTGTCGATTGTTATAAGGTTTGAACGTAGGGGCAAGTTTTCTTTTTGAGGTTTTTTCTTTTTTTACATCTTTTCCATCTTCTAATTTTGTTTCGTTTAACTCTGGAAAAAGTGTCATTTGAATGGTATCATTTTTAGTAGTAGTCTTTTGATTACTCATAAAAAAATCGCCCTCTTTCTAAAAATGTTTGTTTGGTCACTTACATTTTACTAGAAAGGGCGATTTTTTTGTATATTTTTACAATGAAAATAAAGGGGTATCCAAAAAGTCAAAAATCATGACTTTTTGGACAACCCCGTTTTTTTATTGTTCCGGCTGTTTCAACTTCTTCGGTTTTACGTACAGCGTCTTCTGTTCGGTATACGTGACGAAACCAGGTTTTGCACCTTTCGGTTTTTTTACGTATTTCACTTTCGTATAATCGACCGGCACCGATTCGGAATGCCGCGCTTTGCTGTAGTAGGCGGCAAGTGCTGCCGCTTCCAT
>JAAYTF010000072.1 GCA_012518125.1 Bacilli bacterium | reverse complement strand
TTTACAATACCGTTTTGCATGTAAATAATTCCTCCTAAATTCTTTCCATTGATACTTGCAGAGAAAATGTATAGAAAAAATAAACTTCAGCAGATGGGTGGAATCACCAAACATCCACTGAAGTTGATCTTTAATGATTCTACACATCTTCTTTGCTTGCATCTAATCATAGCTGTTTTTTTGCAGTAAGTCAAGTGTGATCGATAAAATTTGCTAAATTTTTTTATTGCGCCATATGCCGCTATTTTCCATTAGTATTGCCAATGATCGCTTAAATATACATCTGTTAATGCTCGATTCGTTTCGCCCCTAAATATCTCGACTTCCAATATTCGTTTTCATGCATATTGCTAATTTCGACCCCTCTGGAAGCGCCGGCATGGATGAAATTGCCATCGCCCAAATAAATGCCCAGATGTGAGGGGCCAGGCTGGTACGTTTCAAAAAAGACGAGATCGCCGATGGAAGGTGATGAAACGGGTGTGGCAAAATTCCAAATTTCATTGACGGTCCGTGGGATGAGGATGTTTTCTTGTTTGTAGACGAACTGTACAAAACCGCTGCAATCAAATCCGCTCGGTGAGGTGCCACCCCAAACGTACGGAGAACCGATGAGGGTTTTTGCCCGTTGGATGATCCTTTGATCGTTTGCTTTGACTTGCAATTTGATAATTTCCTCTTTTTCCTGTTTTTCTTCTTTCATCGCCGCTTTGATGCTTGTGTCAAGTTCAAGTTCGACCACTTTTTCTGTTGTAGTCGTTTCTTCAGGCAAAAGGTTTTCGCTTCTAGCTTTATGGATCGCTTCGTCTGTCAAAGGTCCATAGATCCCGTCGATCTTGCCGCGATAATACCCGTAAAAATATAATACTTGTTGCACTTTCGTCACATTTTCGCTGATGTCGCCATACCGGATTTGCTTCAATTCATTCTCGATTTGTTTGAACGCTTCACGTTTTTCCGTTTGCACCAACCGTTCGTAAGTTTGTTGATCGATGATTCCGTCAATGGTGATCGTTTCGGATGATTGGAATTTGCGCACCGCATGTTCTGTATATAATCCGTATACGCCGTCAACTTTACCTTCATAGTAACCGAGCCGTTTCAATTTCAATTGGATGTGACTTACCAATTCGCCATGATCGCCGTATTTCAACCGATCGTTTTCCAAAATGACCTCATCTTGCAAAGAGGAAGCCAACGCCAAGTTCACAGCGAAAGGCTGTGTCGCCGCCAAACTGTATACGAGGGAACGTTTCAGCACCTTTTCCATTTGTTTGGCATTCATGAAGAAGCTCCTTTCAAACTAAAGGGTTACTACTATCGTATGAAGCTTAGTGTATGATATACGTTACAAAAATATTACAAACATTTTTGCCATCCGTACATGAAACCAAATTATTTTGATATAATGATTATATTTATATGCAAAATCATAACATTTTCGATTCAACGGCGTTTATGTAACAATAAGAATTGAAAATACGAACGGTGAGGGATCAATCATGAAAAACGAAAAAGCTTACTTGCAATTATGCCGCGATATATTGGAGAATGGCCATAAAAAAGATGACCGCACGAAAACAGGCACGTACTCTGTTTTCGGCAGACAAATCCGCTTCGACTTGAAAGACGGATTTCCATTGCTGACGACGAAATATGTCGCCTTCCGCCTTGTTGCGAGCGAATTGTTATGGTTTTTGCGTGGCGATACGAACATCCGTTATTTATTGGAACACAACAACAATATTTGGAACGAATGGGCGTTTAAAAAATGGGTCGAAAGCGACGAATACGACGGACCGGACATGACGGATTTCGGCCGCCGCAGCCTTGTCGATCCGGAATTTAAAAAAGAATACGATAAACAAATGGAAATCTTTAAAGAAAAAATTTTAAACGACGATGAATTCGCCCAAAAGTACGGCGATTTAGGCTTCGTCTATGGCAAACAATGGCGCAAATGGGAAGGAGCAAACGGTGAGATGGTCGATCAAATAAAAGATGTGATCGATTCGATCAAAACGAATCCCGATTCGCGCCGCCACATTGTAACGGCATGGAATCCGGCGGAAGTGCCGTTTATGGCGTTGCCTCCGTGCCATACGCTCTTTCAATTTTACGTTGCAGACGGCAAGCTGTCTTGTCAATTGTATCAGCGCAGCGCCGATCTTTTCTTGGGCGTGCCGTTTAACATCGCCAGTTATGCGTTGTTGACGCATTTGATCGCACATGAGACGGGGCTCGACGTCGGCGAATTCGTCCACACGTTCGGCGATGTCCATATCTATTCCAACCATGTCGAACAAGTAAAATTGCAATTGTCAAGGGAACCGAGACCGCTTCCGAAGTTGAAGATTACGTCGAAAAAAGAGTCCATTTTCGATTACGATTTATCCGATTTTGAACTGATCGGCTATGACCCGCACCCTGCAATCAAAGCGCCGGTAGCGGTGTGATGGCCGAGCGATATTTTTGTGTTACAAATTCATGAAAATACTATTCAAATGTATACGGATAGGATACAATTATAATGATATAGTACTTATTGAAGGAGCCAATCGATGTTATCATTAATCGTTGCCATGGATAAAAATCGGGTCATCGGTGCTGACAACGGAATGCCTTGGCATCTGCCGAACGATTTGCGTCATTTCAAAAACGTGACGACCGGCCATACGATCGTCATGGGGCGCAAAACGTTCGATTCGATCGGCAGGGTGTTGCCTAAGCGCAAACATATCGTCATCACCCGTTCCAACCGGACGTTCCCGGAAGGGGTGATGGTCGTTCGGGATGTGGACGCCGTTTTAAATTATGCCAAAGTGCATCCGGACGAAGAAATTTTCATCCTTGGCGGTGGTGAAATATTTAAACAGATGTTGCCGTATGCCGATAAAATGTACATCACATGGATCGATGAAAGCTTTGAAGGCGATGTTTATTTCCCAGAGTTTGACGAGTCGGAATGGGAGATGGTGTCAAAAGTAAAAGGCGAAAAAAACGAAGAAAATCCTTACGATTACTACTTTATTACCTATGAAAGGAAACAGTGATTTCGCTTGTAAATTTCTTGTTCTTTGCTTATGATGAAAACGAACCTGTCCGTTGTTTCGGACAATTCGCTGATTGTCATCGCTGTTTAGGATACATTGGTTATACAAACTATCAATCCAAAGAGGTGGAAAAAATGAACATTGCTAACTTGGGATTTCCGGGGCTAATTTTGATACTAGTCATCGCATTAATCATTTTCGGTCCAAACAAACTTCCGGAAATCGGCAGAGCTGCAGGAAATTCGTTGCGCGAATTTAAAAACGCGACGAAAGGTTTAATCGACGACAATAAGCAAGAGAAAAAAGAACAGAATGAAAATTAACCGTTGAACGTAAAAAGGTGTAAGGGTTTTGCTGGCCTTACATCTTTTTTGTCATGGATATAATTTTTTTGAGGTGTGGACGATGGCTGCGGAAAAAAACGAAAAAATGATGGATGTCACAGGGCACTTGTCGGAGCTTAGATCGCGGTTGATGGTGACAGCTTTCGTGTTCATCATTTTTTTCATCATCGGCTTTATTTTTCGGAAAGACATTTACCGCTTTTTTGAAAAAGATATTCATATAAAATTGACCATATTAAGCCCGCTCGACACGGTATGGATTTTCTTGGCCATCGCGGGTCTCGTCGCGATCGTTTTGACTTTGCCGTTTTTGGCTTTTCAGTTATGGCTCTTTATCAAACCGGGACTCACCGCCAAAGAAAAGAAGGCGACTTTGTCGTATATACCGGCCATTTTTCTTTTGTTTGTCATCGGTTTGGTCGTCGGATATATCGTATTTACAAATTTTCTTTTCCCGTTTTTGATCGATTTGAACGAAGATATGTTCAACGAAATGTTTACCGTTGACAAATATTTCCGCTTTTTGTTCCATACGATGCTCGCATTTGCGTTAGTGCTCGAACTGCCGATCATCTTGATGTTTTTGACGAGCATCGGTTTTCTTACGCCCAACTTTTTAAAACGGACGAGAAAATATGCGTACTTCATATTGCTCGTTATCGCCGGGCTCATTACGCCGCCGGATTTGATTTTGCACGTCGCTGTAACGATTCCGCTCATCATGTTTTATGAAATCAGTGTCCAGCTGACGGCAATCGCTTACCGCAAACGGTTGAAGCGGCAAAGATTATACATGGAAACGTACGAATAAAACAAATTTCGCGCAGTTGTTCACCCAATCGACACTGCATTTGTTTTTTACAGCAAATTGTGTAAGTTTGTGCGGTTACCCGGGAAATACGGATCCATTTCCACGTAAAAGGGGCGTTTAATTTGACGGAAGTAAACAGCTTCATCGCTTTTGGCGCCGGTTTTCTTTCTTTCGTTTCGCCTTGCGTCCTGCCGCTTTTCCCCGCATTTCTCTCTTACATTACGGGGATGAGCGTCAGCGAGTTAAAGGAGGAAAACAAGAAGCTGGCGTCTAAAAGTTTGTTGCATACGATTTTCTTTTTGCTCGGCTTTTCGGCCGTATTTATCATGATCGGTTTCAGTACGACGTTCATTGCGGACTTTCTGTTAAAAAACCAACATTTGATCCGCCAAGTCGGCGCCATTTTGATCGTGTTTTTCGGCTTGGTCATCGTCGGTGTATTGAACTTTTCGTTTTTGTCAAAAACAAAGACGTTCACCTTTAAAAACCGTCCGGCGGGCCTCCTCGGTTCGTTTCTTATCGGAATGGCATTTTCGATGGGTTGGACTCCGTGCACCGGGCCGATTTTGATGGTTGTCATTTCACTTTCGGCTTCCCATCCGGAACAAGGGTTGGTGTTGATGACGAGTTACGTTTTCGGTTTTTCCATCCCGTTTCTCATTTTGTCTTTCTTTATCGGCCGTTTAAATTGGATAAAACGGCACAGCCAGATGATGTTGAAGATCGGCGGTTGGGTTATGGTGTTTTTCGGGATCGCACTATTTTTCGATTGGATGACAAAATTGACGTCGCTGTTAGCCGAGTGGACCGGATTTTACGGCTTTTAACGAACACATATATTTGGAAACGAAACTTCCCGAACGCTTTTCATCATACGTTCGGGAAGTTGATTATTGTTGGATATTTTCCGCTTGATATTTTTCTTTCCAGTTTTTTCGGTAATCTTTCTTCGATAATGCGAAATAGTGTTCGTATGGTGCAATATCGATATTTTTTTCTTTCAATTTTTTCCGCAAAAATTTATGGTCTCGCTTCGGGGTTCCGATGATGTATCCTTTGATCAATAAGTCTCGGTCGATGACTTCTTTGTTTTCCTTCAAGGCAAGTTCCCCGATTTTACTTGCGATCGTCTGCTTCGCCGTGTCGCGAAACAGTTCCGGGACCGGTTCGACAAGTTCGTTCAACAGCTGTAATTCTTCCTCGCGCCACATATGTTTCGTCTTTTCGATGTAATAAAGCTGCCAATCCATCTCGGATTTTCCGTCTTCCTTCGGCAGTTGCTTCAAAAATTTGCGGAACATGAAATAGCCGCCGATGCCCAAAATCCCAATCATGAAAAATCCCCACAATATGACGAAGTATTCAAACCATAAACTCATCTCGCTCATCCTTTGAATTTTTTATGTCAATCAACGAACAATTTGTAAAAAAAAAAGGTTCATTTTTATTGGAAATTATAGTAAGATAAATAAAAATACATAAAATTTTCACAATTTGTTTATTCGATTTACATTATAAAACATTTTTAAGCATAGACTCAAGAAACTGCCCATACATATAAAAAGAGAAATGAACAATTTATGAATATTGTGGGGGGAGTTAAGTTTGTTTTGTGACGAAATGATATTGGAAAAATATCAATCGGAATTGTTGAATTACCTGTTCAATGCGAAAAAAGACTGCATCACGATGATATGGAACGAAGAAAATGACATCATCCTCGTGACGAAAACGTTCGAAAATTATTTCGCTGATTCGATTGATACCGTCATCAACCGACCGTGGCAGCTCATTTTCCCAGACCATATTGTTCAACGGATAAACGCTCACTTCGATCAATCTTCTGAGACGCTTCATATACCATGGCTAATTATCACTTGCAAACATAACGCTCCGACTTATTTTACGATCACTATCGAATTGATGGATGTGGGTAGCGAGCGTTTTTATATTTGCACGATGACCGATCATACAAAAAAACATCAGTTGGAAATGACGTTGAGCCGTGTGGAAAAATTGTTATTGTCCGCGCAATTGTCAGCAAATATCGTGCACGAAATCAAAAATCCTCTCACATCGATCAAAGGGTTCCTCCAGCTGATACAAGCCGGTGTCGAACATCGTGAAGAATATTTTCAAGTGCTCATCAACGAAATCGATAAAATAGAAAGCCTCACTTATGAATTGCTGCAAATGGCAAACCCGAACAAAGATAAAAAACAATCGATATCGGTTGAAAAATTGCTCAACGATGTCATATTTTTGATGAAGACGCAAGCGACGATGAAAATGATGACGTTCGATATCGTCGGTGACCTTGATGTATCCATTTATTGCAACCCGAACGAAATGAAACAAGTGTTGATCAACCTCATTTTAAACGGCGCCGATGCAATGGACCGAAAAGGGACGATCACCATCAAAGTGGAAAATGAAGGCGATTTGGTCAAAATAAAGGTGATCGATAAAGGCCACGGTATGTCCGAAGAAACGATGAGCCGCATTTTTGATGCGTTTTATACGACGAAAGAAAATGGAACGGGGCTCGGTTTGGTCGTAACGAACCATATTATCGAAAAACATCATGGGAAATTGTCGATCAGATCCGTCGAAAATGAAGGTTCCACTTTCGAGATTCAGCTGCCAATCATTTTGACGAATTGATGAGACGGCAAACGGTTCGCCAATAAGAAAAAATTATACGAAAACATAATTATATAATATATATGTTTATCTTCGAAAGATTTGTTTTATTGCTATATATCGTATAAACTATTAATGTACGAAGTATTTATCCTCTCTATTTTTTTGTAAAATTGCAGCGATTTACTTGAAAGGAGTTTGTTATTCTATGGCGAATAAAAGTTTCCGTCGGAAGAAGTCGTTTGAATTGAACGGAAAAACGTACAACTACTTCGATCTCAAAGCCATCGAAGATGCTGGACTTGGAAAAGTGGAACGTTTGCCTTATTCGATTCGCGTGTTGCTAGAATCGGTCATTCGTCAACACGATGGCAGAGTCATTAAAGATGAACACGTTGAAGGCCTTGCTAAATGGGGAACGAAAGAAGGAGAAAACGTAGACGTACCATTCAAACCGTCACGCGTTATCTTGCAAGACTTTACAGGGGTGCCGGCGATCGTAGACTTGGCATCATTGCGCAAAGCGATGGTGGATATGGGCGGCGACCCTGACAAGATCAACCCTGAAGTTCCTGTCGATCTCGTCATCGACCACTCTGTGCAAGTAGACAAATACGGTACGCCGAATGCATTAGAAGCAAACATGGAAATCGAATTCGAACGTAACAAAGAACGTTATGAGTTTTTGCACTGGGCGCAAAAAGCGTTTAAAAACTACCGCGTCGTACCGCCAGCAACCGGAATCGTGCACCAAGTTAACTTGGAGTACTTGGCGAGCGTCGTTCACGCAATTGAAAGAGAAGACGGAACATATGACGCTTTCCCTGATACACTCGTTGGTACCGACTCACACACACCGATGGTAAACGGTCTAGGTGTGCTCGGCTGGGGTGTAGGCGGTATCGAAGCTGAAGCCGGAATGCTTGGACAACCGTCTTATTTCCCATCACCTGAAGTCATCGGCGTCAAGTTCACCGGCGAATTCCCAGAAGGAACGACGGCAACGGACTTGGCATTGACGGTAACGGAAACGCTGCGCAAGAAGAACGTCGTTGGAAAATTTGTTGAGTATTTCGGTCCAGGATTGAAAGACATGCCGCTTGCCGACCGTGCGACCATTTCCAACATGGCGCCTGAATACGGTGCGACTTGCGGATTCTTCCCGGTCGATCAAGAATCGCTCGACTACTTGCGCTTAACAGGCCGCAGTGAAGAACACATTGCGCTTGTTGAAAAATATTGCAAAGAAAACAATTTGTGGTACGACTATGACGGTCCAGACCCAGAATACACGGAAGTCATTGAAATTGATTTAAGCAAACTCGAACCAAGCTTGGCTGGTCCAAAACGTCCACAAGACAGAATCAAACTTGACGACATGAAGAAAGAATTCAGAAAAGCTGTCACAGCACCAGCCGGAAACCACGGACTCGGCTTGGATGAATCTGAGTTTGAAAAAGAGGTCGTCATCAAATCGGCTGACGGCAAAGAAACGGTCATGAAAACAGGTGCGGTTGCGATTGCCGCAATTACATCATGTACAAACACTTCCAACCCGCACGTCATGATCGGAGCAGGCTTGCTTGCGAAAAAAGCCGTCGAAAAAGGCCTCGAAGTGCCTGATTATGTCAAAACATCACTTGCACCAGGTTCAACTGTCGTTACACGTTACTTGGAAGATGCTGGTTTAACACCATACTTAAATGAACTCGGATTCCACTTAGTCGGTTACGGTTGTACGACTTGTATCGGAAACTCCGGTCCATTACGTGAAGATATTGAAAAAGCGATCATGGATGCGGATTTGACCGTTGCATCTGTATTGTCCGGAAACCGCAACTTCGAAGGACGCATCCATCCGTTGACAAAAGTCAACTACTTGGCGTCACCACCGTTGGTCGTCGCCTATGCGTTGGCGGGCACCGTCGATATCGATTTGCGCAATGAACCGATCGGAAAAGACAAAGACGGCAATGATGTATACTTGAAAGATATTTGGCCATCTATGCAAGAAATCAAAGAAACGATCGCAAAAGTTGTCACACCGGAAATCTTCCGTGCTGAATATGAAAACTTATTCGATTCAAACGAAAAATGGAATCAAATCGATACGACCGACGAACCATTATACGAGTGGGACGAAAAGTCGACATATATTCAAAACCCGCCATTCTTTGAAGGGTTATCGAGAGAACCTGATACGATCAAGCCGCTTACTGGACTACGTGTGTTAGCTTATTTAGGTGATACGGTCACAACCGACCACATTTCACCGGCAGGCGCGATCGCAGTCGATTCGCCGGCAGGCAAATACTTGATTGAAAACGGCGTATCACCACGCAACTTCAACTCATACGGTTCACGCCGCGGCAACCACGAAGTGATGATGCGTGGAACATTCGCCAACATCCGCATTCGCAACAAAATCGCACCAGGAACGGAAGGCGGATATACAACTTACTGGCCAACTGGCGAAGTAATGCCGATTTATGACGCGGCGATGAAATATAAAGCGGACAACACCGGCTTAGTAGTCATCGGTGGCAAAGACTACGGAATGGGTTCTTCCCGCGACTGGGCGGCTAAAGGTTCCAACCTTCTCGGAGTAAAAGCGGTCATCGCGGAAAGCTTCGAGCGGATCCACCGTTCTAACCTCGTCATGATGGGGGTATTGCCGTTAGTGTTTGCTGACGGTCAAAGCGCGGAATCACTAGGATTAACAGGAAAAGAAACATTTGAAATCAACATCGACGAAAATGTGAAACCAAACGATGTCGTTGAAGTGGTTGCGCGCGACGAGAACGGCAAAGAAACGAAGTTCAACGTCATCGTCCGCTTCGACAGTGAAGTCGAAATCGACTACTACCGTCATGGCGGAATCTTGCAGATGGTGTTGCGCGAAAAATTGAATGCATAATATTTGCATGAAAAGATTGAGTCGAACCGACCGTTCGGCTCAATCTTTTTTTGTTTTTCCCTCCGTATAAATCGATGACGGTTTCAAATAATATTAGCGATGATGGTTAAGGAGGTGTAAGATGCTTGCCTAGGCAAAGGAGAAAGCCGAATCCTGATGACCGCAGCGACAATGTTGAAAAGTTAGAGCAAATGATTCACGATACGTATGAAAATATCGCGGAAGCCGAGGAGCATTTACAATGGGCGTCTGGTGAAGACCGCGAAAATATCATCGCGAAAAATGAACGGAGAAGACGAGCGATCGAAGGATTTAGGGAAGAAATCAAAGATGAGGTAAGGCACGAAAGGGAAGAAGAATAGCCTTGTTTACACGTTGGTGGTAGTTTACATGCTCCACCAACGTTTTATTTTGTTTTTTGTTCGATTTTTCTTATGTTACACTATATTTATACGTCATCATACAATACAGAGAGAAGGAGAACAGACGAATGGTCATCAATCGCACGGAAATTGAAGTAAGATATAAAGAAACGGACCAAATGGGGATCGTTCATCACAGTAATTATTTAGCATGGTTTGAAATCGGACGTACAAAATACATTGAACAACTGTTAAATACGACATATGCAGAAATGGAAAGAAAGGGCATCTTGCTTCCGGTCACCGATGCATATTTGTCGTACAAAAAACCTGCCAAGTACGGCGACATAGTGTACATTGAAACGAAATTGAAACAGTATAAAGGCATACGCCTCGTTTTTGACTATACGGTGACATCTAAAAGCGGAGAAGTGTTGGCAACCGGTTATACGTCGCACGGTTTTGTCGATAAAGCGTTGAAACCGATTCGTTTACGGAATGTCAACGAAACGTGGCATCATGAACTGATGAAAGCCGTCAAAGGATGATTGATATGGCTTTTGGAATAACGAGAAACGAACTGAATGCATGGAAACGTAAAATTGACGAAGGTGAAATCGCCTTTTTGACCCATTATTGGCATGATAAACGGTTTCCCCATTACCATGCCGTGACGAAAGTCGGCTGCAAATCGATTCCGAAATTGGTAGAATGGGGCAAACAATATCATTTACGTGCGGAATGGATCCATGACGGGGAATATCCGCATTTTGACCTGTTGGGTGAAAAACAGTTTTTCATTTTACAAACCGAGGGGTTGCTTGACCATATCGACAAATTTAATCTTTGGCAATATGTAGGGACACGAACGCAAAAAAAATGAACCACAGTTTACGCTGCTTCATACGTAAACTGTGGTTCATTTAATGTTTTGTCCAACGTGATGACTAAATTTTTGTCTTCAAAATACCATGCATCTTCTTCCTCGACAAAAAACGTGACATCGTTGACGGTCGTTTCCGAGTGGATGTCCTTCGGGCTTTCCACGGAAATGCCGAGTGAGAAGCCTGGCACATTGCCGCCGACACCTCCGTAGCGTACGTGAAAACGGACGTATGCGCGTCCGGACAAATCAAGTTCATTTTTGTACCATTCGGCTGCCTCTTCAGAAATGATGATTTTCAAGAAGCTCTCCTCCCAATTCGTTCGTTCGGATTCGAAAACGGTTTACATATATTTCTGCTTATGTTTTTCTTCTTTTTCAGGGACCGGATCAAATCCGCCTGGATGAAACGGGTGGCATTTCAATATGCGGCGGATCGTTAAATACGTACCTTTGATGGCGCCAAAACGCCGGTAACTTTCCAAACCGTATTCGCTGCACGTTGGATAAAAGCGGCATGTCGGCGGCTTCAAAGGGCTGATAAATTTTCGGTAAAATTGGATGAGTGCGATAAAGATGTGTTTCACAGCGCAACACCCGCTTTATTCCGCTTCTTTTTCATATTCGATGGTGGCGATTGCGTCATGCAAATGAATCGATTCTTCATTTTTGCACGTTATTTTAAATTTTTTAACGAAAGGCATTTCGTATACATCCGCAGCGACGAGGCGGACGAGATCTTCGACAAAGCGCGGATTTTCATATGCGGCTTCGGTCACCGTTTTTTCATCCGGCCGTTTTAATACCGGATAAATGACGGCACTAGCGTTTGATTCTGCCGCATCGAGCAACGACTTTTTCCAATCGAATTCCAAATTTAAGATTTCATCCGTGAATGTCGTTTCAATTGTCACGAGCCCACGTTGACTGTGAGCGCTGTACTCGCTGATCTCTTTGGAGCATGGGCATAACGTCGTGACGTACGTTGAAAGCGAACCGGAAAATTGTGCTGTTCCGTCGACGTGGTAGGTCACTTTTAGGCCGACGTTCGAGTGGTTCATGCCGCTTTTTGCTTCAAACGGTCCTCTACGTTGGTAGAACCAAGGGAATTGGACATCGACGGTGACTTCATCTTGATTAAGGCGTTTTTGAAGATCTTTCGCGAACTTTAAAAGCGAAGGGAAACTCATATCGAGTCCGTCGTTGCTCGAGGTTTCGAGCTGTTCCATGAAACGGCTCATGTTCGTGCCTTTTTTCATCCGATCGAGTCTCGACGTAAGTGAAAACGTTCCGATCGACGTTTGGACGTACGGTTCGATGTCGCTATGAACGACGATCGGGTATTTCACATTCCCGACGCCAACCGCATCGATTTCAAATAAAAAATCTTCTTTCGTATTTTGTATATCAACCATGGATTCTTTCGTTTGGGGTTTCGTTTTCGGGCCCGGCTCCACTGAACCGAATATGCGATGCCGCTCTTTTTTCGCTGGTAATTGTATATGTGAAGAGGTATTGATTTTGCTCATAATAGTCTCCCTTTAACCCTTAATTTGAATTACTAAAAGTATACGACATTTTTCGCGGGACATTCAAACTTTATGTTTGCCGCTACATCCAAGTGATTTTCGGTTCCGTTTTGTTTTTTATCCGCTTAATGTTGTCTTTATGACGGTAAATGACGAATATGGTCAAGATCAAGATGAGACCGAACAACAAATAATCGCCAAAGAAGAACGAAACGATCGTAGAAATCACTCCGGTCAACATGGAGGATAAGGAAACGTATTTTGTGACATACAAGACGATGAAAAAAGTAAGGAACATGATCAAAAACAGAAGCGGATTCAAACCTAAGATGACGCCGCCGGAAGTGGCCACCGCTTTTCCGCCTTTGAATTTTGCAAAGATCGGGTATGTATGTCCCAAAACGGCGAACAATCCGACGATGAGCCGCGAGACTTCCACATCGTAAAAATAGCCGGCAATCAGTGGCAACACGGTCGCCACCGTCCCTTTTAAGATGTCGGCGATCGTCACGACAAGCCCCGCTTTGACGCCGAGGACGCGGAACGTGTTCGTTGCTCCCAAATTGCCGCTTCCGTGTTCACGGATATCGATGCCATACCAAACTTTGCCGACGATCAAAGCAAAAGGGATCGAGCCGAGCAAATAAGCGATTAAAATAAAAATGACGTAGTCCATCGTCAACCAACTTTCTCAACAAGGTTTTATGAATAGTTTACCACACATCTATATGATATGTAATGAGCTCGAAGTAGGCAAGACTGTTTATCCATTTTGCGAACACGGTGATTTATGATAATATGAAGAAAATGAACAATGATATTCGAGGTGAAGCGTCATGGCATGGGAAAATCCTTCAAATGAAGTCATTCGCAACATTTTGGATGAAGCAAAAACGATCGCGGTCGTCGGTTTGTCCGACAATCCGGAACGGACTTCGTACCAAGTGTCGGAAGCGATGCAAAAGGCCGGTTATAAAATCATCCCGGTAAATCCGAAAGTCGATGAAGTGTTGGGTGAAAAAGCGTACGCAAGACTTTCGGATATTGAAGAAAAAATCGACATCATCAACGTTTTCCGTCGTTCGGAGTTCTTGCCGGAAATCGCTAAAGAAGCGTTGAAAACGGATTGCAAAGTGTTTTGGGCACAGCAAGGGGTCGTCAATGAGGAAGCCTATCACTTGTTGAAAGAAAATGGATTCACGGTTATTATGGATTTATGTATTAAAGTCGCTCATGCTGTTATAAAATAATCGTAAATACATGTTATGCAAAAGATGACAGTTGCTTGTCATCTTTTTTCTTGATGAAAATTGCTATTGCGCAACATATTAGTATAATTATTTTGTAATGGTAAAAAGTAAAGTGTCGGTAAAGGAGAAGATCGTTTTGACGGATGCGTCTTACAACTATACGGAAGAATCGATTCAAGTATTGGAAGGCCTAGAAGCGGTAAGAAAACGGCCTGCCATGTATATTGGAAGCACGGACAGCCGAGGGCTGCATCATTTGGTCTATGAAATTGTTGACAATGCGATCGATGAAGCGATGAACGGATACGGCGACAAAATCGATGTCACGATCCATGAAGACGGAAGTGTATCCGTCAGCGACAACGGCCGCGGCATTCCAACAGGGGAGCATGAAACGGGCATCTCCACGGTGGAAGTCATCTTCACCGTCCTTCATGCCGGCGGCAAGTTCGGACAAGGCGGTTATAAAACGAGCGGAGGATTGCATGGGGTCGGTGCTGCCGTCGTCAACGCTTTGTCGGAATATTTGGAAGTGACCGTCTATCGCGACGGAAAAAAACACTATCAACGGTATGAAAACGGCGGCAAGCCGGTGACGGAGCTCGTCTTAGCCGGTGATGCGAAAAACACGGGAACGA
Source organism: Bacilli bacterium (assembly GCA_012518125.1). Taxonomy (GTDB): domain Bacteria; phylum Bacillota; class Bacilli; order Bacillales; family Amphibacillaceae; genus Pseudogracilibacillus. Next base: position 61,912 of record JAAYTF010000072.1, on the reverse strand, counting down.
CGGTGCGCTTCAAACCCGATGCGTCCATTTTTTCAACGACCGAATTCCAATACGACACGTTGGCTGAACGGTTAAGGGAATCGGCGTTTTTGTTGCCGAATTTGGCGATACAATTTACGGATGAACGGACAGGCAGGCAAGAACGCTACCATTATCCGGAAGGGCTCATTTCCTTTGTGAAATATTTGAATGAAGGAAAAGATGCGCTGCATGATATATTGGCTTTCAGCGGCAAAGAAAACGGCATCGAAGTCGATTTCGCCTTCCAATTTACGAACGGCTACAACGAAAATATGCTTTCGTTCGTCAACAACGTCCGGACGAAAGACGGCGGAACCCATGAAGTCGGAGCCCGTTCCGCCATTACGAGGACGGTCAATGAATACGCCCGGAAAAATAACCTCATCAAACAAAATGATAAAAATTTGGAAGGGCAAGATATCCGTGAAGGATTGACGGCGATCGTTTCCGTTCGTGTACCGGAGGCGCTGCTCCAATTCGAAGGTCAGACGAAAGGCAGACTCGGCACGCAAGAAGTACGGTCCGTCGTCGAACATGTCATCGGTGAACGGTTCACATTCTTTTTGGAAGAGAACCGCCATATCGCAGTAAGTCTCGTCGAAAAGGCGCTCCGCGCTCAAGAAGCGCGCGAAGCGGCACAAAAAGCGCGTGAAGAAGCTCGGAAAGGCAAAAAGCGTAAGCGGACGGAAAGTTTGTTGTCGGGGAAATTGACCCCGGCACAGTCGCGCGATCCGAATAAAATTGAACTGTTTTTAGTCGAAGGCGATTCGGCGGGCGGTTCGGCGAAACAAGGACGCGACCGCAAGACGCAAGCGATTTTGCCGCTTAGAGGAAAAGTGATCAACACGGAAAAAGCGAAACTGGAAGATATCATGAAAAACGAGGAAATCGCGACGATCATTCATACGATCGGGGCCGGTGCGGGCAATGATTTTAACTTGGACGATGTCAAATATGACAAAGTCATCATCATGACGGATGCCGACACCGATGGGGCGCACATCCAAGTGCTGTTGCTCACCTTTTTCTACCGCTACATGCGCCCGCTCATCGAAGCGGGGAAAGTTTATCTTGCGCTTCCCCCACTGTATAAAATCACAAAAGGAAAAGGGAAGAACAAAGACGTCCGCTACGCTTGGGATGATGAGGAAATGAAAGAAATTACGAAAGCGTTCAAATCAAACTACATGGTGCAGCGGTACAAAGGTTTAGGGGAAATGAACGCCGAAGAGCTTTGGGAAACGACGATGAATCCGAAAACGCGGACGCTCGTCAAAATTACGGTGGAAAATCTCGCCCAAGCTGAAAGAAGAGTGACGACGTTGATGGGAGACAAAGTTGCTCCGCGAAGAAAATGGATCGAAGAAAACGTCGATTTCGGCTTGGAAGAAGAAGACCATTTAATCCATTGATATGTAAAGGGGTATGTCCATGCAATCAGCGAACAAAGTTTTGGAATTGCCTTTAGAACGGGTGATCGGCGACAGGTTCGGGCGCTACAGTAAATATATCATTCAAGACCGGGCGCTTCCCGATGTCCGGGATGGTTTAAAACCTGTGCAACGGCGCATTTTATACGCGATGTTCATCGACAAAAATACGCATGAAAACAATTTCCGCAAATCCGCTAAAACGGTCGGCACCGTCATCGGCAATTATCATCCGCACGGCGATACGTCCGTCTATGACGCGATGGTTCGGCTCAGCCAAGATTGGAAGATGCGCTATGAACTTGTTGAAATGCACGGCAATAACGGCAGTATCGACGGCGATCCGCCCGCTGCGATGCGTTATACGGAAGCACGGCTCTCCAAAATTGCATCGGAATTGTTGGTCGACATCGATAAAGACACGGTCGACTTCATTCCGAACTTTGATGACACGACAGAAGAACCGGTCGTTTTTCCAGCGAAGCTGCCGAATTTGTTGATCAACGGTTCGACGGGAATTTCAGCCGGTTATGCGACGAACATTCCACCGCACAATTTGCAAGAAGTGATCGATGCAATCATTTTAAAAATTGACAAACCGAATGCCACGGTCGAAGATTTAATGACGAAAATCCAAGGCCCCGATTTCCCTACCGGCGGCATCGTCCAAGGGAAAGACGGCATCATCGAAGCGTTCAAAACGGGAAAAGGACGCATCATCATCCGGGGCAAAACGGAAATCAAAAAAGTGCGCGGCGGACGCGAACAAATCATCATTCACGAAATACCGTTCGATGTCAATAAAGCGAATCTCGTCCGGAAAATCGATGAATTACATATCGAGCGGAAAGTCGATGGCATCCAAGAAGTCCGTGACGAAACGGACCGCGAAGGTTTGCGCATCGTCATCGATTTGAAGAAAGATGCCGACAGCGAAGGCATTTTGCAATATTTATATAAAAACACGGACTTGCAAGTGACGTACAATTACAATATGGTCGCCATTCAAGACCGCAGACCGAAACTGTTGAGCCTCCCTGAAATCATCGATGCATACATCAAACACCAAAAAGAAGTGGTGACTAGACAAACGACGTACGATCTCAATAAAGCAAAAGACCGCGCCCATATCGTCGACGGCCTGATCAAGGCGGTATCCGTTCTGGACGAATTGATCGCCATCATCCGCAAGTCAAAAAACCGAAAAGAAGCGAAAGAAAACATCATGGCGGCTTTTTCATTCACCGACATGCAGGCAGATGCGATTTTAAATTTACAATTGTATCGTTTGACGAATACCGATGTGACACAATTGAAAGAAGAGAAAAAAGAATTGGAAGAAAGAATCAAAACGTATGAAGCGATCTTGACGAGTGAAAAAGCGTTGCTCAATAAAATCAAAGCGGATTTGCGCAAGATGAAAAAACAATATCCGAGCAAACGACGTACGACTATCGAAGAAGAAATCGAAGAAATAAAAATCAACATCGAAGTGACGGTTCCGCAAGAGACCGTCGTCGTATCCGCGACGAAAGACGGTTACGTGAAGCGGACGAGCCTCCGATCTTATAACGCTTCGAAAAAAAGCGACCTGACGCTGAAAAAGTCGGACCATCTCATCTCGTTATTCGAAATGGATACGACGGACAACATCTTATTATTTACGAATATGGGCAAATATGTCATGATCCCTGTTTACGAGTTGCCAGACATCCGGTGGCGCGATACGGGCGTCCACATTTCCAATATCGTTGAACTGGACAACGATGAAAGAATCATCGCATCCATACCGGTCAAACGATTCGAAGAAGAACGATTTGTCGTCTTTTTCACGAAGCATGGGCTCGTGAAAAAGACGGCTTTGAAAGAATATGAGACGACGCGCACGAAAAACAGTTTGATCGCCATCAATTTAAAACAAGGCGATGAAGTGGTGAATGTCAGCATAACGGGAGAAAATTCACCCCTTTACATCGCCACGCATAACGGATACGGCATCTGTTTTGAAGCGGGGCAAATTTCTCCGGTGGGCATCCGCGCCCAAGGTGTCATCGGCATCCAGTTGAAAGAAGATGATCATGTCATCAACGGGTTTGCCGATCGTGGAGATGCGTTTGATCTGTTCGTCGTCACGCAGCGCGGAGCGGTGAAACGAATGCCGAAACGAGTGCTTGAACCGTCCCAACGCGCACGCCGCGGTGTACAGTTGTTAAGAACGTTAAAAACGAAACCGCACCGACTCATCTATTTCGAGCAGCTTTCAAATGAAGTTGAAGAAAACGTTTTTGTCGTAACAGATAAGGAAAAAGTGTTCGAAATCGTACCATTGCAATTGCCGGAAAGTGAACGAAACACGAACGGCTCGTTCATATTGGAAGAAGATGAGGACGGAAATGTCATTTATGCCTTCAAAGATGAACCGTATACAGTCCCATTCCAAGAGAACGAATAGAAAAACAATTCATTTTCCGCAAGTGGAATGATAAAATAGGCATTGTATGGTAAACAATGAATCGTGAAAGGGGCGATGAAGATGCAAGAAGTCAAAGCGTCGATGGCGGGAAACATGTGGAAAATTTTAGTCAATACCGGCGACAAAGTGGAAGCGGGGCAAGATGTCGCCATCTTAGAGTCGATGAAAATGGAAATACCGATTACAAGCGAAACGAGTGGAACGGTGAAAGAAATTCTCGTCCATGAAGGGGATTTCGTCAATGAAGGAGACACGATTTTGACGCTCGAATAAAAATCCGTCATCCTTCAGTTAACGATATATATATTATGTAAACTAAACGGACAAAAAGATGTTAAATTCATGTCATTCGTGTTAAAGTAGAGGTATAGTCTAAGAAAGGATGACGTTATTGAATGAATGAGCGTTTGTTTCGTGACGCGATGGGGAGGTTCGCAACAGGGATCACTGTCGTTTCGATGTACGACGACGCTAAACCGATCGGGATGACCGTAAACGCGTTCATGTCCGTTTCGCTCAAGCCGATGTTGCTTGCCGTCTCCATCGGCGATCACGCGAGCATGTACCATAAATTGGAAATAGGAAAACCTTTTGGCGTAAGCATGTTGCGCGATAGCCAGAAAGATTTATCATTATATTTTGCCGATCAAATTGACTTGCCCGATCATGCTTTCGAATTTATCGATCAATCGGGTGTTCCGGTCATAAAAGATGCACTTGCGAATGTATCTTGTGAAGTCGTCGACCAATTTGAGGCGGGCGACCATATCATTTTCATCGGGAAAGTCATCGATATACATGTAAATGACGGTGAACCGATCATTTATTATGCTAGCAAATACCGTTACTTAAAAGAGGAATAAAGATAAAGAGAGTCCTTGAATGCTAGGACTCTATTTCATTTCATTTACTAGTTTGGTAAAAAGGGGTACTTTACATTGGAAGTGTTAGCGGAAAGACAAGTCGTCATTTCACATGATCAATTGGCAACATTGTATCAAGTGATGTCGGAGCACGGTGATTTGGAAAACGCGGAAAAAATGCTCGATTTGTATGAAAAATGGTTGAAGCAACAATTTTACGTCAGTTTCACTGGGCATTTTTCCGCGGGGAAAAGTTCGATCATCAACTTTTTGCTTGGAAAAGAATTGTTGCCGAAAAGCCCGATCCCGACGAGCGCCAACATCGTGAAAATCACATCCGGTAAAGGTGTTGCGCGAGTCTTTTTTCATGAACGGCAACCGGTTGAATATGATGAACCGTACGACATCGACGTTATCAAAGATTATTGCATGACAAAAGATACGATCAAACAAATTGAAATTGAAACGAAAGAACTAATCGTGCCAAAAGGTTCCTACATCGTCGATACGCCGGGAATCGATGCGGCGGATGACGCCGACCGCTACATGACAGAATCTTCTTTGCACTTGGTCGACGTTTTGTTTTATGTCATGGATTACAACCACGTGCAATCGGAGGTCAATTTCCAGTTTTTAAAACAGATACAAGAAAAACAGATCCCGATTTATCTCATTATCAATCAAATCGACAAACATAACGAAGAAGAGCTTACGTTTTCCGCATTTAAACGCTCTGTCGAGGAGGCATTTTTCAATTGGGGCATCCGTCCGGAAAGAATCTACTATTCTTCCATCGTCGATGAATCGTTGCCGGACAACGAACTTTATGTGCTAAAACGCGACTTGTTCCAACTGCTTACGGAAAAAGGTTCGCTGGAAAAACAGATTTCCCACGCAGCACATGTGGTGGTCGAAGCGCATAAAGCACATTTGGAAAAGCAGTTTGAACAATCGGCATTATCCGAAGCAGATGGACAATTCGACGAAAATAGATGGCAAGAAATAAACGCGCGCCTTGCTGAGATGAACGCGCGTAAAGAACGTCTCGAAAAGGAATTCAACGAAGAAATCGAGGCGACGTTGAAGAATGCTTACGTCATGCCGGCAAAACTGCGCGATTTGGCGGAACAATTTTTGCTTTCGCAAGACGCCAAATTTAAAGTCGGCTTCTTTAACGCGAAGAAAAAGACGGAGCAAGAAAAAGAAAAGCGGTTAAACGCATTTTTAAACGACTTAAAACAGTCCGTCCAATCGACGATCGTCTGGAAACTGCGCGAGAAATTCCTGCAATTGTTACACCGTTATGAAATCGCCAATGAAACGTTGCGTGAAGAAGTGCAGCAATTTTCGCTTGATGTGACAGAAGTAATCATTTTCGGTTCATTGAAAGAAGGCGCAACAGTAAACGGAAACTACGTTTTGAATTACACGGATGAAGTGAGTTATAAAATCAAACAACAAGCGAAGCGCCTAGCGATCGAACTGCTCGAAAAGATGAAAGCCCAACTCGATCAATCGCTACAAGCTGAAAAAGGAATACTGGAAGAAGAAAAAGCGCGCTTGGCGCTGGAAAGACAGAAAATGTTGGAACAATCAGCGTTGTATGCCGAATTGGAAGCGAAGCTGGCCAACATCGAGCAAGTATTGGAAAGCGGAACGGCCGATGAAACGGCGCACGACCTCGTCCGTGAAAAACTGAAAGAACGGAAGATATTCGTCAAAGAAAAAACGCCGACGATCCAAACGAAAGACGAAACCACCGACGATGGAAATGGCAGTGTAAAAGTCGAAGCAAGCGAGAAACGAATGCATGCATTCACAAAAGAAGAAATTGTCGGAAAATTGGCAGATACGATCAAACTGATCAACGATTTGGACGATTTTGAATCCATAATCGACTCATTGCGCCGGATGAAAGCGAAAATCGAACACCGTTCCCTTACGGTGGCGCTTTTTGGGGCATTCAGCGCCGGCAAGTCGTCCTTTTCGAATGCGCTTTTGGGCGAAAAGATTTTGCCTGTTTCGCCAAATCCGACGACTGCCGTCATCAATCGGATTCGTCCCACAACCGAAACGTTTGGACACGGCACCGTCGTCATCACGTATAAAACGGATGAAGTGTTGACGAACGATTTAAGCATGATCACAAAAGATTTTGCCCCGACGTGCAAAACGACCGCCGAATTCGTCCAATGGATCAAACGAGAAAACATTCATGAAAGTGAACGATTATCAAACGTTTACCGATCTTATTTAAAAGCCGTTTTGGCCGGCTATGAATCGCGCGGCGAGCTTTTGGGCAAAACGGAAATCATTTCGCTGGACGATTTTGCCGCATACGTCACGGATGAAACAGTCGCGGCGTATATCGAAGCGGTCGATTTATATCACGAAAACGAGTTGACGAAAAACGGCATCACGCTTGTCGATACGCCGGGGGCGAACTCGGTGAATGCGCGGCATACGAACGTCGCTTTCGACTACATCAAAGATGCCGACGCCATCATTTACGTCACGTATTACAACCATGCCGTCACAAGCGCCGACCGCGATTTTCTCGTCCAATTGGGGCGCGTGAAAGAATCGTTCGCATTGGATAAAATGTTCTTTGTCGTAAATGCGAGCGACTTGGCAAAAGATGATGCGGAATTGAAACTCGTCGTCGACTACGTGGAAGACCAACTGTTAAACTACGGCATCCGCCATGCACAAATTTATCCTTTATCGAGCAAACAGTCACTGTACGAAAAACGGAACCGACTTACGTTAAACGAACAGATGCAGACGTTTGAACGGGCGTTTTACCATTTCATCGAACACGATCTTCATCAATTGACGTTCGAAGCGGCAGCTTGGGATATTTATCGTGTCAAAGCCATGTTGGAACAGATCGTCCAATCGGCAAAACTCGATGAACGTGAAAGAAAAAGCCAGATTGAACGTTTACGAAAAAACGAGCAGCAAAGCCTTGAGTTGCTCGGAAACAAGACGGTCGATCAACTGATGGACAGGACGAAAGAGCGGATCGAACGACAGCTGCATTACGTAAAAGAAAGGATGTTCATCCGTTTCCAAGACATGTTTAAAGAACATTTCAACCCGACGACGGTGACAGCAAACGGCAGACAGGCGACGGAGCAACTTGAACAAAACCGCAATCGGCTAATCGATCACGTCGGCTACGAATTGCTGCAAGAAGTGCGCGCCGTTTCACTCAGGCTCGAAGCCTTCATTAATCAAATGTTTAACGAATTTTACGGGGAAGTGAGCCGGGAACTTGCGTCAATCGACGAGACGATTTCGCTTGCAAACTATGAAGAAAAACGATTCGTGACACCGGAATATGCCCAAGCTTTCGACGACATCGACGTTTCGATGTTTCATCCGGCCTTGAAAATGTTCAAAAACTTGCGTTCATTTTTTGCCGATAATGAACGTGACAAGATGAAAGACAAATTTTATGAAATAATGGAACCGGAAATCGAAGCGTATTTGAACGACCAAGAGAAGCTCATGACAGAGCGGTACTCGGAACAATTGCAAGCCATGTTCCAAACCATGCTGGAAGCGATCGCCAAAGAAGTATCGCTCATCTATCGCCAACAAATAAATGTATTAAATACAGAAATTGACGTTGTTAAATATAGTAAAAAACTTGACCAAATGAATTTTATATTAGATAATTTAAACGAAAATGAATCTTAAAAATTATGCAATTTTGTAAGGGATTGGGTAAACGATTGCTCAAGCCTGGCAAGTGAGATACTTGCGGAAAAGCTTAAACATCAAGCGTTTGACATCAAGTAGACAAGCTTTAGGCTTGCATCAATGTTACCGTCCCTTTTATTATTTTTTTCGGTCATTCTATCGCCTTTCTTTTTCAAGATGATTTGGTAACGTTTTAAGAATGCTAAAAACAAATTGATATAACAAAGCATTTTTTTGAAACCGTTACAGTGATCCTGTAACTTAATCACATTCGTGTAAAAGTCATTAACAAGACAACTTGCCGTTTTATACATAAACAAGCATAAGTTGTTTTGTTAACGACTTTGTTGATAAAAATCTTAAGGTAAGGGGTAGTAAAAGATGGGGAAGTTTTCTGATCAAGTAGAGCAGCTGATCAAGCAACACGATTACGACAATTTGTCTTTGGCAAACGTACTTGTCGAACGCCACGATCCAGAAAAAATCGCCTTTTACTTTGAAAGTGACGAAGGGGAAAAACGTACGTACACGTATGGCGAATTGAACGAATTGTCGAAAAAATTTGCAACTGTGCTCAAAAACCAAGGTGTCGAAAAAGGCAGCCGAGTGGCAGTGTTATTGCCAAAAGGCCCGGAAACATTCATTTCCGCATTGGCGATTTGGCGTCTCGGTGCTGTTTATGTACCGTTGTTTACCGCGTTTGAGAAAAAAGCGATTTCATACCGTGTTGAACATAGCGGGGCATCGGTCATTTTGACGGATGCGCAAAACCGCGTGAAAGTGACCGAAGCGTTTAACGACATGGGTGAAGAAGCTGCATCCAACATCACCGTGATCACAAAAGATGCAAAACAGTTGGCTGACGTTGACGACATCGATTATTATGAAGCGCTTGAACAGGCAGAGCCTTTCGAAGATGCCGTGCGCGTCACAAAAGACGATCAAATGATTTTGATTTATACGTCCGGTACGACGGGAAATCCGAAAGGGGTCGACGTACCAGTATTCGCCCTTTCAGCGTTCGAGGCGTACATGAGATTCGGCCTCGATGTTAAACCGGAAGATATTTTCTGGAACATTGCCGACCCAGGTTGGGCTTACGGACTTTACTACGGCGTCATTGGACCGCTCCTTTTGGGCCAAACATTCGTCGTCAACCAGGGCAAATTTGACGTCGAATGGACTTACAGAATGTTAAGAGACTATAAAGTGACGAACTTTGCCGGTGCACCTACCGTTTACCGTACGATGCGCGTACATGGCACGCCAGATTTCATCGACGAAATCAACTTAAAAACATTGTCAAGTGCCGGCGAACCGTTGAACCCAGACGTAAGCAACTGGGCTGAAAAGGTGTTCGGTCAGCCAATTTACGACCATTACGGTCAGACCGAATTGGGAATGTGCGTCGTCAACTTGCACAAAGATGATATGCGCCATGAAGTGAAACCAGGATCAATGGGTCCGGCAATGCCGGGATACCGTGCAGTCATCTTGGACGATAACGGCAACGAATTGGGACCAGGCGAAGAAGGGGAATTGGCGATCGACATCGAAAATTCACCGTTGTTCTGGTACCGTGGATATTACAATGAACCTGAAAAGACGAAAGAAGTCTTTTCAAAAGATAAACGTTATTATTTCACGAGAGACGCGGCGAGCCGTGACGAAGACTGGATGTTCTTCTTCTCAGGCCGTGAAGATGACATCATCATCAGCTCCGGTTACCGCATCGGGCCGTTCGAAGTGGAAAGCTCGCTCATGGAACACGAAGCGGTGGCGGAGACGGCTGTCGTCGGTGTACCGGATGAACAACGCGGCGAGCTCGTCAAAGCGTACGTCATTTTACGTCCAGGATATGAACCGAGCGACGATTTGGCAAAAGAATTGAGCGAATTCGTCAAGAAGAACTTATCCGCTCACGAATACCCGCGCATCGTTGAATTCATCGATCAACTGCCAAAAACGCCGAGTGGAAAAATTCAACGTTACTTGTTGAGAAAACATTAATACGTTCATCATAAATTGGAACAAAACCTCCGATTAAGGTTTTGTTCCTTTTTTCTTTGACAGACCGACTATTTGGTCTGATTTTTATTGTAACGGCGATGAAATTATGCTATCTTAATACATATTAACGAGATCACGCTTCATTAAGGGGGTAGATGAAAACGGATTTGCGCAGCAAAATCATTCAAACGGCGCTCTTGCTGTTTGAAGAAAAAGGTTATCACGGTGTTTCGATCAATGAAATCGTCACGGAAGCCGGCACTTCCAAAGGCGGTTTTTACCATCATTTTTCATCCAAAGATGAGCTGTTATATGTCATTCACGATATTTTCATTACATATGCAATCGAAAACGCAAAATTGGCAGCCCGCTCTTACGAAAGTCCTCTCGAACAATTGCAGGCGATCATCAAAAGTTTCGTCGGCGTTTTCCACGTGTATAAACCTCATTTGACGGTATTTTATCAAGAAGCGAAATATTTGCATCCGAAGTACGATGAAATCATCCGCAAAAAACGTGATGAATTTAGACAAATTATTTACGACGTCGTCAAAGCGGGGAAAGAGCGCGGGGAATTCCGTCAAGAGTTAGAAGTCGACATCGTCGTCATGGCGATTTTGGGGATGGTCAATTGGATATACAAATGGTACAACCGCGACGGGGAAAAAACGATATCACAAATCGCGGACATCTTTACCGATTTCATTTTGCACGCCGTGTTAAAAGCTGAATATTTGGACAAAGATACGTATGAATCGATCCTCATCGAACCGTTTTATTTTACGAAAACGAAAAAATAGCTTGACATTTGCTAGGATTGTACATATGATTATTATAAAGCGCTTACAAACCGAATGGTCGGTCTATTTGGTAAAGGAGGAATGTAAGATGAATTTTGAACTTACCGAAGAGCAAAAGATGACCCAAAACATGGCTCGTGAATTTGCCAACGATGTCATCCGCCCACGAGCGATGGAAATCGATAAAGAAGGGAAATTCCCGGAAGACATTTTTAAAGAAATGGGGAAACTCGGTTTTCTCGGAATACCGTTCCCGGAAGAGTACGGTGGTTCGGGAGGGGACACGATTTCTTACGCGCTTGCAGTCGAAGAAGTCGGAAGAGCGTGCGGCAGCACCGGATTAAGCTACGCTGCAGCCGTGTCATTAGGGGCGTCACCTATTTATATGTTCGGCACGGAAGAGCAGAAGGAAAAGTATTTGGTTCCGCTTGCCAAAGGGGAAGCGCTCGGCGCATTCGGGCTGACAGAGCCAAATGCGGGATCGGATGCGGGCGGCACGGAGACGACGGCTGTCCTTGACGGCGACGAATACGTCATCAACGGAGAAAAAGTGTTCATCACAAATGCGAGCTATGCAAAAACGCTGATCGTCACTGCGGTGACCGGCAAAGATGACCGCGGCAAAAACATCATTTCGGCCATCATCGTGCCTACCGATGCAGAAGGTTTGACGATCACAGAGATACACGACAAAATGGGGGTCCGCGGCTCGAACACGACACAAATCGTGTTGGACAATGTCCGCGTACCGAAAGAGAACTTGTTGGGCGACCCGAAAGCAGGATTCAAACAATTCTTGAAAACGTTGGACGGCGGGCGCATTTCCATTGGCGCATTGAGCGTCGGCATCGCGCAAGACGCTTTGGACAAAGCGTTGGCGTATGCAAATGAAAGAAAACAATTCGGAAAAACAATCCGTTCATTCCAAGCGATTCAATTCATGCTTGCGGACATGGCGATGGAAGTGGAACTCGCCCGCAATATGGTGTTGAAAGCCGCATGGCTCAAAGACCAAGGCAAACCGTTCACAAAAGAAGCGGCGATGGCAAAGCTTTTTGCATCGGAAACGGCGGTGCGCAATGCTGAGCGAGCCGTACAAATACACGGAGGATACGGATATATGCGCGAGTACGGCGTTGAACGTCTCATGCGTGATGCGAAATTGCTCGTCATTGGCGAAGGAACATCCGAAATTCAACGTATTGTCATTTCCCGAAATTTAGATTAAATTTAATGTAAACGCTTTGTATGGGTTGAAAGCGATTAAGCTGGTTTCATCCATGAAATGAATTTTTGAGGAAATGAGGGGTTGTATGATCAAAAAAGTGTTGATTGCCAACCGAGGTGAAATCGCATCACGAATTATCCGGACGTGCAAGGAAAATGGGATTCAGACCGTTGCGATTTATTCCGAGGCAGATGCTGACTCCCCTTACGTGAAACAAGCGGATGAAAGTTTTTTGATCGGACCGCCGCGGGTGAACGAGAGCTACTTGAGAGCGGACAAAATCATCGAAATCGCCAAAATGGCAAACGTCGACGCCATTCATCCCGGCTACGGTTTTTTGAGCGAAAATGGCGGATTTGCGAGACAGTGTGAGGAAAATGGCATCATTTTCATCGGGCCGTCAGCCGAGGTAATGGAACAGATGGGCGATAAAATCGCTGCACGCAACATGATGAAAAGAGCAGGTGTCCCGATCATTCCGGGCACGGACGAAGCGATCGACAACGTCGATGAAGCGATCAAATTGGCCAACGAAATCGGCTATCCGATCATGTTGAAAGCGGCGGCCGGAGGCGGCGGCATCGGCATGCAAGTCGTCCGCTCTGATGATGAATTGCAAAGGACGTTTGAAAGCAATTCAAAACGGGCGGAACAATTTTTCGGAAACGGTGCCATGTTCATCGAGAAATTGGTGGAAAATGCGCGCCACATCGAAGTGCAAGTCATTGCGGACAAACATGGAAATGCCATCCATCTTTTTGAAAGGGAATGTTCCGTGCAGCGGCGAAACCAAAAAGTGTTGGAAGAAGCGCCGTCACCGTTCATCTCAGAGGAAACGCGCAAGAAAATGGGTGAGGCTTCCGTAAAAGCGGCAAAAGAAATCGGCTATTTTAGCGCGGGCACCATTGAGTACTTGGTCGATGAACATGAGCAATTTTACTTCTTGGAGATGAACACACGGATTCAAGTGGAACATGCGATTACGGAGCAGATAACCGGATTGGACATCGTGAAATTGCAGCTAGATGTTGCTGAAGGAAAAAAACTTCCGCTTTCCCAAGAAGACGTGAAAAGGAATGGGCATTCGATCGAAGCGCGGATTTATGCGGAAGATCCGGTTACGTTTTTCCCATCGCCTGGGACAATCGAAACATACAAAGAACCAAGCGGGGAACATGTCCGCATTGAATCATCTGTCAAACAAGGTTCGCAAGTGACACCGTTTTACGATCCGATGATCGGCAAGCTGATCGTGACCGGAAAAGACCGCGCGGAAGCGATTCAGTTGTTGGATAAAGCGTTGGACGAATATGAAATAACGGGCATCAAAACGAACATCCCGATGCTCAAAACCGTCGTGAATGAAGAAAATTTCAAACGCGGCAACACGACGACGGATTATGTCCAAAAACATTATTTGCCGCTAAAAACAAAATAAATCACATCATGATGAGGAGGAAACCGAACATGTCTGAAGTGAAAGCATCGATGGCTGGAAACGTATGGAAAATTAACGTCCAAGTCGGTGACGAAGTGTCGGCGGGAGAAGATGTCGTCATTTTGGAATCGATGAAAATGGAAATACCGATTGCGGCTGAAGCATCCGGCACCGTAAAAGAAATCAAGGTGAACGAAGGGGACTTCGTAAACGAAGGGGACGTCATCGCTGTCATCGAATAGCCAAAAGATAAGGAGAGAACGAACGATGTCTAGTCTTGTAAAATTGGATACATCGACTCATGAACATATAGCGATCATCACGTTGAATCGTCCGGAAGCGTATAATGCGATGAGCAAACAACTGCTACTTGATTTAGCGGGAGCGATCGCTCAAGTCAATAGCGATGAAACGGTCTTTTGTACGATTATCACCGGTGAAGGGGAAAAAGCGTTTTGCGCCGGTGCCGATTTGAAAGAACGCCGTGGCATGAACCATCGCCAAACAATTGAGGCGGTAAGACGGATCGGTGAAACGATCCTAAAAGTGGAACGGATGGACATGCCGGTGATAGCAGCGTTGAACGGGGTCGCCTTTGGAGGCGGACTGGAGCTCGCGCTCGCCTGTGATTTGCGCATCGCCGCCGAACACGTTCAATTAGGATTGACGGAAACGTCGTTGGCGATCATTCCCGGCGCAGGTGGAACGCAGCGTTTGCCAAGGCTCATCGGCATCGGGCAGGCGAAACGATTGATTTATACGGCAAAACGCATCAGTGCAGAAGAAGCCAAGGAGTTGGGAATCGTCGAAGAAGTCGTACCAAAAGATGAACTTCTCGATCGAGCGGTCAATTTGGCGAAAGAAATTACGCAAAATGGGCCGATTGCATTGCGCCAAGCAAAAGCTGCGATCAATCAAGGCATAGAAGTCGATTTGATGACCGGTTTGGAGATAGAGCATTTGGCTTATCGCGAAACGTTGTATACGGAAGACCGTCTCGAAGGGTTAAAAGCTTTTAAAGAAAAGCGCAAACCAGTCTATCGCGGAAAATAAAAGGGGGATCAACAGTGCCTTATCTCGAAGAACTGCATAAACGAATCAAAGAGATTGAAAAAGGTGGACACGAAAAGTACCATAAAAGTAATGCGGAAAAAGGTAAACTTTTCGTACGCGATCGATTAAAATTGCTGTTGGACGATGGTTTGGAAATTGAAGATGCATTTTTTGCCAACTGTGAAGCGGACGAGCATTTGCCGTCCGACGGCGTTGTTACGGGAATCGGCAAAATTCATGGGCAAAAAGTTGCCGTGATGGCAAACGACTCGACCGTCAAAGCCGGTTCATGGGGAAAACGGACAGTTGAGAAGATTTTGCGCATTCAAGAGACGGCGATGAATTTGGAAATTCCAATGATCTATTTGGTCGACTCCGCCGGCGCCCGGATCACCGACCAAATCGAAATGTTCCCGGGACGCCGTGGTGCAGGTCGAATTTTCCACAACCAAATCAAAATGTCCGGAAGGGTGCCGCAAATTACGTTGTTGTTTGGACCATCAGCGGCAGGCGGTGCGTATATCCCGGCGTTTTGCGACATCGTCGTCATGGTGGAAGGCAATGCCTCGATGTATTTAGGTTCGCCGCGTATGGCCGAAATGGTCATCGGTGAAAAAGTGACACTTGAAGAGATGGGTGGCGCACGGATGCATTGCACCGTCTCGGGCTGCGGCGACGTCTTAGTCCAGTCGGAAGAAGAGGCGATCGCCTTTGCACGCCGTTATTTGACGTATTTCCCACCGAACTTCCGCCATAAACCGGAAAAAATCGAAGGCAAAGAACCGAAACAATTTGAAACATCGCTTAAAGACATCATCCCGGTAAACCAAAACGCGCCGTTTGACATGTATGAATTGATCGACCGCATCATTGATGAAGGAAGCTGGTGCGAAATCAAAAAACTGTTCGCTCCAGAAATCATCACGGGGCTTGCACGCCTCGATGGACGCGTCGTCGGCATTATCGCGAACCAACCGCGTCAAAAAGGCGGCGTCTTGTTCCCGGATTCTGCGGATAAGGCGGCCAAATTCATCCAGCTTTGCGATGCGTTCAACATTCCGTTGCTCTTCTTGATGGACGTGCCTGGATTTATGATCGGCACGAAAGTGGAAAGGATGGGAATTATCCGTCACGGTGCGAAAATGTTGTCGATGATGAGCGAGGCGACGGTTCCGAAAATTTCCGTCGTCGTCCGGAAAGCATACGGAGCGGGGTTGTATGCCATGGCCGGCCCGGCATTTGAACCGGATGCGGTGCTTGCACTTCCAACCGCGCAAATTGCCGTCATGGGTCCTGAAGCGGCGGTCAACGCCGTTTATGCGAACAAAATCGCCGAGCTTGAAGGGGAAGAACGACGAAAGTTCATAGAAGAAAAACAGGCGGAATATAAAGCGGATATTGACATTTACCGCCTCGCTTCGGAAATGGTCGTCGACCATATCGTCGAACCGGACAAATTGCGCGTCGAGTTGGTTAGCCGTTTTGAAATGTACGATTCGAAAAACGTCACTTTTACCGAACGCAAACACGGAGTGTACCCAGTGTAAACATTTGCCAACCATTTGAAATGACGTTAGTGTTGTTGATCGTAACCATATATTTTCCTTAATGGCACTAACGTCATTTTTCATGCCAATTTTCAACAATTTTAGGAACAATAAAAACAAATATTTTTCGAATTTCATGTTTCAAGCGCTTGCAAATGAAGCTGAAACATTATTTTTTGCCTAATTGGTTATAAATGTCTTGCAAAATATACCATATATTTTTTCGGCAATTAATTAAAATTGGCTAGACTTAATCCATTTTTTCGATTAGAATATAAATTACTTAGGTTCCAAAACCTAAATTTTTACAATGTAGTCGCTTACAAACAGGAAATGTAAGTGATTACATTGTCCGTAAAAAAATTAAGGGGGATGAATCATGAACAAAACACTGCTCAAACTCTTCTTCGCTATGATTCTTGCACTCGGAGTTTTGGCAGCATGTTCTGGAGGAGGTTCGAGTAAGACAGACAGTTCAAATGGCGAATCGACTTCAGACGAAGCATCATCAGGTGATTCCGGTGGTGAAGGCGGAGAGTTCCACATCGGGGCTAACTTGGAGCTTTCTGGTGCTGTAGCGACTTACGGTTCTTCCATTGCTGAAGGAATCGATTTGGCGGTGGAGGAGATCAACGCAGCTGGCGGTATCAACGGTATGCAAATTAAAGTGACGAAATTTGATAACAAGTCCGATGCCGCAGAAGCGACGAACGGAATCATCAAATTGGTGAACCAAGACAAAGTTAACGCGATTATCGGCGCAGCCACGAGCGGAAACACAAATGCTCAAGTGGAAATCGCCAACGATACGCAAACGATCTTATTGACGCCATCTGGAACAGCACCGAACGTCACAGTGAATGATGACGGTTCATTGAACGAGTACGTCTTCCGTACATCTTACATCGACCCATTCCAAGGTACGATCGCTGCAAACTTCGCACTAGAGGAACTAGGAGTTAAAACGGCAGCCATCTATGCGGACAACGCTAGCGATTACGCAAAAGGTTTGGCTGCAGCATTTAAAGAAACGTTCGAAGCCGGCGGCGGCGAAATCGTTGCCGAAGAAGCGTACGTTGCAAAAGATACGGACTTTAGATCGACTTTGACGCGCATCAAATCGGCAAATCCGGAATTCGTGTTTATTCCTGGATATTATGAAGAAGTCGGCTTGATCGTTAAGCAAGCCCGCGATATCGGCATCGACGTGCCTTTGATGGGTGCAGACGGTTGGGATTCACCAACATTAGTCGAGTTGGCTGGCCCAGAAGCGTTGAACAATACATTTATTACGAACCACTATTCATCTGACGACCCAGATGAAACGATCCAAAACTTCGTAACGAAGTTTGGCGAGAAATACGACGGCAAAAAGCCGAACGCGTTCCATGCATTAGGTTATGATTCTGTATACTTATTGAAAGATGCAATTGAAAGAGCTGGTAGCACAGATCCAGAAGCGATCAAAGAAGCGTTGGAAGCAACGGAAAACATTTCGCTCGTTTCTGGTAACGTTACGATCGACGAAAACCACAACCCAGTTAAATCGGCGACAATCCTCGAGTACGTCGACGGTGAACAAGTGTTTAAGACAAAAATCGAACCGTAAAAATTGAATGAATCATTATGTGGGAGGGGTTTCCCTCCCTTTTGCGAGTAAAAAACGAATCCGCATATAAAGGAGTGAAACGATTGGAGTGGCTCCAGCAAATCATAAACGGAATTTCGCTTGGAAGCATTTATGCCTTAATCGCTTTAGGATATACGATGGTTTACGGTATAATCAAATTGATCAACTTCGCCCACGGTGAAGTGTTCATGATCGGTGCTTTCACCGGTTTTGTAGCCATCGTCCATTTCGAACTCAGTTTTGTACCGGCGCTCATCATTGCCATGTTTACGTGTTCCGTTGTCGGTGTTTTGATCGAACGCATTGCCTATAAACGATTACGTGAATCAACGCGTATTGCGGCATTGATCACCGCGATCGGTATGTCATTATTCATTCAATATTTATTCATTTATTTCCGCGGCGCGGAACCGGAAGCGTATCCGCAAGATGTGCTTCCAGAACGTACGCTTGATATTTTTGGCGTAAAAGTGAGCATGCAAGCACTGTTAATTTTGTTTATTTCGATTGTATTAATGATTTTATTGCAATTTATCGTCCAAAAGACGAAAATCGGCCGTGCGATGCGTGCGGTTTCTTATGACAAAGATGCAGCACGATTGATGGGGATCAACGTTGACAATACGATTTCGGCTACATTTGCGATCGGTTCTGCGTTGGCCGGAGCTGCCGGAGTCATCTTCGGGATTTACTATACGAAAATCGATCCGTTGATGGGACTCATCCCAGGATTAAAAGCGTTCGTTGCAGCAGTGTTGGGAGGAATCGGCATCATTCCTGGCGCGATGGTCGGCGGCTTTATCCTCGGCATTGTTGAGACGCTTGTAAGTGCGGCTGGTTTTTCACTCTTTCGCGATGCAGCTGCATTCATCATCCTCATCTTAATCTTGCTCTTCCGACCTGCAGGTATTTTTGGCAAAAATACGAAGGAAAAAGTGTAGGTGAAACGAGATGAAGTTAAGTAAACGCTTTTGGGGCTTTATCATCGCAGCACTCGTCATTTACGCCGTCGTACAAGTGTTGATTACGACGGGAACGCTCAATCCGTTCTATTCGAACACGCTCATATTTATCTGCATCAACATCATGTTGGCAGTTAGTTTGCATTTAGTCATCGGAATTACCGGACAATTTTCGATCGGACATGCTGGCTTTTTGGCGCTTGGGGCCTACTTGTCGGCCATCGTTACGATGAAGCTTCACCTACCTTTCATTCTTGCGCTGATCGTCGGTGGAATCGTGGCGGCCTTTGCCGGGCTCATCGTCGGGATTCCAACGTTAAGGCTGCGCGGCGACTATTTGGCGATTGCTACGTTAGGTTTTGCCGAAATTATCCGAATTATCTTTTTAAACATTGAATACGTCGGCGGCGCAGCGGGGATGCAAGTGAAACATATGACGACGTGGACGTATGCGTTCATCAGTCTCGTCATCACGATCATCATCATATCCAACTTCACCAACTCCCGTCACGGCAGAGCATGCATTGCGATCCGTGAAGATGAGATTGCCGCTGATGCGATGGGCATCAATACGACGTATTATAAAGTGTTGGCGTTTGTCATCGGGGCATTTTTTGCTGGAATCGCAGGCGGTTTATACGCACATAACTTCTATATCATTCAACCGCAAAACTTCGGTTTCTTGAAATCATTCGACATTTTGATTTTCGTCGTGTTGGGCGGACTCGGAAGCCTTTCCGGTTCAGTCATTTCGGCTATATTATTGACGCTCGTTTCAACGTTCTTGCAAGAATATCCTGAAACACGCATGATCCTCTACAGCGTCGTCTTGATTCTAGTCATGTTATACCGGCCGCAAGGACTCATGGGAACCAAAGAAATTACCGACGTTGTTGCCAACTTAAGATCGAAAAGGAGAGAAGCTAGTTGAAAGAGCAACCGATTTTAGAATTAAAAGATTTAGGGATCCAGTTCGGTGGTCTAAAAGCGGTGGATAAATTGAACATGACGCTTTACGACAACGAACTGATCGGCTTGATTGGACCGAACGGAGCGGGGAAAACGACCGTATTCAACATGATCACAGGAGTGTATACGCCGACGGAAGGAGACATCGTGTTTCGAGGCGAACGGATCAATGGGCTTCCTCCGTTTAAAGTCACTCGGAAAGGCATCAGCCGTACGTTCCAAAACATAAGGTTGTTTAACGATTTGAGCGTTTTGGACAACGTGAAAGTCGCCAACCACTCGCTTGCGGGCCATTCGGTCTTCAGCTCGATGTTCCGTATGCCGAAACATTTTATCGGCGAACGCGAGATGGAGCTGAAATCGATGCAATTGTTGAAAATTTTCGAGTTGGACGGCTTAAAAGATGAACTGGCGAAAAATTTGCCGTATGGAATGCAACGCAGGCTCGAAATCGCCCGTGCGCTAGCTGCAGCGCCGAAATTGTTGCTGCTTGATGAGCCGGCGGCAGGTATGAACCCGCAAGAGACGAAAGAGTTGATGGATTTGATTCATTTCGTACGCAAGCAATACGATTTGACGATCTTGCTCATCGAACACGACATGCGTCTCGTCATGGGTATTTGTGAGCGGATTTACGTACTCGATCACGGTCAATTGATCGCTCACGGAACGGGGGAAGAAATCCGCAATGATCCGAAAGTAATTGAAGCTTACCTTGGAGAGGAGGTAAGTATCGATGCTCAAAGTTAATGACATTGATGTCTATTATGGACATATCCATGCTTTAAAAGGTGTATCGTTGAACGTTGAAGAAGGGGAGATCGTCACCTTGATCGGCGCAAATGGCGCGGGGAAAACGACATTGCTCAACACGTTATCGGGATTATTGCGTCCGAAAAACGGGACGATCGAATATATGGGTAAATCAATCGTCGGACTTCCGGCGCAGCAAATCGTGCGCGACGGCATCATTCATGTTCCGGAAGGCAGACGAGTTTTTGCGGAAATGACGGTGGAAGAAAATTTGCTGCTCGGCGCTTTTTTGCGCAAAGATTCGCAACAAGTGAAAAAAGATTTGGAAAAAGTATATGAAATTTTCCCGCGGCTGGAAGAACGTAAAAAACAGCAATCCGGGACACTGTCCGGCGGTGAACAGCAAATGTTGGCAATTGGCCGGGCGCTCATGTCCAAACCGAAATTGCTACTTCTCGATGAACCTTCGATGGGTCTTGCCCCGATCTTGGTGCAAACCATTTTTGAAATTATTCAAGAAATCAACAATGACGGCACGACCGTTTTGCTCGTCGAACAAAACGCACACATGGCGTTGTCGATTGCAGACCGCGGCTACGTCATTGAAACGGGCAAAGTGGTCATTTCCGGAACTTCCAAAGAATTGCAAGAAAGCGAGTTAGTGAGGGAAGCGTACCTCGGAGGCGCTTAAACCTAGTTGCCACTTAACGAAATGGAAAAAAGACCAATTCACTTGGTCTTTTTTTCTTGCATATTTATAATGATAGAATAGGTGAACATCATTTAATCACCGCTATTTTTATTTTGTGTGATCATAAAGGCGATTTTTATAAAATCTTTTATTCAATAGGTGAAAAACATGATGGATATCGTAGCATTTTTTTCATCCATGCATCCCGCATGGCAAGCGCTTTTAGGGACGTCGTTCACTTGGGGCATGACGGCGCTGGGGGCGGCGCTCGTATTCACGACGAAAAAAATGAACCAAAAATTTCTCGACGGCATGCTTGGCTTTGCAGGGGGAGTCATGATTGCGGCAAGTTTTTGGTCGCTTTTGGATCCGGCGATCGAAATGGCAAGGGAGAGATCCACGCCTGCTTGGCTGCCTGCCGCCGTTGGTTTTTTATTAGGTGCCGTCTTTTTGGCAATCTTCAATAAAATCATTCCGCATTTGCATCCGAATTTTAAATCGAAAGCGGAAGCTGAAGGGATAAATCCTGAACGGTTAAGGCGGAGCACGCTGCTCGTTTTTGCGATCACGCTGCATAATGTCCCGGAAGGTTTGGCGATTGGAGTCGCGTTCGGGGCGGTGGCAACGGGCAACCCTGAAGCATCGTTGGCCGGCGCCGTTGCATTGGCGCTCGGAATCGGGATCCAAAACTTCCCGGAGGGAACTGCGGTTTCGATGCCGCTAAGGCGTGAAGGGATGTCACGGGGAAAAGCGTTTTTCTACGGTCAGTTCTCCGGAATGGTCGAACCGATTTCAGCGGTCATCGGGGTGTTGGCGGTTACCGCCTTGGAACCGTTACTGCCGTATGCGCTCAGTTTTGCCGCCGGTGCGATGATTTTTGTCGTCGCAGAAGAAGTGATACCAAGTTCACATGAAAATGGCTACAAAGATTTTGCATCATTCAGTTTGATTGTTGGCTTCACCGTCATGATGATATTGGATGTCGCTCTCGGATAAATAGCTTTCGGGTGTGAACCAATTGATAAAAGTAAAAAAGGGGGCTTCTATGCCCCTTTATCGATTTCAAGACTAAATGAACATGTATGAAATGAATTTTGATATGATATGCCCCTTTTATGTTACCGACGCCGAAATATGCCGAATCAATCAATTCGAAATGTTCCGTTTTTTGTTTCGCGCTACGTTTGTTAAAAATAGCGAATGGATCATCAAGATGCTTCCGATTGACAAAATGACAAATAAAAGTAATGACATTTGGAAAAACGATAAATAAACGCTTAGCACGATGGAAAAACGCGCAGCCATTTCCGCACTGTAAAACCCGAATGAATCGATCGCTGAATACGAACCTCGTTTCGCTTCAGGGATCAATTTATATCGTTCAGTAAAATAAATGGGTGCATAAATAATTTCACCGATCGTTGCTAATACAACCGCCAAAATAATGAGTCCAAATGTGTTGAAATAACTTAAACCGACGTAACCGAGCGTATAAATGATAAGCGACAATACGAACGCTTTATGGGTCGGAAGTTTTTCAGCCATCTTTGTAATGATAAAAGTGAAAAAGATCACGATGACCGTATTTAAAAACAAAATGATCGAATACATTTTCACGCCATCGATTTGAAAGATGAAAACGTGGGCAGTTTCAAAATGTTGTTTCAATTTTACGGCGATGTAAGAAAAAATCGACAATTCACCGATGTTGATCAAGCTATAGCCGACAGTAAGCTTAATGTAACGCCTGTCTTTTAACACTTCAACATAGCTGAGCAAACTGTCTTTTATGAAATTGCTGTTAAGTTTAGTGCGTCTTTCGACCGGGATTTCAATAAACCACTTTATAAATGCAAGTGAAATCAACACGTAAATGATAAATCCGCTGACAAATAAAACGTGCGGCATAAAACTGTAAAAAAGAGCGCCAAGCACGGAACCTGCGGCAATGCCGACATTTGATAACCAATAACTTAATTTGTATACGTACGATTCGAACCGGTCAATCGCATCCATGATGGCGGCATCCATGATTGGATTTTGCAACGCGAAGGATAACGTAAAAGATAAATAGCTAAGAACGAACAACCAAATATGCTCTAATACAATGGCAATCCCCATGCTCAATAAACATACGCCCATCAATGTTTGCAACAAAATGATGATGAACTTTTTTTTATGCAGATCGCTCACGTAACCGCCGATAAAAGAAAACAACATGGAAAACACGACGGTGAGCGTCAACAAGATTCCAGTAAGCTTCACCGAAAGCATATCCGTCAAGTAAAAGGCGACGAAAGGGATCGTGCTGGCAAAAATCGTTTCTTGGAATAAATGCGTGATGAGGCGAACTTTCAACGTCATATGAAGTTGTCTAAACATAGCCTAACCAAACTCCTGTAAAAATCAGCATTGATATCGTTTTCAAAAGTTACCAAACAATTATATATATTATACAGCGATGTGAATTTTTTGGAATACGCCTGGAACTATATTTTTAAAAAAATTTTTCTATTACGAAAGTAGTAGGGTTTAGCGACAATAACACTTTACATTTGGAGCTTAAAATGAGACCTCATGCGGCAAAAATATTTTAGTTTACATAATATATATTATCGGAAGTTAAGGGGGAACGAAAAAGGGCCGGACGTCGGCCCGATGAAAACGAATCTGTCCGATACATATTCTTTTCAATTGCCGTAATAGACGCCGTTCGGCGCCGGCTCGATTTCTTTTAACAATTCCGAAACGGTCACGAATTCAAATCCTTGTTCTTGCAAATGTTTCAACACTTTTGGCAATGCCTCCGCCGTCGCTTCATGGATGTCGTGCATTAAGACGATCGAGCCCGGTTTTGTATGCTGAATGATATTTTCATAGATTCTCGCTTTGTTTTGGTATTTCCAATCTTTCGGATCGACGGACCACATGATGATCGTTTGCCCCGATTGGTTCGCAAGATCGATGACGGTTTTGTTGTATTCGCCGTATGGCGGCCGGAACAATGCGACCGGTTGTTCTGCAGCCGATTCGATTGTCGCTTGCGCCTCGATGATTTCTTTTTTGATTCTTTTTTGTTTAACTTTGTTTAAGTTTGCGTGTGAATACGAGTGATTGCCGATTTCATGGCCGTCTATTAAGATTTGTTTGACGATGTTTTCATGTTTGTTCGCCTTTGGCGCTAGCATGAAAAACGTCGCTTTCGCATCGTATTTTTTCAACGTATTTAAAATTTTTGGCGTCACATGTTCATCTGGACCGTCATCGAACGTGATGGCGATCCGCTTTTTCTCACGCTTACGTTTTTTATCGTTTCCTGTTGTTTTTCGCTTCTCTCTTTCAACGCTGCTTTTTTCTTTCGTTTTTTTCTCGTCTTGTTTTTCTATCGTTTCCTTTTCTGTTTTAGCCAGCGCCGTAGGGTCGTTTTTCGTCAATCGTTTTTTGTACGTATCGGTAATGAGCGGGGCGAGCACATCAAATCCGACGGATATCTTTTCCACGCTAAAACCATCGTTCTCCGCCTGCTTTTCGTGGATAAAAACAAGCCCTTCCGCAGTCATCATCCAACGATTCGCATCTTTTTGCAGCGAAAAATCCGTTATTTTATTTTTGGTGAGTGAAGCTATCAAACTTTGAATCTCACGTTCTTTCAAATGTGAAATTTGCAAAATATCTTCCAAATGAACCAATTTTCCATCGGTCAAATCAAACGTGAACGA
This sequence comes from Bacilli bacterium, assembly GCA_012518125.1. Classification (GTDB taxonomy): domain Bacteria; phylum Bacillota; class Bacilli; order Bacillales; family Amphibacillaceae; genus Pseudogracilibacillus. The sequence goes on along the minus strand of JAAYTF010000072.1, from coordinate 36,617 downwards.
TTCGACTTCGGAGTGAAAAACGTCTTCCTCAAGCTGGACATCTTTGATTGTGTATTGTAAATGAAATTCATATGTAATGAACGCATCATCCAGTTGATGAATGATCGGGGTGATGACAATATGAGCTTGAGCGTCTTTGCTCAATGAAGCGGAAATGTTTTCAATTTCCGAAAACATTTCATCTTCTTTTGCTTGCGACCAATCATGTATGTATTCATCAATCTCCGCGTAGTTCGTTTTCGGCAGTTCGACCGCCGTCGTTAACGATTTTCCTTCTTTCCGTTCTTTCTCAATTGCGATCCCGTTTTCGATCGTTTCACTTTTAATTGAGGTTGAAGTAACATCTTTCCGTGAAATCGTTGCGGATTTCGTATCGAAGGAGAAGAAAATGACGATGATGATGATGGATAAAATAAAAACCGATAACAGCGACTTGTTCTTCATGAAGCTATCCCCTAATCAATTATCACTATTACAATTTTATCAAATGCTGCGACATATTTGTACGAATTGTTCAAAGAATGATGACAATTTTTGCAATTTTATTTGAAATGTTGTCGAAGTCGCATTCGATTAGGAGATAGCTCATTTGGAAATGCTTATTGTTTCACCAAGTGATATTTTTCGATGACATCGGTCCGTTTTTTCAAATTTTTCACGGCCGGTCCATTCAATACGTCCCCTTCATATGAAAAACGTGAACCGTGGCACGGGCAATCCCAACTTTTTTCGGCGTCGTTCCATTCGAGCTCGCAGCCTAAATGGGTGCAAGTTGTATCGACGGCGTAAAGTTCACCGTCTTCGTCTTTATATACGCCGATCCGCTGCCCGTTGTGCATCGTGATCATCGCCTCACCGGCCCGAAGCGATTCCACTTTTTCATTGAACGCGTCAAATTTTCCAGTGATTAAATGTTTCGCCACTTCGACGTTAAACGAAACGAGTTTTTTCATTGCCGGATCGAACGTCATTTTCCGGTATGTCGCAAAAATATCCATATATTCATCTTTTTCGTGTAAAATCAAATTTTTCAGCATGATGGCGGCATTCGTACCGTTCGTCATGCCCCATTTGCGAAAGCCGGTGGCGACGAACACATTGTCCTTTTCTTTTGTAATCGTTCCAATGTACGGAAGTTTATCAAGCGTCGTGTAGTCTTGCGCCGACCAGCGATGTTCAATATGTTCGAGGTGAAAATGTTCATTGGCAAAACGGGCCAATTTCTCAAAGCGGTCGTTCATTTTGATGTTGCTGACACCGGTGCGATGGTTTTCCCCGGCAAAAATCATGTACGTTTCCCCATTGACGTTCACCGGACGGATGGAACGCACTTCATCATCGATGCTCAAGTACATGTCGTCAACCGTCCGTTCTGTCTTGGCAAGAAGCGCGTACGAACGTTCTGCATACATTTTTAACGGGAATAACTGCTGACCGTCGAAAAACGGATAGTGGGAAGCTTCTACCACATAATCGCAAACGATGCGATGACCGTTTTTTAAAACGATGATCGGTTTTTTCGAATAATCGATTGCAACTGCAGGACTGTTTTCAAAGAACGATACGCCGTTTTCCAAGGCATGATCGATTAAACGTGTCAAATATTTCAACGGGTGAAAATGTGCTTGCCCGTCGATTTGTAATGCGTTGGCGACGTTAAACGGCAATTCCGTTTGTTGATTGAGCTTTGCCGTAATCCCTAGCTTGTCGTAAGCTTCCATTTCGCGTTCAAGTTTCGTGTTATTGTCGCTTTCCATCGTGTAAAGCACTGCACTTGCTTCCTTGTAATCGCAATCGATATTCAATTTCAGAATAGTGTCATGAATGAACTGTTTGGCCCGCTCATTTGCATGGTAATATTTTCGTGTATATTCCAAACCGTAATTTAAAATCAGTTCATCGTAAATCAAACCGTGTTGGATGGTCACTTTCGCCGTCGTGTTGCCGGTCGTGCCGGACAATAGCGTCCTTGCATCGATGACGCAGACGTCCAAATCGTATTCGCTCAATAAATAAGCGAGTGTAATACCCGTGATGCCACCGCCGACGATGCCGACGTCGAACGTCATATCTTCATTCACTTCGGGATATGCGCCAAATTTCAACGAATCCCGCCAATAACTTTTCGTGCTGTCTGGAAAACGGAATGCACACATAAATTAAGCTCCTTTGCTCTCGTTTTTTTATAGTTTGAGCGCAAAGGAGCCGTCTATGTAATGCAATATTATTTAACTTCGGAAAAATATTCTTTGAAATATCCGCCGACGCGGTTGCTGTTATCGATGATGAAATAAAACGCTTCCGTTTCGTTGATGACGTCGTACACTTTCCCTTTCGTCAACATCGTGTCGACTTTGTACCGTTTGGCGTTCGTATGTTCACATTTCACTCGTTTGATCGGTTTTTTCTTATCCCATTCGTAATGGATCATCGTTTCCACCCCTTCTTGTTTACATAATATAAATATGGTCAACCTCAGTTACGGTCGTCTTCAAACAAATACAAATAGTCGCCATAACCTTCTTTTTCCATATCTTCTTTTTTGATGAAGCGCAGCGCTGCCGAATTGATGCAATAACGGAGTCCGCCGTGCTCTTTCGGACCGTCCGGAAAGACGTGGCCCAAGTGGGCGTCGGACGTTTTGGCCCTTACTTCTGTACGGATCATGCCGTAAGACGTATCAAGTTTTTCGACGATCTCATCTTCATGCACCGGTTTTGTGAAGCTTGGCCATCCGCAGCCGGCGTCAAATTTATCTTTCGACGAGAAAAGCACTTCACCGGAAATGATATCGACGTAAATCCCCTCTTCGAATACATCCCAATACTCGTTGTCAAACGGGGGCTCCGTTCCGTTTTCTTGTGTGACGTAATATTGCATCGGGGTCAACTTCCGCTTCAAATCGTCTTTTTGTCGATCGTTTTGCCAATGTTTTTTAATGAAATCTTCGCGTCCCGAGCCGCGTTTGTACGCGTAATAATGTTCAGGATTTTTCTTGTAAAAATACTGATGGTACTCTTCCGCCGGATAAAAAGGTTTCGCTGGCAAAATCGGCGTGACGATCGGTTTGTTGAATATTCCGCTCGCTTCCAATTCTTTTTTCGATTGTTCAGCGATTTTCTTTTGGTGCTCATTGTGGTAAAAAATGGCGGTTTTATAAGATGAACCGCGGTCGTGGAATTGTCCGCCCGGGTCTGTCGGATCGATTTGCCGCCAGAACAGTTCGACCAATTGTTGATATGATACAATGGCTGGATCGTATGTTATTTGCACGGCTTCGACGTGTCCTGTCGTGCCGGAACATACTTCTTCATAAGTTGGGTTTTCCACGTGCCCTCCGGTATAGCCGGATACGACCTCAATGATTCCCGGACGTTCGTCGAATGGTTCAACCATGCACCAAAAACAACCGCCGGCAAACGTCGCTTTTTCTGTACGCGCCATAACGATTCTCCTTTTCATATGAATAATTTCGGTTTTGATTCGCCGCTTGTGCTTCGTTTTTCCTTTCGCTCCCGAAGCTGATTTTGCTCCGTTTCGGTCGCCTCTTGCACTTCTTGTATTAATTTTATCATTTTGTACATATTCGGCAATTGTTTTAATATGTGGTTATATTGTTCAAAAAATGGCGTCGTCGATTTGAGGAGCCGAATGATTTTTTCAATGATGACTATCGCCCGCAATAAATAATGGGTGACTGCAACTTTGACACGTTTTTCAGGCGGGCTGTAGGAATAGGTGTAAGTAAATTGCGGCAAATATGGGCTAAACGGTCCTTGCGGTTGAAAACGCACCGTCTGGGCCATCGGTTTCGTCATCACATTCACCCTTTCATAAACGACATTTTCCTTTATATTGTATTCATCAGCGGCAAAAATGTTATTTTTTTCGCTATAAAAACAAAAATCACTTCAAAATAGCTTTTATAACTATTATGAAGTGATTTTTTTAAGTTCATTACTTCTTTTTCTTCTTTTGCTCTTCAAACTGTTGGTTCATCGCCCGCATCATTTGGTTGATCTTTTTGCGGGATGGTTTCATTCCCATTTGCATCATTAACGTCCGTAACATTTGTTCATTGATCGGCGGGTTTTTCTTTAAATAGTCCAACATATATTTACGGGAAATGAAAAATCCGAGCAAAGTCCCGACGATAAGTGCTGCCATTGCAATGAGAACTACCCATATCGTTGCCATTTCTACTTCTCCCTTCGATACATTCCTTTTACAGTATACTGGATTGTCCATATGTTGACAAACGAAAAACTACCCGTTGATCAAATCTTTCACTTCGTTTACGACGTTTTCGACGGAGAACCCATATTCTTTGACGACGATGTTTCCAGGGGCCGAAGCGCCAAATTTATCCACGGATAAAATTTTTCCGTCTTTGCCGACGTAACGCTCCCAACCGAGGCTTGATGCCATTTCAATCGACATGCGTTTTTCAATCGATGAAGGCAGCACCTCTTCCTTGTAGGAGTCCGGCTGTTTTTCGAACAAATCCCACGAAGGCATGCTGACGACCCGAACGTCGATGTTTTGTTTGTATAATTCTTTTTGCGCTTCGATGGCAAGATTCACTTCCGAACCGGTGGCGATCAAAATCGCATCGATTCTTTCTTTCGCGTCGCTGATGACGTAAGCCCCTTTGCGCACACCTTCTCTTACTTTTTTCAATGGAACATCGAGCGTCGGCAACCCTTGACGCGTCAAGACCAAAAGCGTTGGTTTGTCTTTTGATTCAAGCGCCAGCTGCCAAGCGGCGATCGTTTCGTTCGCGTCTGCCGGGCGGATGACCGATACGTTTGGCATCGCGCGGAACGAAGCCAAGTGTTCGACCGGTTCGTGCGTCGGTCCATCCTCGCCGACAGCGATCGAATCGTGGGTGAACACGTACGTCACCGGCGTTTTCATCAATGCGGATAAACGGATTGCTGGACGCAAATAGTCGCTGAAGACGAAGAAGGTTCCGCCGTAAACTTTCAAGCCCCCGTGCAACGCCATTCCGTTCAACATCGCGCCCATCGCGAATTCACGGACGCCGAACCAGATGTTTCGTCCCGCATAGTTGTCCTTCTGGAAGTCGTCCGCATCTTTGATCATCGTGTTGTTGGAACTTGCCAAATCGGCGCTTCCCCCGAATAAATACGGCACCGTTTTGGCGAACGTATTGATCGCATCGCTTGAAGCGACTCGTGTTGCAAGCACATCTTTGCCTGCTTCATAAACCGGGACGTCTTTTGCATAATCTTCCGGAAGTTCATTATTGATGGCCAATTCGAGCTCACTTGCAAGTTGCGGATAAGCTTCTTTATAGGACTGGAACAATTCATTCCATTCGCTTTCCAATTGTTCGCCGCGTTGTTGTACTTTTTCTTTAAAATGTGCATAGACTTCTTCGCTTACATAAAACGGTTCATGAGACCAGCCGTAATATGCTTTGGTTAATTTGACTTCTTCTTCACCGAGCGGTGCACCGTGCGCTTTTGAAGATCCCGCTTTGTTTGGCGAGCCGTAGCCAATAATGGTTTTTACTTCAATTAATGTCGGTTGCGTTTTGTTTTCCTTTGCTTGACGTAATGCATCGCGGATCGCTTCCACGTCGTTTCCGTCATCGACGCGCAACACTTGCCAATGATACGCCTCAAAACGTTTTTTAATGTCATCGGAATACGCTTTATTCAAGTCGCCATCGAGGGAAATGTCGTTTGAATCATATAAGACGATCAATTTATGCAAGCCTAAATGTCCGGCAAGCGATGCGGCTTCGTGCGAGATCCCTTCCATGATGTCGCCGTCGCCGACGAGCGAATATGTATAATGGTCGATGATCGGGTAACCTTGACGGTTATATTTGGCCGCCAGGTGCGCTTCTGCCATCGCCATGCCGACCGCCATCGCAATCCCTTGCCCGAGCGGCCCTGTCGTCGCTTCCACCCCATCCGTATCAAGCACTTCCGGATGACCTGGTGTGCGCGACTTCCATTGACGGAAATTTTTGATATCATCGATCGTCACATCATAACCGCAAAGGTGCAACAGACTATATAACAACATCGAGCCGTGGCCGGCAGATAAAACGAAGCGATCGCGGTTAAACCATTTCGAGTTTTTCGGCGAATGGTTCATGAAGTCGGTGAACAACGCGTAAGCCATCGGCGCCGCACCCATCGGCAAGCCAGGATGGCCGGATTTTGCTTTTTCGATTGCATCAATCGACAATGTACGAATCGTATTTATCGCTAACTGTTCAATATTTGTTGACATGATATCTCCCTTTCCTATTCCCCATATCAATGTAAAAATTTATGATCCATTTCGCCCCGTGATCGTTTAATTTTCTCGGGGGTGACATCATTTCCATGCGGATCGAACACTCTAACATTTTTCAATTGTTTCGTGAATGCTTCTTTGAAACGCTGCAAATATTCTTCACGAAGCGCCTGTTGTTCTTTTTTTTCTTCTTGTGTCAATCCGACAGTCTTTTGCTTTTTCGCCAATTCATTGATCCGTTTCAATTTTTCGTCAGAAATCATTTTTTCACCTACAGCAATTTATATTCTTATTGTATTATACTTCATTTGATGCCTAAAACAAATGATTGTTATCAAACCGGTTAAGGAATGCAAAAACTAGAACGGATGTTTCATTTTTACAAGAATGATGGTATACTTTATATAGCGACGTATGTTCGTAAATTGATGCAATAAGAGGTGAAATTGGTGGAAAAATTATCGAAACGGCAGCAAATGATTTTGGATTTCATCAAGAGCGAAGTCGAAGTTAAAGGCTACCCTCCTTCCGTCCGGGAAATCGCCAAAGCGGTCGGCTTGGCGTCCAGTTCCACGGTGCACGGGCATCTCGAACGGCTTGAGAAAAAAGGATACATCCGCCGCGATCCGACGAAACCGCGTGCAATCGAGATTGTCGACGTCGATGAAAACATTCAAAAAGACCGCGCCCGTTACGCGCCGGTGATCGGAAAAGTTACAGCCGGGTTGCCGATTACGGCAATTGAAAATATTGAGGAATATACACCGGTGCCTAGTTCGATCGCCAAGACGAGTGACAACCTGTTTATTTTGAACGTTGAAGGCGACAGTATGGTAAACGCTGGAATTTATGACGGCGACAAAGTGATTGTCAAACAGCAAAACACGGCGGAAAACGGCGATATCGTCGTGGCGATGACAGAAGACAATGAAGCGACGATTAAACGTTTTTTCAAAGAAAAAGACCATATCCGCTTGCAGCCGGAAAACGATGCCCTCGAACCGATCATTTTGGACAATGTGACGATACTCGGTAAAGTGATCGGCTTGTATCGCATCTTTTAAAACGAAAAAGATTCACAAGCCACTTTCACACGGTGTTTGTGAATCTTTTTTAATTGGTTGCGAAATATAAATGACGGTGAAATTTGCATCCTTGATTAAATGGCGCATCACAATTTGGGCAAGCGTCATGATGCTTGAAGTACGTTGCGATCGCAAAGACGTGTCCGCAGCTGCCACATAAAATCGCCTGTTCATCAAAGCGGTCTTTGGGCCAAACCGCATCTTTGCCGCAGCCGTGTTCTTTGTGGCATAAATAACATGGGAAAAACTCGCCGCAACAATAAAATTTGATGGCGACGCGGTCTTTTTCCGAATGGTAATGTTTGCAACGCGTTTCGCGGTCAATCGCTCCTTTTACCTCGATTCCATGCACTTTCATTTGATTACCCCTTTTTTCCTTTTATGCATCTATATTGTACAACAAAAAAATGAAGAGATAAAACATCCCTTCATCGAAAAAAATGTTCAGGGGGGAAATTTGTCATTATTATATGTCTCTTTGATACAAAGGGTGCATAGTTTCAATTGGATGTCGGCCGAACATATTTGGCAATGAGCCCATGTTTCGGCGCAAACAAAAAGCTTGCGATAAAGATTAGTCCCGTCGCAAATGCCATGGATCCGGAAATGGACGTGTCGATCCAAACAGCAAGCGCATAACCTAAAACCGCGGACAACACGCCAAATGTTCCGCTCAATAAAAGCATGATCGACAATCGGTCCGTCCAAAGATAAGCGGAAGCGGGTGGTGTAATGAGCATGGCGACGACCATGATCGCTCCCACCGCATCGAATGCCGCAACAGTCGTTACCGATACAAGGCTCATGAATAAGTAATGGAAAAAAGCGACCGGTATCCCTAAACTCGCCGCCAACGCGGGATCGAACGAAGTGATTTTCCATTCTTTGTAAAAAAGCAGCAGGAAAAGCGAGACGACACTAAAAATGATAAGCAATAAAAATGTCGCTTTCGGCATTTCACCGATGCCGGGAATCGTTACAGTATTAAATGGAATGAAAGTGATTTCCCCCATCAAGGCGTGCTGGACGTCCAGATGCGCGTTTCCGGTCGATGTCGCAATCAAAATGACGCCGATGGCAAATAATGTCGTAAACACGATTCCCATCGATGCATCATGTTGTACCTCAAGGGAGTGAAGCCATTGGACGAGGTAAGCCGTCAAAAGACCTGCAAAAATTCCGCCGATGACCATGTACACCCCGCTTGTTTCACGGGTAATGATATACGCCAACACAATTCCCAGCAAAACAGTATGACTGATGGCATCCGCCATCATCGCCATTTTCCTTAAAATAAGGAATACACCGATCAATCCGCATGACAGACCGACAAGGGAAGCGGTTAGGATGATCCAGGCTGAATACGTCACATCATTCCGCCCCCTTTTTCAACCGGCGCCGTTTGCCCGGCATGTTTCTCGTACCTTCCTTTTTGTTTGTTAAAATGTAGCTTTTGGATAAGCAAACCACGTTCTTTGCCAAAAATCAACGCGATGACAAAACATGTTGCAGCTGCTGTGACGATGAACGGACCGGTCGGAAGTCCGCTTCCCAGTGCGCTGATCAACGTTCCCAGCGCTCCGGAAAGCCCGCCGAACAGAGCGGATAATAAAACCATCACTTTGAACGATTCCGTCCAATAGCGGGCACTTACCGCAGGTATAATTAACAATGCCGCGATTAAGATGACTCCCACCGCTTGGATGCCAATGACGATGGTAGTCACAAGCAGCCCCGTGTATAAAATGTCCATCCATCGATGGGAAATCCCGATGCCTTTGGCAAATTGCGGATCGAATAAATACACTTTCCACTCTTTAAAGAAAAGAAGGATAAATAGAATGACAACCGACGCTAAAGCGAGCATCGTATAGACGTCCGAACGGGTCATCGCAGCTGCCTGACCGTAAATGAACGAATCCAAACCGCTTTGATTTCCGCTTGAAGAGCGATTGACGACAGCTAGCAGCATGATGCCCAGTCCGTAAAAAACGGATAAGATCATCCCCATTGCCGTATCTTCAGAAATGCGGCTCACTGTTGTGATGGTTTGTATGAACATCGCACCAATGAGTGCACTTGCCGCCGCGCCGATGATCAAAAGATAAAGTTTTTTTTCACCACTTAACAAAAAAGCAATGACCACACCCGGCAAAGCGGCGTGCGCCAACGCATCGCTCATCAAATTTTGTTTGCGCCAATAGGCGATCGCACCGATCGTCCCCGCGGCAATCCCCAAAATCATCGTGCTTAACAAGACCCATTGTGTATTGCTACTGAACAGAATGGACGACACGTCGCTCCACCTCTTTGATCCACTTCAAATTTCCACCATATGTTTTAATGATGTTTTCTTTCGTAAATGCTTTATCCGTCGGTCCATGGGCGATCACGGTACGATTGATCAACAGCACCCAATCGAAATATTCCGCCACTGTTTGCAAGTCATGATGGACAATCATGACGGTTTTCCGTTGTTCTTTTAATTCTTTTAAAATTTTCATGATCGCCCGTTCCGTCGCCGCATCGACTCCGGCAAGTGGTTCATCCATGAAATAAATGTCGGCATCTTGCGCGAGCGCCCTTGCCAAAAAGACACGCTGCTGTTGCCCGCCGGACAGCTGGCTGATTTGCCGGCTCGCGTATGTTGCCATCCCCATTTTTTCAAGCGCTTCATATGCCCTCCGTTTATGTTCTTTGCGCGGCCATTTCATGAGACCGATTTTGCCGTATAAACCCATCAGTACGACATCCAAAGCGGTCGTCGGAAAATCCCAGTCGACAGAACCCCGTTGTGGTACGTAACCGATCCGTTTTTTGACGCTTTTATAGTGTTTGCCGAAAAATGTCACTTCCCCCGTCAAACTTGGATGTAGTTGCAACATGGTTTTGATGAGCGTCGATTTACCAGCACCGTTCGGCCCGATGATGCCAGTCAAGGTCCCAGGTTTCACCTTGAAAGCGATTTGTTCGATGACGGGCGTTTTCCGGTAACTGGCGGACAAGTTTTCAACTTCGATGACATAATCTTGCACCTTATTCTCCTCCCATCAGCGCGTCATAAATCGTCTCGACGTTGTGCCGGTACATGCCAATATACGTACCTTCTTCGGTTCCAGGTTCGCCCATCGCATCCGAATACAATTCTCCGCCCAAAATGACGTCGATGCCTCTGTTTTGTGCACCTTCCAACACCGCCTGGATAGAATTCGGATTGATAGTGCTTTCAATGAAAATCGCTGGAACGTTGTATGTTTCAATCAAATCGATCGTTTCGTTGATGTCGGAAACCCCGATTTCATCTTCGGTACTTAATCCTTGCAGCCCGATGACTTCAAGACCGTGCATCAAACCAAAATATCCGAACGCATCGTGCGCAGTGACGAGATACCGTTTATGTTCAGGGATTTTTTGCAATTTTTCCGCTTCACGTTTCAGTTCATCCAATTGTTCAAAATAGTCCATTTTATTTGCTTCAAAGTAATCCGCATCTTCCGGAGAATATGTTTTCAATGCTTCCACCGCGTGGTCAAGCGCTTCTTTCCATAAGTCGATATGAAACCAAATGTGCGGATCCAAATTGCCTTCTTCGTCCGTCAACAAATTCGCTTCATCGATCGTCTCGCCGATGGCCAAAACCGGTTTTTGCGCACTTAATTTTTCAAAAATTTCAACCAGGTTTGCTTCCAAGTTCAATCCGTTGTAAAAAATGAGATCCGCTTTATCGATTTTGTTGATGTCGCTTTGCGTCGCGTTGTAAACGTGCGGGTCGACTGCCGGACCCATCAAACTTTCGACTTCGACTCGTTCTCCCCCGATGATGGATAACGGTTCGCCGATTTGGGCAATCGTTGTCAAAACGTAAATTTTTTCATCCGAACCGTTTGCCCCTTCCGCGGAGTCCGTTTCATGCTGTGAACAAGCTGTTAAAATAACGGAGCCGATCATTGCGATGAATAATAATCGAAATTTCGCTATTTGTGACATTTGTGTCTCTCTCCCCTTAATTTTGCATTGGGTCAACTTTTTTAGTTAATCCAAATATAACGGCATTGTTTTCTTTTGTCAAATATTTTTTAATTCATTTCATAATTTTGCGCTTAGGAAACATTTGTGTTTCATTTTATGTTTGACGAACGGAAAAATTGCATTCTTTTCCACACATAAAATATCCAAAGCAAATTTCTGTTTGCATGATGCTCCTTAGAAGCCGGTCAACAATCGTCTTTCACTCCTATAACGTCTTCAAGGTCAGAACATTTTCAACTTGGCGCTCGAAGTCTGTTTCCCATTTACGTCCTGCTTATGCGTTAACGTCTTTCATTTGGCGAAAATGTATAGTAAGATCATCTATTTAGGACAATTATTTTACAGTTTTTGTTGACAGTGAGAATCATTCTCAATATAATTAGTAATTGATGATGAGAATCGTTCTCAATATTGCTGGTTGTCAAGGAGGTGAATACATAATTTTTTTGATGGTTTGAGTGCATACTGATTGATGAAAAGCAATCATGTTACTTATATAAATAAATATTCGAAAGAAAAGGAGTTAAACGATGAAAAAATATTTGCTTCTTGCTTTACTAGCTTTGGTATTGGTCATTTTTGGCGCATGTTCTTCCGGAGCTGATGAAAAAACGGCTTCTAATGACGCAACGACAGAAACGGAAACGAAGGATGATGCAGAAGAAGCTTCATCGGAAACGGTGAAAATCACGCATAAACTCGGTGAAATCGAAGTAGCAAAAAATCCGGAAAAAGTGATCGTGTTCGATTTCGGCGTGTTGGATACATTAGATCATTTCGGCATCGACGTCGTCGGATTGCCGCAACAAGCCGTCCCATCTTATTTGGAAAAATACGCCGGTGAAAATTACGAAAACGTCGGCAGCTTGAAAGAACCGGATTTTGAAAAAATTGATCAAATCAAACCGGATTTGATCATCATTTCAACCCGTCAAGCGGAACTGTACGATGAGATGTCAAAATTGGGTCCGGTGCTTTACGTGGAACTTGATGTAAACAATTATATTGAATCTTTCAAAGAAAACTTGAACATACTCGGACAAATTTTTGACATTGAGGACGAAGTGAAAGCTGAAATCGAAGCGCTTGATGAACGCATCAGCGCCATCCAAGCAAAAACGAAAAGCTTGGATAAAAAAGCGTTAATCTTGCTTGCAAACGACAATAAAGCGAGTGCTTACGGCCCTGGGTCACGTTACGGATTCATCCACGACGTATTCGGCATTCCAGCCGTCGATGAAAATATTGATGCGTCAACACACGGTATGAACATCACGTTCGAATACGTATTGGAAAACGATCCGGACATCATTTATGTCATTGACAGAAGCGCTGCGATCGGCGAAGAGCCTAGCGCAAAAGCGGTCATCGAAAACGATCTCGTTCAAAAGACGAAAGCCGCACAAAACGATGACATCTACTATCTCGACCCTGAAGTTTGGTATTTGTCAGGTGGCGGGGTCATCTCCATGAACAAAATGCTCGATGAGATTGAAGCAAGTTTAGAATAACAAACTCCCCTATAAAAAAAGGAGCGATTTCGTTCGCTCCTTTTTTTATTCCCTCATATGAATATACCCTTTTTCAAGAAACGTCTTCATCGTTTCCGTAATGGCGATCTTTACATGTTCATACGTTAAACCGCCTTGCAAAAATGCGGCATATGGTGGACGGATCGGACCATCAGCGGAAAGTTCGATGCTTGAACCTTGAATGAATGTTCCTGCTGCCATGATCACTTTGTCGTCGTATCCCGGCATATCGCTCGGAAATGGTGTGACGTAAGCATTTACGGGTGAATTCGCTTGAATTTGTTCACAAAATGTAATCATTTTTTCTTCGTTTTCAAAAATCATCGTCTGGATGATGTCGGTCCGTTCTTCATTGAATTTCGGCGCTGTCTCAATCCCAAAATATTCCATCATCCGCGCCGTGAAGATGGCCCCTTTCAACGCTTGGCCGACGACGTGCGGCGCGAGGAACAATCCTTGGTACATTTCTTGCAGCATATGTAACGTCGCCCCGGCATCTTTACCCAATCCGGGCGCAGTAAGCCGGTTGGCCGCTTGTTCGATCAATTCTTTTTTTCCGACGATATAGCCGCCAGCACGTACGAGCCCCCCGCCCGGGTTTTTGATGAGCGATCCGGCCATAATATCGGCGCCGACTTCCAGCGGCTCTTTCGCTTCGACGAATTCTCCGTAACAATTGTCGACAAAAACGATCACATCTTCTTTAATTTGTTTTACGAATCGAACCATTTCCTCAATTTGCCGAATGGTAAAACTTGGCCGGTTTTCGTACCCTTTTGAGCGCTGGATGCCAATCACTTTCGTCCGCTCGTGAATTTTTCGTTCGATTGCTTCAAAATGGATCGAATGATCCTCCCGGAGCGGAACTTCGTCGTACGTAATTCCCAAGTCGCGCATTGAACCGCTCGCGTTTCCCCTTTTTCCGATCACTTCTTCAAGCGTATCGTACGGGCTGCCGGTGATGTAAAGCAATTCATCCCCTGGCCGCAGCATGCCGAACAGCGCTGTTGCAATCGCGTGCGTCCCGGAGACGATTTGCGGGCGGACGAGCGCATCTTCCCCGCGGAAGACATTGGCGTACAAGGCTTCAAGCACATCTCGTCCACTGTCGTCATAGCCGTAACCGTCGGTGGAGCGGAAATGATGATCTCCCACTTGTTCATCGATAAAAGCTTTCAACACTTTGCGCTGATTTGTTTCGACGATTTTGTCGACACGTTTAAAATAAGGTTCACATTCTTTTTCCAGTTTGTTTGCAATCTGTTCAATCATGTTGGAAGTCCCCTTTTATGATCGTTTCTAATGCAAAAGTTTTCGGCATGTAGCCTTCCACTACGTACATATTTTTCAATTCATCGAAATATTTGTTGATGACGATGGAATGCGTCGATAGTTGATGGAGCGCCCTGCCTTGGTCTGGGCGGAGCATGACGTGATAATGCTGCCACAATGCTTTCAACTGCTCTTCGATTTTAATGAGCAGTGCATTTAAATCTTCTTGCTCGTAGGCACTGATGACGATCGAAGGATGCTCCAACGGAATGAACGGCCCTTCGATCCGGTCTTTTTTATTGTAAACGGTCAACATCGGAATCGTATGCGCACCGAGCTCTTCCAAAATGGCATGAACCGTTTTAATATGCTGTTCATGGTCGGGATGGGATGCGTCTACGACATGGAGCAAAAAGTCCGCTTCCGTCACTTCTTCCAATGTCGACTTGAAAGCGGCGATGAGCGAAGTAGGCAAATCTTGCAAAAAACCGACCGTATCGGTGAGCAGGCATTCAAACCCCGACGGCAAATGGATTTTGCGCGTCAACGGATCGAGCGTTGCAAAGAGCAAATCTTCCTCCAGCGTGCTTTCTTCCGCCAAGCGGTTGAAAATGGTTGATTTGCCGGCGTTCGTATAGCCGATTAAGGCGATTTGATAAACGAAACGTTTCCGTCTCCGTTTCCGATATTGTTCACGTTGTTTGACAACGTCTTGTAAACGCCGCTTTATCTCGTCAATCCGTCTGCGGATATGGCGCTGATCCGTTTCCAGTTTTGTTTCCCCAGGACCTCTCGTTCCGATTCCTCCGCCGAGCCGGGAAAGAACACTCCCCATTCCGTGAAGGCGGGGCAACAAATACTCGAGTTGGGCGAGTTCGACTTGAAGTTTACCCTCTTTCGTTATGGCGCGGCGTGCAAAAATGTCCAATATGAGCTGACTCCGGTCGATGACACGGACGCCGAAATGTTCATTCAAATTGCGCAGTTGTCCAGGAGAAAGCTCATGGTTGCAAATGACGAGATCGACGTCGAGCGCTTCGATCCATCGTTTCATTTCGTTCAACTTTCCTTCGCCGACGTACGTTGCTGGATGTATGTGGCGTCTATTTTGTGTCACGACTTTTACGACTTCCCCGCCGGCGGTATGGCTGAGCGACTTCAGTTCTTCCAATGTCGATTGAAAATGATGGTCGGTATGGTCGATCGTTTTTACGCCAACGATCAAGATTTTTTCTCTTTGCAAAACGATACCTCATTTCTCATCAAAGGTGTAATCGTAAGATGTCAATCGATGTCCAAATCGTCTACATCTATATATATTAAGTCATTATAGGCGAATTTCCCAGCATTAACTAGCCGCACCGATTGGGCGCGAATCGCTTTTTCAACGATGTTTCGCACATACCTGGCGTTTGCGAAGTGCGGTTCTTTTCGCAATAATTGCTTGCGCAAATGGTGTTTCAATTTCCATTTTGCTTCGTTCGTCAATCGGTATTGACGGTCGTGCAAAAAATTTTCCGCAATGGAGACCAATTCTTCGATCGTGTAATCGTCGAATGTATGGATGAAAGGAAAACGGGAGGCCAATCCAGGATTCATCTCTAAAAAATAATCCATTTCATTCGGGTAGCCGGCCAAAATCAAGATGAAGTCATTTTTATAGTCTTCCATATGTTTGACGAGCGTGTCGATCGCTTCACGGCCGAAATCTTTTTCCCCGCCGCGGGCAAGCGAATACGCTTCATCGATGAACAACACCCCGCCCAAAGCCCGTTGAATCAAATTGCGCGTTTTTAACGCCGTTTGCCCGATGTATTCACCGACGAGGTCGGCACGTTCCGCTTCGATGAAGTGGCCTTTCGTCAAAATGTTTAAATCGTAGAACAAGGAAGCGATTTTTCTGGCAACGGTCGTCTTGCCTGTGCCCGGATTGCCTTTGAAAATCATGTGGAGCACTTGTTTTTCGGCCGGCAATCCGTTTTTTTGGCGTTCATCGTTGATCAATTTCACCGCATATATTTCTTTCAATCTTTTTTTGATCGTGTGTAATCCGACAAATGATTGGAAATAATGATCGATGACATTGAGCGGGCTGTTTTCTAATTTTTTCACGGATTTCAAGTTGGAGGCTTTTGCGTCGTGCAAAACGATGTTGATTTGATTTTTTTCTTTCAATATCCGATTTGTATTCATCTTACCACCTCTTTCTGATTTACTATACGTATTGGAGCGACTTTTTGTGATAATTGCCTAGAAAAGAAAAAGCCGTAAGCGTCGATGCCGACGGCCAAAACGGTTTGATGCACGTTTTGTCTTCGCTTCGTTTACAATTCGTGGCGTTCATAAAAGCGATGCAATGTTTGGCCGATTCTTTCAACATCATTTTTGAATTTCAACCAACAAAAAAGTAGACATCCACAAATATGAAGATGTCTACTTTGTCGGTTACTCGCGGTTTTCCAGCTGAACGTTTCTGGCAGGTGCAAACGTGCTGATCGCGTGTTTGTAAATCAACTGTTCCTTCCCATCGGTTTCGAGCAAAACGGTGAAGTTGTCAAACGCTTTGATGTTTCCTCTCAGTTGGAAGCCATTCGTCAAAAAGACGGTAACCGCGATGCGCTCTTTTCGCAAAATGTTCAAGTAATGGTCTTGGATATTAACAGATTGGGCCATACTTCTTCCTCCTTAATATTTATCTATATATTTAAAAGAAGCGAAGATTAATCATCCGATTAATCTGTTGCCCTGCTTCTAATCATTAAGAAATGATTCCACTCTGCTTCTAATTTTGTCAAAAACGTTTTTTTCGTCGACGTCAAACCATTCGACGTCCATTTGATTTTTAAACCATGTCAATTGCCTTTTTGCATATCGCCTTGTATTCTGCTTCAATAGTTGAATCGCTTCTTCCAGCGTCATTTCCCCTTTGAAATAAGGGATGAGCTCCTTATAACCGATCGCCTGCATCGCTTGTGTATGCTCATAACCTAGTTCGTACAATCGCCGCACTTCATCGACCAAACCATTTGCAATCATTTCATCGACCCGTTTGTTTATTTTGGCATACAACCGGTTTCGTTCCATCATAAGCCCGATGATCAAGTGGTCGTATTTTGGCTTTTGCTTTTGCCGTTTATGGATTTCGGTCATCGTAAGGCCCGTCGTTTCGTAAATCTCAAGCGCCCGGATGACACGCCGGTGATTGTTCGGGTGGATTTTTTCCGCCTGTTTTGGGTCGATCTTTTTCAGCTTTTCGTAAAGCGGCCCGACACCATGTTCGGCGATGAAGGCTTCCAACCGTTTCGTCACCGTTTCATCGCGTTTTCGATTGTTGAATTCATAATCGTACAAAACGGCCCGGATGTATAAACCGGTGCCGCCGACGAGGATCGGCAGCTTGTTTTTTTGGTGGATGTGCCGGATGTAACGTTCGACGATTTCTTTGAATTCGGCGACAGAAAACGGTTCGTCTGGTTCTTTGATATCAATCATGTAATGGGGTATGCCTTGCATTTCCTCTTTTGTTATTTTCCCTGTACCGATATCCATCCCTTTATAAATTTGCATCGAATCGCCGCTGATGATTTCAGCCGGGAACGTTTTCGCGAGTTCAATGCTCAACGCTGTTTTTCCCACCGCTGTTGGACCGACGATGGATAATACTTTATTCACCGATATCCCCTTACTAGTCAAATGATATGTCGCGGCATTCGTTTAAAATACGCCGGATATTCGATTGGATTTGCAACAAGAAAAAAATCGTGAAAAGGTCTTCCGCCTCTTTGGCGAGCGGAATGCCTTCTTTTTCAATGTCATGGACGATTGCGCGCAAGTCGCGTTCGATTTGCTCGAACATTTCACTTTCCAAATCATCGGCTTGCGCTTCTTCGAGTGAAGACTCTTTTATAAATTTTACCATTGTTGCAAACGGTTTTCCATTAAGATATAAAATATGTTCGGCAATTAATTGCAAATCTTTTTCCCAGGCTTCTTGAAATTGCCTGAACGTTTTTTTCAGTAAAATGACGTGTGGCCCTTTGGCAAACCATTGGTAACGGTACCATTTCGTATGTACGACGAAATAATTGGAAAGCAGCCGATTCAAAAATAAGATGAGACGTTGTTGTGTTTCCATAAGCATCCTCTATGATGAAATGTTTTTTACAATATTAGGATAGCTTATGGACGTTTATTTATGCGTAGTCCTTTACATGATTCGTTTAAACATTTTCTCGATTTCATAAAATGATTGATGGACGATGACCGGTCTCCCGTGAGGGCAAGTGAACGGATCGTCCGTTTTGCGCAAATCTTCCAAGAGCTGTTCCATTTCTTTCAAGCTTAAATGATGGTTCGCTTTGATCGAACGTTTGCAGGCCATTAACGCCGCCACTTCATCGCGCAACGATTCAAGGTCGATTTTTTCGTTTTCAATCACTTGATGCACGATGTCGCGGATGATTTGTTCTTCTTCGCCCTTCGGAAACCATGTCGGATGCGAGCGGACAGTGTACGTTTTTCCGCCGAAATGTTCCAAATGGATGCCGAAGGCTTTAAGTTCTTCTTTATATTTTTCAATCAAAATCGCTTCTTCCGGTGTAAATTCGAATGTAAGCGGCATGAGCAGCTGTTGTTCTTGTTCAACCGGTTTTGCCAGTTGCTTTTTGTAAAATTCATATTTGATCCTTTCTTGCGCCGCATGTTGGTCGATCATGTACAACCCTCGTTCATTTTGTGCCAAAATGTACGTCCCTTGCAATTGACCGATCGGATACATGCGCGGGATCCGTTCGGTTTTTCCAGCATCGGATTCCTCGGTCTTCGTTTGAGGTGTTTCCATTGACGCTTTAAGCTGCTTTCCATCAAAATGGTTGGTCGGCACACTTTCGTTTACGGTTTGCACCGGTTCGTTTGTTTTATCTACATATGACACCGTTTTTTCATCTGTTTCCGTTTCGGTTTCCGACCTTGCCGGCAAATGCAATTGAAACGCCTTTTGTTCGGTCTTCCGCTTTTTCGTCTGTCGGTGTTTCACTTCCGGGATCAACGTCTCTTTTTTAAACGTTTCACGGATCAACCGTTCGATGACTTCCATCAATTCTTGTTCTTTGCTGAAACGTACTTCCAACTTCGTCGGATGGACGTTGACATCGACCAATACCGGGTCGAGCGTAATGTAAAGGATGGCGATCGGGTATCGGTGGATCGGAAGCAACGTGCCATATCCGCGAATGATCGCTTCTGCAAGGCGAAAATTACGGATGTAACGCCCATTTACGATCAACGTCATGTAATTGCGGTTTGCACGGGTGATTTCCGGTTTTACGAGAAACGCTTCGACTTCAAAATCGAGCGTTGATGTTTTTGCATGAAGTGTTTGTTTGGCGGCTTCGAGCCCGTAAATTTGGCTGATCACTTGCAGTTTATTGCCCGATCCGGTCGTTTTGAAAATCAGTTTATCATTATGATACAGTTCGAAACGGATATGTGGATAAGCGAGCGCATAACGATTGATGATGTCAGTGATGTGCCCCAATTCGGTATGGAGCGATTTGATGTATTTCAAACGAGCCGGTGTGTTGTAAAACAAGTCGTTGACGATGATTTCCGTGCCTTTTCTTAAATCGACTTTCGTTTCCTCTTTAATTTCGCCTGCTTCCAAATACAGTTTCGTCGCCGGCTCGTCACCTTCGGAAGAAATGAGGGTCAGTTTGCTTACGGAAGCGATGCTCGCAAGCGCCTCGCCCCTGAACCCCAACGATTTGATATGGAACAAGTCGGCATCATACTTAATTTTACTCGTCGCATGGCGCAAAAATGCCCGTTTACAATCGATTTCGCTCATGCCGTCGCCGTTATCGGCGACTGCGATCTGTTTCAATCCGGCTTCTTGCAACGTCACTTTAATGTACGTGCTGTTAGCGTCGATGCTGTTTTCAACGAGTTCTTTGACGACGGAAGCGGGACGTTCGACGACTTCGCCAGCGGCTATTTTATTCGCCAACGATTCGGGAAGTTGATGAATTTTCACCGTTCATCCATTCCTTTCTCGAGGAGCAGCTTTAAATCATTCAGCATGTTCAACGCATCAAGCGGCGTCATTTCGTTGATGTTGAGCGATTTTATCTTTTCGATGGCGCTCGCTTCAGCGTCCGTCGACGGATTGTTTTTCCGTTCATCATCGACGATAAAAAAGGACAGCTGGCCGTTGTCGGTCAACACCGGCGTGTACGAATCGCGGCTTCCTTTTTCCAACTCGTTCAAAATCTGTTGCGCCCGTTTAATCAATGGTGCTGGCAGATTGGCGAGTTTGGCGACGTGGATGCCGTAGCTTTTGTTCGCGCGCCCTTCCTCCACTTTATGGAGAAACACGACGTCGTTTTCGTATTCTTCTGCGCGAACGAAAACGTTTTTGACGTTCGGCAAACGGTCTTCAAGTTCCGTCAATTCGTGGTAATGTGTTGAAAACAACGTTTTGGCACCGATATGGTCGTGGATGTATTCGACGATCGCCTGCGCCAACGCCATGCCGTCGTACGTGCTTGTGCCGCGTCCGATTTCATCGAGCAAAATCAAACTTTGTTTCGTCGCTTTCGTCAATGCGTGATTGGCTTCAAGCATTTCGACCATGAACGTGCTTTGTCCGCGCACGAGGTCGTCGGCGGCGCCGATGCGCGTAAAAATTTGATCAAAAATCGTCAGTTGTGCGCTTTTGGCCGGGACGAAACAGCCGATTTGCGCCATGATGTTGATGAGCGCAAGTTGCCGCATGTACGTGCTTTTTCCTGACATGTTCGGTCCGGTGATGAGCAAAATCGACCTTTCGTCGTTCAAATGGACATCGTTCGGGACGAACAAGCCGTCTTCCATCACCTTTTCGATGACAGGGTGTCTTCCTTCTTTGATGATCACTTCATTTTGGTCGAACGTGGGCCGTGTGTAATTGTTTTGTTCGCTCACTTCGGCAAATGATTGGAGCACGTCGATTTCGCTGATCAAGCGGGCGATCTCTTGGATCGTTTCGATGTACGTTTTCACGCGTTCCCGAATTTCGACGAACAGTTGATATTCCAAGTCGATGCTTTTTTCTTCCGCTTCCAAAATGAGCGCTTCTTTTTCTTTCAATTCAGGCGTGACGTAACGCTCCGCATTTCTGAGCGTCTGTTTTCGTTCGTAGCGGTCTTCCGGCACCAAATGTTTGTTGGCGTGCGTCACTTCGATATAATAGCCGAACACTTTGTTGAAGCCGACTTTCAATGATTTGATGTTCGTTCGTTCCCGTTCCTTTTGTTCGAGATCGAGGATCCATTGTTTGCCGTTTTTCAATGCTTCGCGGTATTGGTCGAGTTGTTCGTTGAAATGTGGTTTGATGATGTTGCCTTCCGTCACGGAAGCTGGCGGATCATCGACGATGCTTCGTTCCAATAGATCGACGAGTTCTTCCGGGTACGTGAGCGCTTCATTCGTCCGTTGCCATTCCGCATTATCCAGCCGTGCGATGATTTGTTTAATGGCAGGGATTTGTTTTAACGATTGCTTCAGTTGTATCAAATCGCGCGCATTCACGTTTCCGAAAGAGACCCTGCCCGCCAAGCGTTCCATGTCATAGACATTTTTTAACGCTTCGCGCAGTTCTTCGCGTTCGATGAATTGGTCTTTGATCGCTTCGACCATATCGAGACGCCGGTTGATCGCTTTTTCATTGATGAGCGGGCGTTCGATCCACTTTTTTAACATCCTTGCGCCCATCGCGGTGACCGTTTCGTCCAGCACCCAAAGCAGGGAACCGTACTTCGTTTTTTTCATGATCGTTTCGGTCAGTTCCAAGTTCCGTTTCGAATACATGTCGAGCGACAAGTATTGCTTCAATTCGATCACTTTCGGCTTCTGCAAATGATTGAGCGAACGTTTTTGCGTATTTTCGATATAATTGAGCATCCTGCTAAAGGCATGGACGAACCGTTCATCCGTCAATTCGTCATACAGATGGCGGAATTCGCCGATGAATTTTACATCATCTTCGATGGAAATGACCGCTTGCAATTGTTTTTTGATTCGTTCTTGGTACGTTTCCGGAAACTTTGAATCGACGACGACTTCTTTTACTTGTTGTTTATCCAATTCGTGTATGACGGCCTCAAAACCGTCTTCGATCAAAATGAGCTGCGATTCGCCGGTCGACAGTTCATGAAACACGATGACGAATTGTTCATCGTCGTATGCCGAGACGCTCGCGATGTAGTTGTTTTCCGATTCGCTCAGCATCGAAGCGTCCATGACCATCCCCGGCGTAATGATTTGCACGACTTCTCGTTTGACGACACCTTTTGCTTCTTTCGGGTCTTCGACTTGTTCGCAAATGGCGACTTTGTATCCTTTGTCGACGAGCGTTTTGATGTAGCGGTCCGCGCTATGGTGCGGCACGCCGCACATCGGAACCGGATTTTCAGAATTGGCATCGCGTTTCGTCAACGTTATTTCTAACTCTTGCGCCGCTTTGATCGCATCGTCGTAGAAAAGTTCGTAAAAGTCGCCAAGTCGGAAAAATAAAAAAGCATCCTTGTGTTGTGCTTTGATCCGCAAGTATTGTTGCATCATCGGTGTCACATTTGACATGCTGCTTGTTCCCCCACTACGATGTACATTGTTCGTATTATTATATCATACAACGTTTTTTTGAAGCAAAGCCGCTGAAATGCATGTGCTGCCCCGACCAGTTCACATGTCCCTGTCCTATGGAAAGTATGAGACGCCTGCATTTTAGTTGCTTGACAAAGATTCCGTGGAAACTTAATAATGAAGTAAGAATGAAGGATGTTGAAACCGTTTCAACGCCATTGGGGGGCTTGACATTGGATCAAAATTACCGTACGTTGAGTGAATTGAAAGAAGCGGAACGAGAAGCGAGGAAACAAATGATTTTGACGGCGACGTTGAAATTGTTCGGCGAAAAGAAAATTTCCGAAGTGAGCATGCGCGACATCGCCAAAGAAGCCGGCATTTCCCCCGCTTTGATTTACCGCCATTTTGACGATAAAGACGAGCTGTTCATCGAATCGTTCCTGTTGAAGATTTCCGAAATGTTTGCGCAATTCGAAGAAACGTTTTCCGGACGAAAACAGATGTCGATCGAAGAAATCGGCGAAGCATTTATCCAATATTTATTGAACAATCCGTTGTTTTTCAAAA
This sequence comes from Bacilli bacterium, assembly GCA_012518125.1. Classification (GTDB taxonomy): domain Bacteria; phylum Bacillota; class Bacilli; order Bacillales; family Amphibacillaceae; genus Pseudogracilibacillus. The sequence goes on along the minus strand of JAAYTF010000072.1, from coordinate 13,234 downwards.
TGATGTCGTATTTCATGCTGGATTATACGCTCGTCGAAGACCACTTGGAAAAATTCAACAACGCGATCAGGGAGTTTTTGGCGATATTTGATGAAGGGTTCAGGCAGAATGGGCTCGAAGAAAATGTTCGCATTTATTCACATGCCTTTTTTTCCGCTTTGAACGGCATCATGATCACTTTTTACCATTATCCTGGCCGCAGCGAAGAAGAAATCAAAGAACATATTTTACGTCTGACGAAAGTGATCAGCGGACTTTTCACTAAAGTCATCGATGACATGAAAACATAACACTGCTCATTCATCTGGCAACATTTCCGGGATGAATGAGCAGTGTTTTTATCAAACCTTTTCGTATGTCGTTTTCAATACGTGTTTCAACACTTTTCCGGCCGCGTTTCGCGGAAGTTCATCAACGAATTGGACGGCTTTTACGACTTTGAACGAAGCCAATTTTTCCCGGCATGCGTTGATGATATCTTCCTCGTCAATCGAAGCGTTTTCCGCTTTGACGACGAACGCTTTTGGCACCTCGCCCCATTTTTCGTGCGGAATGCCGACGACAGCGACATCGATCACCCCGGAAAGCGTGCGGATGGCGTTTTCGACCTCGGATGCATAAATGTTTTCACCGCCGCTTATGATCATGTCTTTCAAACGATCGATGACGTAGATGAACCCATCTTCATCGATTTTGCCGAGGTCGCCGGAATAATATTCGCCATCGATGAGCACTTTTTTCGTCTCTGCTTCATTTTGCCAATATCCTTTGAACACTTGCGGCCCGCTAAGAACAATTTCACCGATTTCATTCGGCCCCAGCGTCTTTTTCGTATCCGGATCGACGATTTTGATGTTGCCGTGGAAGACCGTTTTCCCCATGGAACGGATCTTCGTTTCATCCATTATTTTTTTCCAAAACGATACCGCCCCTGTATATTCGGTTATGCCGTAAACTTGTTGCACAGAAATGCCCATGTTGTCAAAGGCGCGGATGATCGTTTCCGGAACCGGCGATGCCCCGCACGTAATGTTGCGAATGGAACGGTAATCGGTTTTGACCTTGTCATACACTTTCAACATGTATTGCAGCATGACCGGCACGGTCATCATCGTAGTAATTTTTTCTTTTTCAATCACTTGCCAAACTTCGACCGGATCGAAGTCTTCCATCAAAACGGCGGTGCTGCCGTTGTGCAAGTTCGTGATGATCGGTGCAAATCCCCCGATATGGAAAAACGGTGCGACGGAAAGGAAGCGGTCGCCGAACCACCAATCGATGACGTGCGACATGCCGATGGAAGCGGCAAACAAGTTTGTATGGGTAATCATCGCCCCTTTCGGCTTTCCTGTCGTCCCTGATGTATACATGATGAGAATCGTGTCATCATCTTTCGATTGCATTTTCGGTTCATCCGTAGGGAAATTTGCTAACGATTCGGCGAACGTCTCGGTTCCTGAGACGATCGTTTCGATTCGATGCCGTTTTAAAACGTCAGCGATTTTCTCTTTGAAGCATTCGTCATAGATGAGCAAAGAAGGCGCAGCATTGCTTAAAATATAGACGATTTCATCCGTTTGCAAACGCCAGTTGATCGGCACGGTGATGACGCCTTGTTTTGCCGCCCCGAAAAAGGCGGTGATGAAATCTTCGTTGTTTTTGGCAAATAAGGCAATGCGGTCCCCTTTCTGAATCCCTTTTTCTTGCAACAAATGGCTGAATCGGTTGGCACGTTCGTTCATGTCGAAAAAGCTGTACCGTTTTCGGCCGATGTAACCTTCCACATTCGGCGAAATGTATGCACGATGCTTCAGCAATTCACCAATATTGATCGAAATCATCCTCTTCACTCCTTACAACTGTTTTTTGAACGAATATGTTTTGACGATCGGCGCATCGCCGATTTCTTTCCATGCTTGTTCTTGATATTCATAAAACAATTCATCACAAAAGCGGGCCCACTCTTTTGCGTCGCGGATCGTTTGTTCATTCGGCTCGGCGTACAAATCGATGTCCATCAATGATTGCATCCGTTCTTGGAAACGTTCGACGATTTGTCCATCGACACCTTCGAGCAGATCTTTGATGAATGCTTTCGGCTCATACCATTTCGACGCACGTTTGATGTCACGGTGAATTTGCGCCAGCAACACATTTTTCGGCCCTTCCCACAATTCGTTGACCATCGCGTCGCGGAACAGTCTCGGCAAGGAAGAGAAATCTTCGATCACCCCGTTGCCGCCGAAGATGGATATGGCCGTCCGGACCGTGTCTACCGTATCATGCGCCGCTTTTATCTTTTGCAACAAAATGAGCTCGCGCAAAACGAATTGACGTTTCTTTTCTTCTTCGCTCAATTGCTTATGGTACCAATTTTCCTGTTTGAAAAATTCATCGTAAATTTTGAAGACTGCCGCTGTCGTCCGTTTTGCTGTATGTTCCATGTCGAGCAGTTGCCCTTTTGCCAACGGGAAATCTTCAATTCTGCGGCCAAAGACTTCACGGAACTGGCTGTATTGGAGCGCTTCACGCACCGCCCGCAGCATGAACGCGCTGCTTGCCGCGCCAATGTCCAAGCGTGATTTCGTCAAGACGATCCCGACCGCAATGGCGACACCTTTTTCGAGCGGGCCGATTTGGTACGCTTTTGCGCCATTGAAGATGACTTCGGCTGATGCGAGTTCCGTCGTGCCCAACTTCGACTTCAGTCGATTGATGACGAGATGGTTTCGTTCTTTGCGTTCCCTCGTTTTCCAAAGTGGAACGATGAACGTCCCGACATGCTCGGTATTGTCGACCCTTGCCGTGACGACGGAATAGTCGGCGTGGATCGCGGAACAGAAAAATTTGGAACCGTACAGCCGCCAATGATCGCCCGCTTTGACCGCTTTCAACACGTTGGCCGGGATGTTCGAACCGCCTTGGATTTCGGTCATGAACTGGGCCCCGATGCCAAAATCCCCGTCGATCCCTTCCGTTACGTGGCGCAAAATCTCTTTCAACTCGTCATTCAATTCATGTTCAAACGTACGGAGGATGTCGACGAGACCGTCCGTACAAGCTACCGGGCACATGATTCCTGCTTCTCCGTTGTGGTGGAACAAAAATCGGGACAAAACTTGTTCCCATTTCGACGTTTCTTTGGAAAAAAGCGCCCGTTTAAACAGGTCTTCTTCCATGTCCGCTTGTTGTTTTGTCCTAATGATACGGTCGACGCGTTTGTTGTAAGCATTATAATGTTCGATCTTCGGCTGGTTTTCTATTTTGGAAATTTCGTTAGCAATGTGCCGATAATGAAATGACGTTTCTTCTGAAAGCGTTTTAATTTTTTCGTACAATTGCTCCCATTCATCTTTGATGTAATGTTTGGCGGCCAACTGCAAAAACTCGTTGTCGAGAAAATCGTTATATTCGTCCCGTGCTTTCAAAAATTCATCAAACGAGTAAGTGTTTTCATCAACGTGCATTTTAACCACCTCGCAAAAATATTTCGATCCTTCTTTATTCATCTTAAATCAATTGTGTTCGAATGTCAACGTTGTTCTTTTTGATAAACAATGTTTACAATTTTGAAAAAGACACTCCTTCAAGTTTACTTCATTAGATTTTTAATTTATGTTTATTTATATGGTAGAATACGTATATATTCCAAAATCAAGAGTTTGAGGAGTCATGACGAATGGAACTTACGTTTTTGGGGACTGCAGCAGGAATGCCTTCTAAAGAGAGAAACGTATCGGCGATCATGTTGAATTTGCTGCATGAAATCAATGAATTGTGGTTGTTTGATTGTGGTGAAGCGACGCAGCACAAAATTTTGCGCACGACGTTGAAACCACGTAAAATCACGAACATTTTCATTACCCATTTGCATGGGGATCACATATTCGGCTTACCGGGATTGTTAAGCAGCCGTTCATTTTTGGATGGCGAGGAGCCGGTGACGATTTACGGCCCACCGGGCATCAAAAAATTCGTCGCAACGAGCCTATCCGTCAGCCGCACACATCTCACGTATCCGATCCATTACGTCGAAATTGAGCAAGAAGGAAAAATTTTGGAAAACGAACGTTTCATCGTTGAAACGAAGAAATTGGACCATAATATTACAAGTTTCGGTTTTCGGATCACAGAAAAGGACCAAATCGGCGAGTTGCTCGTCGACAAATTAATAAATATGGGCATCAAACCTGGGCCGATTTACCGTAAAATCAAAGAACAAGAAAAAACGGTGCTTGAAGATGGAACGGTCATTTACCGGAAAGATGTCGTCGGTCCGCCAAAAAAAGGTAAAGTCATCACGATTTTCGGCGACACAAAGTACAACGAAAACTTCATCCCTTTCATCAAAGGTTCGGATGTGCTCGTCCATGAAGCGACATTCGATCATTCGAAAAAAGATCTGGCGAAGCAATATCATCATGCAACCGCCCATGAAGCTGCGACATTGGCAAAAAAAGCGTCTGTCAAACAGCTCATTTTGACCCATATTTCATCTCGCTATCAATTGACCGTCAAAGATACGCTCTTAAAAGAGGCCACGGACGTATTTGACAACACGAAAATCGCCTACGACCTCTTTACGTATAAAATCAAATAATGATGAAGGAGTTGATGGTTCGTGAAGGAGCTCGTCGCCAAACAGAGAGGATACTTCCTTTCCGGGGAGACTAGGACGTACGATTTTCGCATCGAACAGTTGAAAAAGTTCAAATCGATGATCAAAAAGTATGAAAAAGACATGTATCGAGCGTTAAAAGCCGACTTGAACAAATCGCGACATGAATCATTCACAACGGAAATTGGCATCCTTTACAGCGAAATCGATTTTATGTTAAAACATTTGAAAGATTGGATGAAAGATGAAGAAGTCCCAGCCCCGCTTACGCACAAAGGGACGAAAAGTTACATCACATACGAGCCGTACGGCGTCGTCTTGAACATATCGCCGTGGAACTATCCGTTTCAACTTTCGCTCTTGCCCGCCATCGGGGCGATCGCCGCTGGCAATACGGTCGTCATCAAGCCGTCTGAACTGGCGATCCATTCGTCGCATTTGCTTCATCAAATGATTTCCGACACGTTTTCCGAAACGTTTGTCGCCGTCGTCGAAGGCGGAAAAGAAACGACGGAACAACTGCTCGAACAAAAATTCGATTACATTTTCTTTACGGGCAGTACACGAGTCGGCAAAATCATCATGGAAAAAGCGAGCAAACATTTAACACCCGTCACGTTGGAGCTGGGTGGAAAGAGCCCGACGATCGTCGACCGGGATGTCAACGTCGGACTTGCGGCAAAACGGATCGTCTGGGGGAAATACACGAACGCTGGTCAGACGTGCATCGCGCCGGATTACGTTTACGTGCACGAAAAAGTGTATATGAAACTGTTGAAAGCGATGAAAAAGTACATTCAGCACTTTTACAGCAAACGTCCGTTGAAAAATGAAGATTATGCGCGCATCATCAACAAAAACCATTTTGAACGGCTTTTGGGCTTGTTGGAAAATGTGAAAATTTATCACGGTGGAAATTACAGCAAAGAAACGTTGACGATCGAACCGACGATCGTAACGGATGTCACGTGGGACGATCCGGTCATGCAGGAAGAAATATTTGGGCCGATTTTGCCGGTCATGTCGTATCGGGATTTGGACGAAGTCATCGCAACGATCCAACAACACGAAAGACCGCTTGCGCTCTATTATTTTGGAAACAACAAAAAGAATGAAGAAAAGCTGTTTCATTCAATCTCTTTCGGCGGAGGTTGCGTGAATGATACGCTGTACCATGTCGCCCACCCTCATTTGCCGTTCGGCGGCGTCGGTGCAAGTGGAATGGGGGCTTACCACGGCAAGTTCAGCTTTGAAACGTTTTCCCATCGGAAGAGCGTCTTGCGGCAGACGACATTTTACGATTTGCCGGTCCGTTATCCAGGCGGAAAGTTGAACGAAGCGGTCGCCAAAACGTTGTTAAAATAAAAAAACGCCGGAATCCTTTCCGGTGTTTTTTTATTCATCGATTTCTTTGTAATCGTCGAGGAAATCTTTTTGGAAGCTCGTCCGGTAAAGTTCGCTCTCTTCGTCGGTGAATGGTTCGTCTTTCCAATTTACAAACGCCCGTTCCCCGTATTTTTCTTTCAACCGTTCCACCGTCTTTTCCATGGCGATTTCACGGTTGCGCTTTTCGTACGTGAACAAATCGAGCTGCTCGACGACATATTTTTCTTCCAACAAATCTTGGACGGTGACACCGAGCAGACGGACAGGCTTCCGGTTCCAATGTTCCTCCAACAGATAGAGGATGACCGGCAGAATTTCTTCCTTCGTCTGCACGTATTGCTGCAGCTTTTTGCTGCGTGTAATCGTCTTTCGGTCGTAGTAGCGGATCATCAGCTGCACGGTTTTGCCTTTTAAATGCCTCCGATAGAGCCGTTCTTCCACCCTTTCGGTCAAATTGGCCAACACTTGTTTGATTTTTGCTTCATCGATGGTGTCATAAGGCAATGTCGTCGAGTTGCCGATGCTTTTAAAATCGTGGACCGCATCCGGATCGACTCTTCTCGGGTCGATGCCGTTTGCCCGTTGAATGAGCCGTTCGCCGTTTATGCCCAACATTTTTGACAAGGCGTAAACATCCGCTTTGGCCAAGTCGCCGATCGTCTGAATGTTCAGTTTGCGCATTTTTTCAGCCGTTTTTTTGCCGACGCCGTACATTTTATCAATCGGCAACGGCCACAATTTTTGAGGCAAATCACGGATCCGCAATATGGTGATGCCGAGGGGTTTTTTCATGTCTGAAGCGGTTTTGGCAAGGAATTTGTTCGGGCCGATGCCGATGCTGCAAGGAATATCGAGTTCTTTAAGCAAGGCTTGTTGCACTTGTTTTGCCAATTTAACAGGGTGCGTCGGGTGATTCGTCACGTCCATGTAACCTTCATCGATGGAAACCGGCTCGATGATCGGTGTAAATTCGGCAAGGCGTTTGAAAATTTTTGCCGACATTTTGCGGTAAAGCGGAAAATTCGGCGGAATGACGATCAAATCCGGGCACAGCTTTTTCGCTTCCCAAACTGGCATCGTCGTTTTGACCCCGTACGCCCGGGCTTCGTAGCTGCTCGTTACGATGATGCCCCTTCTTTCCTTCGGGTTTCCCGCGATGGCGACAGGTTTCCCTTTCAACGCTTTATTGTGCGCCATTTCCACGGATGCATAAAAACTGTTCATGTCAACGTGAAAAATCACTCTGCTTTTTGCCATGAAAACTCGCCCTTTTGGATTGGAGTTGGTCAACGGAACGACTGTTTGACGATTTCGACGGACAATTCGGCCAAACGAACCAAATCATCAATTAAAATTCTTTCGTTCGTCGTATGAATGTGTTCATAACCGACGGACAAATTGACGGTCGGAATGCCGATGGAATTGAAAATGTTGGCGTCGCTTCCTCCGCCGCTTGTCAAAAGTTCGCTGGAAAGATTCAAGCTTTTTGCCGCCCGTTGGGCAATTTTTACAACTTCGTGTTCTTGATTGATCGAAAAGCCCGGGTACATTTCGGTGAACGTCAACGCCGCTTTTGCCCCAAACGTTGTTGCCGTCATTTCGAAATGTTTGCGTATGTCGTCAATCAAGCGGTCGAGTTTATCTTTTTGGATGGAACGGGCTTCGCCTTCGATATAGACGTAATCGGTGACGATATTCGTCTGCGCCTTTTTTCCGCCTTGGAAATAACTGATATTCGCCGTCGTTTCTTCATCGATTCGGCCGAGCGTCATTTTGGCAATCGCTTTGGCCGCTGTCGTAATCGCTGAAACCCCTTTTTCCGGTGCCACACCGGCGTGCGCCGATTTGCCGAAAATTTCAGCGGTAAATTTCGTCTGGTAAGGAGCGGCAACGACGATATTGCCGACCGGACCGTCACTGTCAAGGACAAAGCCGAATTCGCTATCGATCAATGAACGGTCGAGCGCTTTTGCCCCAGCAAGGCCGGATTCTTCACCGACGGTAAAAATAAACTGGATGTCACCGTGGTCAATATCGTTTTCTATTAAGACGTGGATCAGCTCAAAAATGACAGCAATTCCCGCTTTATCATCGGCTCCCAAAATGGTCGTTCCATCCGAAGTGATCCAGCCGTCTTTTATTTGCGGCTTGACGTTTTGACCTGGCGTGACGGTGTCCATATGGGATGAGAAAAAGATGGAGCGAGAATGAGAACCGGTCCCTTTCAACGTCCCGATGATGTTGTTTGCTTCGTGTCCTGTCTTCGTCCTTGCCTCGTCCTCTTCGACGATCACGTTTAATTTTTCAAGTTCACGTTTCATGTAAGCGGCAATGCTTGCTTCATGTTTTGTTTCCGAGTCAATTTGAACCAACTCGATAAAACGATTGATTAACCGTTCTTTGTTGATTTGAACCATCGCTCTCATTCCCCTTTAATTTTTTTATAATGGGATATTTCCGTGTTTTTTCTCAGGGCGTTTTTCATCTTTGTTTTCAAGCATTTCCAACGCTTGAACGAGTTTTAGTCGCGTGTCACGCGGATCGATGACATCATCGACGATGCCGAGCCCTGCGGCGACATAAGGGTTGGCGAACTTTTGTTTATATTCGTTGATTTTTTCTTGACGTGTTCTTTCCGGGTCATCGCTTTCGGCGATTTCTTTTGCGAAGATGATGTTGGCAGCCCCTTCAGGGCCCATGACGGCTATTTCCGCATTCGGCCATGCATAGACGATATCGGCACCGATCGCTTTACTGTTTAATGCCACGTACGCACCGCCGTAAGCTTTGCGTACGATGACGGTGATTTTCGGCACGGTCGCTTCCGAATAAGCGTATAAAATTTTCGCCCCGTGACGGATGATGCCGCCGTGTTCTTGTTGGACGCCCGGGAAGAAACCGGTCACGTCTTCAAACGTGATGATCGGAATGTTGAATGCGTCACAGAAACGAATAAAGCGAGCCGCTTTGTCGCTCGAATCGATATCGAGCCCTCCAGCCATGTACTTCGGTTGGTTGCACACTAAACCGACTGGACGTCCGGCGATTCTTGCGAAACCTACGACCATGTTTTTCGCAAAATCTTTATGTACTTCAAAGAAACTTCCTTCGTCGACTACTTCGTTGATGACGTCTTTAATATCATATGGTTTTGTCGTATCAAATGGTACGATTTCCGTCAAATCGCCGCGGTAATGGTCGTCGTCTTTTTCATAAGGGACGACCGGCGGTTTTTCTTTAAAGTTGTTCGGCATATAGCTGAGCAGTTTTTTGACGAGATCTAACGCTTCCTCTTCCGTTTTCGCACTGAAATGGGCGTTGCCGCTTTTTGTGTTGTGGACTCTCGCTCCACCTAAATCTTCGTCGGAAATTTTTTCTCCCGTCACCGCTTCGATGACTTTCGGGCCGGTAATGAACATCTTGGACGTTTTTTCAACCATGATGATAAAGTCCGTAATCGCAGGCGAATAAACGGCTCCACCCGCGTTTGGCCCCATGATGACAGAAATTTGCGGCACGACGCCAGAGTAGATCGAGTTGCGGTAGAAAATGTGTCCATAACCGTCCAAAGACGCGACCCCTTCTTGGATGCGCGCACCGCCGGAGTCGTTTAGGCCGATGATTGGCACGCCATTTTTGGCAGCCAAATCCATGATGTTGGCAATTTTTTTCGCGTGCATTTCGCCTAAAGCGCCACCGAACACGGTGAAATCTTGTGCGAAAATGTAGACAGGACGGCCGTTGATTTTCCCGTAGCCGGTGACGACCCCTTCGCCGTAAGCTTTGACTTTATCCATGCCGAAGTCTTTCGCACGGTGTTCCATAAACGGATTCAATTCGACGAATGAGTCTTCATCGAGCAAATAATTGATGCGATCTCTTGCCGTTAATTTTCCTCTTTTATATTGCTGCTCGATCTTTTCATCGCCGCCGCCAAGTTCGACAAGTCTTCTGCGGTGATACAGTTCATCAATCTTTTCGTAAATATCCATTATGCTTCACTTCCTTCGTATTGACATAATTCATATAGTACGCCATACGAGGATTTCGGGTGCAAAAAGGCAATTTTCGCATTTGCTGCACCGATTTTTGGTTCCTCGTTGATGAGGCGGACACCGTTTTCTTTCAAATGTTTTAAGCGCGCTTCAATGTCATCCACTTCTAATGCGATATGGTGGATGCCTTCGCCGTTTTTCTCCAAATATTTATGGATGGCTGAAGCTTCGCTTAACGGTTCGAGCAATTCGATTTTCGTTTCACCGATTTTCAAAAAGGCGACTTTCACTTGTTCGCTTTCGACTTCTTCAACCCCTTCAAGTTCAAGTCCGAGCTGTTCTGTATAAAATGGCAACGTGTCTTCGAGGTTGCGAACAGCGATCCCGATATGTGCGATTTTTTTCGGGCTTTTTCGAGTTGTTTGCATAATTCCATGATCCTCCATTCAAAATTAACGGTGTACACTTGTCCATTTTATCATTAAAAGCTACAATATACATATATATAGTATAAAGAGGTGTGCGGTAGTGTCAAAAAAACAAAAAAACATGCCAAAAAAACCTAGCAGACGCGAAAAAAGACGTAAAGTTTTCATTTATTTTTTAGTGTTTTTGATGGTCATATCGATGCTTACTGCTGGATTCAGCGGCATTGCACTGCTCTAAAGTGGAAGACGGGAACGAAAGATTCCTTGTCTTCCTTTTTTATTGTAGGTGAAATAATTCGTTTTTAGTTGCAAATACGCCTCGATGAGAAACAACAATTGAAAAAGGTTGGCACGCGCATGTAACTCTTCTTTCGTTTTCGGCAACGGTTTTTCTTCCAACCGTTTTTTCAAATCATTTATCTTTTGCAAATAAATGACCGACGTATCCCCCGGATGAATCGCTTCGCTCAACGTTTCGAAAAATTCGGCGATCTCGAGCCCCTCTTCTTTAGGGATGCGTGTGACAACCGGGAGCATCTGTTTCATTAATGAAAATTGCCGTTTCCGCATCGTAAAATATGCTTCATAAAAGTGCGTCCCGCGGAAAAAATGATTTTCCTTGTCGCGCTCGACGAGTTCCTCGGCGACTTCAAAAATGTCATAAACGTCGGTGATTTCCTTCCCTTGCCAATCGTATGTTTCTTCCCGGAGAAAACGGGCGATTTCCTTGAAGATGATTTTGAATTTCTCTTCCAGTTGTTTTTGCAGCGATTGCAATTGTTTGTCCATACTTGGCATGTAGAGGTTTACGACGAGGCCGGTGCCAATCCCGATGCCGATGAGCATTAGCTGCTCTTTAATAAACGTCGTATTGATCATGCCGAAGTGAAAAATGTTCAAGGTGATGACGGTGCCGGTCAAAATGCCACTGTCTATTTTCAAAAACACTGCCGCGGGTATAAAAAAAGCGAGCAGCAAGCCGAGTGTAACAATCGAGTATCCGAGCAGTTCGAAAAAAACGATCGAAAACACGACTGCCAAAAGGCACGCGCTAAATCGTTCCCAAGCGGTGAGCACGGATTTTTTCCGCGAAGGTTGGATGCAAAGGATCGTCAAAATGCCCGCTGCGACGATGTTGGATACATCAAGCATTTGCGAAATAAAAACAGCAATCGGCGTGGCGATCGCTGTTTTGATCGTTCGATAGCCAATTTTCACGGGTCATCTCCTCTTAAAAAACAAGACTGTTTGTAACAAACAGTCTTGTCCATTTATTCCGTCATATCCTCGCAATGTTCATCGAAAATGGCCTGCAATTTGTTGACCACTTCCATCGGCGTATGGCCTTCGATTTCGTGGCGTTCGACCATAGTCACGATTTGGCCGTCTTTCAAAAATGCGAAAGATGGCGAAGATGGTGGATAGTCGCCGAAGTAAGAACGGGCTTTTTCCGTCGCTTCGCGGTCTTGTCCAGCAAATACGGTGACCAAATGATCCGGCCGTTTGTCGTAATGGATCGCTTGTTTCGCCGCTGGGCGCGCAATGCCCCCGGCGCAGCCACAGATCGAATTGATCATCACCAATGTCGTCCCTTTTCGTTCGAGCGCTTTTTCGACTTCTTCAGGAGTCCGCAATTCTTCATATCCAGCCTCTACCATATCTTGACGTGCTACGCGCACGACGTCTTGGATAAATTGCTCGTAATTCATCTATACTCAACCCCTAATTATTTTAATTTTGTTCTTTAAAATATTTTAACAATAACAAATTAGAATATCAATTTTAAGCTGTAAAGAAAAAAACTGTCATTTGCCTAAGCGATTGAGCAAATGACAGTTTTTTTGACGTTTTCGTTAAATATCGACTGTATCTTCGTTCATATTTTCCAAAATGTCTTTTACGCGTTGAATGAAGCGTCCGGCAATCAATCCATCCAAGATGCGATGGTCGATCGACAAGGACAAGTTGACGATATCCCTTGCTGCAAACATGTCGTCGATGATGACCGGGCGTTTGACGATTTTTTCGACCTGCAAGATCGCTGCTTGCGGATAGTTGATGATGCCCATTGATGAAACGGACCCGAACACGCCAGTATTGTTCACCGTGAAAGTACCCCCTGACACATCATCTTGCGTAAGCTTGCCGGCGTACGTCTTTTCAACGAGCCTGTTCAATTCTTTGGCAATGCCTTTTATGTTTTTATCATCAGCATGTTTGATGACAGGAACGTACAATTCATTTTCTTTTGCAACAGCGATGGAGAGGTTGATTTCGTGCCGTTGGATGATTTTGTCTTTCGCCCACGTGCTGTTTAATTCAGGGAATTCTCTTAATGCTTGCGCAACAGCGTATATGAAGAATGGGAAATACGTGAGCGTGAAACCTTCTCTTTCTTTAAAGGCATCTTTCACTTTGTTGCGCAATTTCACCAAACCGGTCACATCGACTTCCACTTGCATCCATGCGTGAGGGATTTCCGTTTTTGACCGGACCATATTTTCCGCGATAATTTTCCGGACGCCGGTGACCGGTATTTCACGGTCTTGTTTATGGACGACGGCCGGCGCTTGTTTTTCAGGTGGAGCCGTCAACTCTTTTTTCGCTTTTTCCGGCATGGTTTTTTCTTTTTTCGGCTGCGTTCCCGCTTCGATCGCACGCAAGACATCTTTGCGAGTTACGCGGCCGCCGAGACCCGTTCCTTCAATCGTCTCCAAGTCGATGCCATGTTCGCTCGCAAGTCGGATGACAGCAGGAGAATAGCGGTTGTTTTTCCGTTCTTTGACCCCCTTATACCCGCTTTTCTC